>JAGCGM010000119.1 GCA_017649635.1 Paludibacteraceae bacterium | reverse complement strand
CCGTGGCAATCGTTCGGTTCAACTTCCTGACAATGTGAAGTTCATTCGTGTGAATGATGTGAATGACGAGGCTGAGGTGAAGGCTAAGATCGCCGGCATGAAGTTCGATGTGGTCTGTGACTTCATCATCTTCCACAAGGAGCAGGCAGAGCGTGACTTTCGTCTCTTCGCTGGAAGGACGAATCAGTTCATCTTCATCAGTAGCGCCTCTGCCTACCATAAGCCGTTGGCCTCCTACTTGATCACGGAGGGGACGACGCTAGCGAACCCTTATTGGCTGTACTCCAGGGAGAAAATCGAGTGTGAGGAGTTCTTCCTCGACCAATACCGTCAGACGGGCTTTCCGATCACGATCGTGCGCCCGAGCCACACCTATGACGAGCGTTCCGTGCCGTTGGGCGTGCATGGCGACAAGGGTAGTTGGCAGGTCGTGAAACGCATGTTGGAGGGGAAACCGGTCATCATTCAAGGCGATGGCACCTCCCTATGGACCATGACGCACAACAGCGATTTCGCCAAGGCCTTCGTGGGCTTGATGGGCAATCCGCATGCGATAGGGGAGGCCTTCCAGATCACTTCGGACGAGACCCTGACGTGGAACCAGATATACAAATCCATCGCGCAGGCGTTGGGCGTGGAGCTGAAACCCTACTATGTCTCCTCCGAGTTCTTGGCGGAAGTCGGGCATTATGACTTGTTGGGTAGCTTGGTCGGTGACAAATCCAACTCGGTCGTTTTCGATAACACGAAACTGAAAAGAGCGGTGCCCGATTATGTCACGAGCGTCCCATTCTCCAAGGGGGTGAAGCAAACCATTGATTACGTCCTCGCCCATCCGGAGTGCCAATGCCCCGATCCAGAGTTCGATTTATGGTGCGATAGCATAATTGATTCCTTGGAAAGAGCAAAAAAAGAGTTAAAAAAATTATCTTTGTAAAGTGAAATCATTTTTGAACAATATAAAGGGCTAGTATTTGTATGAGAAACCAAGTGATAAGGAAAGTCTTGCTAGGGATGCTGTTGGGCGTCATAGGGGGAGCCTTATCTGTTTCTCAAGCAGTGCCATACAATGGATGTCCCGATTTTATGGACGTCTCCGCCTCCTATGTGGACTTCTATACGGGTATGACCGACAATCCTTTCGAGGATTCGGGAATCAATCCGAAACGACATCATCTGAACGAAGAGCAGGGGTATGACCCCCATACCGGCAACAAACTGAAGCTCATCCCCGATGGGGAGTCGAAGTCCATCCGTTTGGGCAATGACAGTATCGGAGGCGAGTCGGAGGCGATTGCATACCACTACATTGTCGATCCGGACAATTCCCTATTGTTCGTCAACTTCGCCGTGGTGATGGAGGACCCCGGGCATGAATTCGCTTTCCAGCCTCGCTTTGTCATCCGTGTCACGGACAAGAATGGCAAGTTGGTGAATGATTGTTCCGTCTACGATGTCACCGCCGCCGCCGGGCTGGAGGGATTCCATGACTTCTCGTATTCCGAGGGCGACGAGTATCACACGGTACGATGGCGGGATTGGTCGAAGATCGGCCTTGATTTGACGCCCTTCATTGGGCAGGAGGTGCAGGTGCAGTTCATCACGTACGACTGTTTCCTCTTCGGGCATTACGGGTACGCCTATTTCACCGCCTCCTGCGCACCTAACAAACTGAGCCTTGACGTGTGTGAGGGGGCTAGTTTCTCCTTGGCCGCACCGGAGGGGTTCCCTTCCTATCGTTGGGACAATGGGGACACTTCCCGCATCTCGACCCGCACATTTAATGGGGGAGACATGAACATATTCTGCGAGATCACCTCCGCGACGGGCTGCCAATTCATACAGAGCGCATATGTCACCGACTCCTACGAGGGAGGGGATGTCACCATCCAGGACACTATTTGCCAAGGTGATTCCTATAAGCTGCATAATTTCGACTTGCCTCCGCAAATGAACGTGGGCACGTTCGGGTACACCAACCTGATCGCTAATCCCGCCAATTGCTCCGCCACCACCACTGTCAGCCTTGAATTGACCATTCTGCAAAAATATTTCCCACTCAATGTCTCCATCTGCGAAGGGGAGGATTATGTGGAGAACGGATTCCACATCATACAGCCGCCGGTGGGAGTCTTGATGGACACGCTGAAGTTCGAGCGGAACAGGCAACGCTGTGACAGTATCGTGTGTCTGCGGTTGGTGGTCAATGACACCAAGGACCTTGCCAACGAGTTGAAGGGAGAGTTGCACCCTTGTACCAACCAGGTGGTCACCTATTCGTCCGAGCTGGAGGATAATCTATCCCAATACAAATGGAGCCTTCCTGAAAACGTGAAGGTGGTCAGCGGAGAGCATTCCCCGCAGATCGCCCTCTATTTCACGAGCGACGAGCCTGCGACACTGACGTTGATCGGCGAGAATGGTTGCGGGTCGAGCACGGTGCCTTACACCGTCTATCCTTATCCCTCCTATCATACGGTCGTGTCCGACACGATCTGTCAGGGCGAAAGCTATAGCTTGGGGAGCATCACGTTAGGCAAACAGGAGAGGTCCGGACTTTTCACCTCCACACATTCCTTCAAGACGGCAAAGGGGTGTGATAGCGTGATCGTCTTGCAATTGACGGTAGTGCCTGTTCCTGACATCTCGTTCAGCGTCTCTCCTGACAAGGGCATCCATTGCGATTCCTCCCTGCTCAGGCTTTCCGTCAGAAGTAATTCCAGTACGCTCGTATATCATCAATGCCCACCGTCCGCGGTTTCTCCGGGAGATGTCTATTGCTCTGACGGCTCGATCGTGAGTATGGACTCTTTCCAGACGTCGGGCAAGCAGGCCGAGGGCGTCGTCTTCCATTACGACGATACGGAGGGGTACGCTTACGTCGTCTCGCTTTATGAACCATCGGCATTCTACGTGTGGGGCAGAACCTACTACGATATCCCCTCGTTGGAGAACCAGCAATATCTGCCTTCCCTGTTGAACGAAATGGATGGATTCCAGAACACTTCCATCATCAGGGAAGAGGGAGATGCGGACGTCTACCCGTTGGCCTGGTGGGCTGACCTCGAACATGGGTGGTATCTCCCGGCGATCGGGGAGTTGCGGAAATTATTCGCCTCGGTGGTCGTTGTGAATGCTTCTCTTAATGCGTTGCAGGGCGATTCCATCTACCACGGAACATATGAGTTTGGTGATTACTATGTCTCGAGTAGTGAGTACAACAGCGACATGGTGTGTGCGGTAAGGTGTGACTTGTATATCATCGCAATCATGAAACGTAGTATATGTAGTGCCCGTTCCTTCCGTAAGGTGAAGTTGCAGAATTGGACGCAGCCGAAGTATAAACGGGGGGATTTGGTCGAGACCAAGGATGGCTTAAGGGGAATCGTCCTTTGTGTCAATCCTGACGGCAAGACGGGCACTATGGTTGCTATGCAGGACGTCGATTCAGTCCCATTGCAGACAGGTGACGCACCTATTGCGGATCCTTATTTCGCCGCCATTGACGATAGGGTCAGCACCACGCGTGGGTACGAATGCACCAAGAGATACCGCGAATTGGGTGACTCGTCCCAATACCCCGCCGCATGGTCGGTGGACTTCAAGAACGGGTGGTATATACCTACCCGCGCGGAGATGAGCCTCCTCTACGCCAATCTGGTGGATATGGATTCCGCATTGTACGAGAACGGAGGAGACGAATTATACTTCGACTCGTATTGGACGTGTGATGCCGAGTCTGATTCTTGGGGCTGTGCCATTTCCATGGCTCAGGGTAATTATGAGGTCTCCCATCCGTTGCAGGAGGGACTGTTTATCCGTCCGATGTGCCAATTCACTATCTGTGAGGATTATACGGAGTATGTGGACACCACGCTCTCTTATCGTTGGAACACGGGGGATACCACCCCGACCATCGTGGATTATCCAACCCGCACGACCAATTACGAGGTCACAGTTCTCTCGAATAGCGGGAAATGTTCTTCTAAACATGACACGACCATTTACGTGCAAAGCGTTGACCCTATCGTGCTGGATAGGAAGATATGCCACGGACAGGTCTATAAGGATGACTATTTCGAGGCCTCCGAGTCTGGTGTCTATCATGCTGAGGCCGATAATGGAGAGTGTACGCAGAAAATCACCTTGAATCTTACCGTCCTGGATGTGCGGGACACTACCCGTGTGAGCGATGTCACTTGCCAAGGGGCCACTTACAAGCGGAATGGATTCCTTCTCCAACCGTCGCTTCCGGGCATTGTCTACGACACCGTGACGTTGTCCGATGGAAATGGATGCGATAGCGTCGTCTGCCTGCGCTTGGAGGTTTTGCCTGCCCAACGGGACACCCAATATGCCCATGTGTGCCAGAACGAGGGCTATTACAAGAACGGTTTCGAGGTGCCTGCCTTCCAGCCTTCCGGCTTGCAATACAAGGAGCGCTCGGAGCTCAACGAGGAGGGTTGCACGTTCATCCATGTGCTGGCGCTTACGGTCGATACCGTGTACCAAATCTCCATGGTGGACTCCATCTGCTTCATGGAACGTTATCAACGCAACGGATTCGATTTCCTGGTCGATGAGGAGGGTTATAGCCTTCATTACCAGACGCTCACTTCCTCCACGCACTGCGATAGTATCCTTTCCTTGAGTGTGAAGGCTTTCCCGAAGACGGACTTCACCTATTCCGATACGATATTCTATGGGGATACCTACCGTGACCGGAACTTTGACCTCCCAGCCCAGAAGGTGCCTGGCTTGCATACGTTTGATACCCTGTACGCCAATTCGAAGGGTTGCGATAGCCTTGTCACGCTCCTGTTGTTCGTGCGCAACGAGGACGATGTGGATGTGCCGACCTCCTTCACGCCGAAGGACGGCAACGGTATCAATGATATCTTCATGGAGGGGTATGAGATATTCATCCATGACCGCTACGGATTGCTGGTCTGCCATTCCACCAACGGTTGGGACGGACGTTACCGCGGCGAACCGGCCGACGCTGGAGTATATATCTATACCATCCGTTTCAGGAACGGGAAGGAGAAACACGGGACTATAGAGATTTTGAAAGAATAAAAAACATAGCATGGATAAGAAAAGAATTGTAACGATTGTCATCATGGTTCTTTGTCTGGGTGTCTTTTTCTATAACCTGATCAAGAACAAATCCAATATTGAATCATCGAAGGAGGATTTCCCTACCGCTTCCTACGAGCCTGGCTCTTTCAAGGACCAGGGGGAGATGTGGGACTACCTCCACTCGCATAGTTTCCGCCTGGCCGCCGCTGCCGACAGTGACTCCGCCGTTGTGATGACGGTGCGGAATTTTGAGCTGTACATGAACGGACAACAATTCTCCGAAAGACTGGAAGTGTCCGATTTCCAACATGTTGCGGTGGGCCTCTCCGGCTTTAATATGCAGGGACAGCGTTTACGGATGGTGCTGCAGAAGGATAGTGCCAGGTGTGTCTTGGTGGACATGACCAATGCCTCTGACAGCCGGGTGTACAAGGTTGTGAAATAATCTTTGGGGAGAGGGTCCGCCCGGATTTTTCTCCCTTGGGACAATGACTCATCCCTTGCGTACTTTTTCGTGCCGCGTTGCTGTGATTTTTGTCCTATAATTTTATTACTTTTGTAGTGTGATATGACATGGCCCACGGACGGGAAGCCTTTCCGTGGCTGGATTAAAAAAAATTATATGTTATGAAGACTGATATTATCTTGTCAGGAGTTGGAGGACAAGGCATTTTGTCCATCGCCGCGGTGATTGGTGAAGCGGCTGTTAAGAATGATCTTTATATGAAACAGGCTGAGGTCCATGGTATGAGCCAAAGGGGTGGGGATGTGCAATCCAACCTGAGGATCTCCGACAAACCGATCGCGTCAGACCTGATCGCGAAGGGAACAGCCGATTTGATAATCTCTCTGGAGCCTATGGAGTCCCTCCGCTACCTTCCTTTCCTGAAGGAGGATGGTTGCGTGGTCACCAGCAACGTTCCTTTGATCAACATTCCTGATTACCCGAATGTCGACGATGTGTTGGCTGAGGTGAAGAAGGTGAAGAACCACGTCATCTTGGATGTGGAGTCCATCGCCAAGGAAGTTGGCTCTCCTCGTGTCGCTAACATCGTGATGTTGGGTGCGGCCACTCCGTTCCTGGGGATCTCTTATGATAAGATCCAAGAGGGTATCCGTTCCATCTTCGGCAGGAAGGGCGACGAGATCGTGAATCTGAACCTGAAGGCGCTTGAGGCAGGCAAAAATATTACAGAGAAAAAATAATTCACACGTTATGCTTCAAAGAATCCAAACCGTTTATCTTCTTGTGACGTTTATCCTCACGGTCCTGCTTTTCTTCCTGCCTATGGGCTACAATGTGATGGGGGAAGGGACAGTGAGAACATTTGAACTGAATGCGGTGGGTGCCTACCAAATCATAACTGACGCTAACTCGTCGAATGTCACCACCCAGTTCGTGAAGGGTGCGTGGGCGTTGTTCGCCTTGGTAAGCATTATCTTGGGAGTCACCGCATATGACATCCTGCTCTTCAAGAGACGTATATTCCAAATCCGTGTGGCCATCTTCAACATGATGCTGCACTTGGGCGTATATGCGCTCTTCGCATTCTATTATTTCTTCCTGATGCCTAATCAGGGGGTTATACAGGGATCGTTCCAGCCGAACTGGACCATCGTTCTGCCGATTGTGAACGTCATCCTGACGTACTTGGCGATCCGCGCCATCGGTAGCGACGAGGCGTTGGTGCGCTCTTTGGACAGATTACGTTGATCGTTATGGCTTTGCTCTCCTCCGAACGTCTTTCCCTCAGGGCTTTGGAACCGGAAGACCTGGATTTCCTCTACCGTTGGGAGAATGACTCGTCCATTTGGGGCGAGGGGAGCATGATACCTCCCTTTTCCCGCTATGACCTGAAGAATTATATCGCCAATGCGACGGATATCTTCACGTCGAGGGAGTTGCGCCTCATCGTGGAGGAGAACGCCTCCCGCAAGCAAGTGGGCGTGGTGGATCTCTTCGATTTCGAGCCGATCGCGCAACGTGTCGAGCTGGGGATCCTGATCGACGAGGCGGTACGTGGCAGAGGATATGCGAGGGAGACGCTCGAAATGGTGGTGCGCTACGTCTTCGATTACTTGCGTTGCCACCAAATCATGGCGAAGGTCAATGCGAAGAACGAACCGAGCCTTAAATTGTTCCAAGAGATGAATTTCACGCAGGCAGGTAAACTGACGGATTGGGTCCGGGATGGAGACGATTGGTCGGATTGCGTTCTGTTTCAATTAGTTAATGGTAAATAAATTATTCAGACATGATAGATAAAAACATAGTGAAATCCGTGATCGAGGAGATGCATCTTCCGGATTTCAACAAAGCGACGATTCGTGAGATTGTAGCGATTGCTAACAAAGTAGAGGCTCTGACGGGCGAGAAGTACGTCAGGATGGAGATGGGTGTTCCAGGTCTTGCGCCGGACGCTATCGGTACGGCGGCTGAGATCGAGGCCTTGCAGAAAGGCGTAGCCTCCAAGTACCCAATGTTGGACGGACATCCTGAACTGAAGAAGGAGGCCTCCCGTTTCATCAAGGCGTTCATCGATGTGGATGTCAATCCGGAGGGTTGCGTGCCAACGTCTGGTTCCATGCAAGGCACCTACGCGTCCTTCCTCGTTTCGGGACAATGTGACCCTAAGCGTGACACGGTCCTCTTCATCGACCCGGGCTTCCCTGTACAGAAGACCCAATTGCTCGTTTTAGGCCTGAAGTACGAGTCGTTCGACATGTATGAATACAGAGGCGAGAAACTGATCGAGAAGGTGGAAAGCTACCTGAAGAAGGGCAACATCTGCAACATCATCTACTCCAACCCTAACAACCCGTCATGGTTCTGCCTGACGGAGGAGGAGTTGAAGGGGATCGGTGAATTGGCCACTAAATATGACGTCATCGTCATGGAGGACTTGGCCTACTTCGCCATGGACTTCCGCAAGGACCTCAGCAAACCGTTCGTTCCACCTTTCCAACCATCGGTTGCAAAGTATACGGACAACTACATCCTGCTGATCTCAGGCTCTAAGGCATTCAGCTATGCGGGTCAACGTATAGGCGTGTCCGCGATCTCGAACAAGCTCTACCACCGTTTCTATCAAGGGCTTGCGGACCGTTACTCGATTGGCGAATTCGGTACCATCTTCGTGAACAGAATCCTGTACGTGCTCTCTTCGGGCACGGCACACTCCGCGCAATATGCCTTGGCGGCTATGTTCAAAGCGGCTTGCGACGGAAAATACAACTTCTTGGAGGGCGTGCAGGAGTACGGAAGACGTGCGGCCAAGCTGAAGGCCATCTTCCAGAAACATGGCTTCCATATCGTCTATGACAAGGATATCGACCGTGAGATCGGTGACGGTTTCTACTTCACTGTCGGCTATAAGGGCATGACCGGTGGTCAACTGATGTACGAGCTCCTCTTCTACGGTGTGAGCGTCATCTCACTGCTTACCACGGGTAGCAAGCAAGAGGGCTTGAGGGCATGTACCTCCTTCATCCAAGACTATCAGTATGACGTGTTGGACGAGCGTCTGGCTGAATTCGAGAAAGATCACAAGAAATAATTAAATAGAGAAATCATGAATATCACAACGTTTATCGTAGGCCTCTTGTTCGTTGCGGTGGGTGCCTATTTATTGATTAGCAGAATCATCCTTAAAAAGGAATCTTCTAAATTGGATATACTTGAAAGGAAATTGGGCCTTCTCGGTAAGGTCATCTATATCATCTGCTACGTTCTCTTCCCGCTACTCATGGGTGCTCTGCTTATTTTCTCAAGCACGTTGGGCCTCAGCTTGAAGGATACGATTTTTTCATGATTCGTGCGTGAAGGTTAACGATTCCCTTCGTCCAAGGCATGGATGGTTATCCTGCCAAGGCGTGTGATCGTTCTCTCTTCGAGCAGATATGGTACGTGGCGGAGATGTTTGGTGAATGTCTGGTTCATCGCATCTCCGCCTGCGTTTTCCTTTGAGGAATTGGACGATTGATGGTTGCCTCGTTCCTGCCTTCTTGCCTGATGTCCGGTTTTTTGCTAATTTTGTCTAGAGAAGTATTTGTTTGCATTTATGTTGACGGTTAAGCAGATTGTAACGATTCAGAATTTGTTTGGGGTGGGTTCCAAATATGTTCCCATGGCGGATGCTATGCGGGATGGAGAACTCTTCGCCCGGCTATCGGCTTGTGGTGCGAAGGTGCGGGAGACGGGACGTGTGGTCCCTTTGGCTTCCTGCCATGTCGAGGAGGCGGAGCGCTTGGCGGATTCTCTCCTTCAGGCGTCGGAGGCGCAGGGAGTTGGAATCCTTACCAGGCAGGATGAAGCCTACCCGGCTAGATTGGAGCAGACCGTTGATGAGAAAGGATTGCCTGCCCTTCCTTATTTGCTTTATTATAAAGGGGATATCTCTCTGCTGAAACGTCCGTGCGTCTCGCTCATCGGTACGCGTTATCCGACGAAGGAGGGTGTTGAGACTGGTGCCTATTTGGCGAGGGAGTTCGCGAAGGAGGGCTTCTGTGTCGTCTCAGGTTTGGCGAGCGGATGTGATGCTTCGGCCCATCGAGGCGCTTTGCTGGCGAAGGGGAAGACCATCGCGGTTCTTGCGCATGGTCTGGATCGGGTCTATCCTGCGGAACATTCCGCCATGGCGCGTGAAATCGTTGAGGCTGGTGGCCTGCTCCTTTCCGAGTATCCTGTCGGCACGCAGGTTTGTAAGTATAATTTCATCGCGCGTGACCGTTTGGTCTCCGCTCTTTCCCATGCGGTGATCGTCCTTCAGACGGGTGTGGATGGGGGTGCAATGTATGTGGCGAACAATGCCTTGTCACTCGGTAAGCCGTTGTATTCGGTCTATTACAAGGATGAGTCTGTTCGCTGTTCTCGGGTCTGCGAGGGAAACAGACGGTTGGTGGAACTGGGTGTGCAGTACCTGCGGGGATCGGATGTGCCTTCCGTCGTGGAGATGCTGCGCAGGGTCTCCGTGTGAACGATGTGATAGACGGTTGAAAACTCTCTTGTGGAAATCCCCTTTTTTATTTCGGCGGATGTCTCCAAATCCTTAATTTCGCGTTAGACAATAGGTTGGGCTTTGAAAGAAGGCTCTTCCTTCCTCGTCGTTTGGGGATATGTCGCAAATAATTTACAATGGAGGAATTGAACGAACAACAGCGGAAGGCTGTGGAATATGACGGGAAGCACCTGTTGGTGATCGCCGGGGCTGGTACGGGTAAGACACGCACCATCATCGCTCGTGCGAAGTATCTTCTTCAGCAAGGAGTGCCGGCGAATCGGATCCTGATCCTCAGCTTCACCCGCAAGTCGGCGCGTGAAATCGTCGAGCGCATCAAGTCTGAGATTGGTGGAATCTCCGTCGATGGGCTGCGTGGACAAACCTTCCACTCCTGGTGCATGGATGTCATCATGAACAACCCGAAGGT
>JAGCGM010000118.1 GCA_017649635.1 Paludibacteraceae bacterium | reverse complement strand
GGGTGTGGACGAATTTGCAAACGCAGTGAAAGTGACCCTTGGTCCTAAGGGACGTAACGTGATCATCGAGAAGAAATTCGGTGCGCCTCACATCACGAAGGATGGTGTGTCAGTCGCCAAGGAAGTTGAATTGGCCGATCCATACGAGAACATGGGTGCGCAGATTGTCAAGGAGGTTGCATCTAAGACGGGTGACGACGCAGGTGACGGTACAACAACCGCTACTGTCTTGGCTCAATCGATCATCAACGTGGGTTTGAAGAACGTAGCAGCCGGCGCTAACCCAATGGATTTGAAGAGAGGTATCGACAAGGCGGTTGCCAAAGTGGTCGAGAGCATCAAGAAGCAAGCCAAGGAAGTGGACGACGACTTCAGCAAGATCGAGCAAGTGGCTACCATTTCAGCCAACAACGATAATGAAATCGGTAAATTGATCGCCGACGCCATGGCGAAGGTGAAGAAAGAGGGTGTCATCACCGTTGAGGAGGCCAAAGGTATGGACACGACCGTAGACGTTGTCGAGGGTATGCAGTTCGACCGTGGTTATCTCTCTCCTTATTTCGTCACCAACACGGAGAAGATGGAGGTTGAGTTCGAGAACCCATACATCCTCATCCACGACAAGAAAATCTCTTCTTTGAAGGATATCCTCCCTATTTTGGAGGCCACCGCACAGTCTGGCCGTCCATTGTTGATCATCGCAGAGGACATCGACGGTGAGGCATTGACCACGTTGGTAGTCAACAGATTGAGAGGCGCCTTGAAGATCGCTGCCGTAAAGGCTCCAGGATTCGGCGACCGTCGTAAGGAGATGCTGGAGGATATCGCTATCCTAACGGGCGGTATCGTCATCTCAGAGGAGAAAGGCATCAAGTTGGAGAGCGCGACCATCGATTTGTTGGGTAAGGCTGAGAAGGTTACCATCAACAAGGATAACACGACCATCGTGAACGGTGCGGGCGCTAAGGAGAACATCGCAGAGCGTGTGAACCAAATCAAGGCACAGATCGAAACGACCAAGAGCAGCTACGACAAGGAGAAGCTCCAGGAGCGTCTGGCTAAATTGGCTGGCGGTGTAGCTGTGCTCTACGTGGGTGCGCCATCAGAAGTGGAGATGAAGGAGAAGAAAGACCGCGTGGACGACGCATTGTGCTCTACGCGTGCGGCTATCGAGGAAGGTATCGTTCCTGGTGGTGGTGTGGCCTACATCCGTGCCATCGCCTCTTTGGAGGACTTGAAGGGTGAGACCCAAGACGAGACCACCGGTATCGAAATCATCAAGCGTGCCATCGAGGAGCCTCTCCGCCAAATCATCGCCAACGCAGGCAAAGAGGGCGCCGTATACGTACAGAAGGTGAAGGAAGGCAAGGACGACTTCGGCTACAACGCTCGTACCGACAAGTTCGAGAACTTCTTCAAGGCGGGCGTCATCGACCCTGCCAAGGTTACGCGTGTGGCTTTGGAGAACGCAGCTTCCATCGCCGGCATGATGTTGACCACCGAATGTGTGATCGCGGAGAAGAAGGATGACAAGGCCGCTGCTCCTGCTATGCCTCCTATGGGTGGCGGAATGGGCGGAATGATGTAATCCACATTATATCTCATACGGGAAGGGTCGTCCGAATCGGATGGCCCTTTCTTTTTTAAGTTAAGAGTTAAGAATTAAGAGTTAAGAAACGATAGTTTGACGTAGTCAATTAAGCGTTAAAATCAAGGATTAAGGATTTAAAATTTAGAGTTTATTCATATATTTGGGGATGTTGTTTCACTCTTTCATGGCAAATTATATGGACAAAATCATCCGACTACTATTCTGCGGCATATTCCTCCTCGTATGCACCTGTCAGAACAAGGGGGCGGTGAAGGAAGGTGTTCCCCAGCAAAGAGAGGACTCGATCCGCGCGGTGCAAGCCGATTCAGCCATCACCGACACAACCATGGAGGCGATGGTCCAGGAAGAGGAATACACGCATGAGTATACGGAGGAAGACAACACAAGCGGCGAAGACCCCTTCGCAGGCACACCCGTCACGGAAAGGAGGGAGCAACACACCCAATTCGATTCGACCTACCAGTCCATCCATATCTTCGTAGCCCTTTGCGACAACGAGAACCAAGGGATCGTGAAAGTTCCCGCAAGCATAGGAAACGGGCAAAAGCCTTCCACCAACCTCTATTGGGGCTGCGGCTATGGCATTAAAACCTTCTTCAAGAAAAGCGCGGAATGGAAACTACTGAAAACCAGCACCATCAACGACACGATTATGGAGAGGCTCGTATTCAAACACGCCAGCCAGAACTATTACTTGGTGGCGGACGCCTACAACGGAAAGTACATCGCACAATGCATCTCCGACTTTCTCTCCAGCTCATGCGGAAGATGGAAAGACACCGTCCACGTCAACGACAACCTGACGATCGGATGCTGCGGTAACTCGCAATTAATAAGCTATATCGGGCACGACGGTTTAATGGAGCACATCCTAAACGACAGATTCACCAACACGGACGGGAAGAAACGTGACGTGATCATCCTCGCCTGCACAAGCAGGACATTCTTCTCACCCTATTTGGAGCCAGCCAATGTCAACCCGATAGTTTGGACAAAACAGTTCATGGCGCCCGAAGCCTATACGATCCATGACGCCATCACAGGGTATGTCAAGAAAGAGTCCAACCAAAAGATATTGGAGAGAGCCATCAACGCTTATGCCACCTATCAGAAATGCGGAATCAAGGGAGCCAAGTCCATCCTCGTAACTGGCGGACTCAATGAGGAGTAATCCCCCATCCATCAACCCAAGTATAAAAAACCTCAACTAACTCATAATTCTTAATTCTTAATTAGAATATTCCTTCCACAAGAAAAATTTAAACACCCATATCACAAAAAGCAATTAGAATTACTATCTTTGCACTTCTAAAGAAGAAGGATTGAAATTCTTCGATGACGAATGAATAAACTAGTAATATTTAAGACAATATGCCACAGACATCGAACCGAGGTCAGATTATGCCGGAGTCACCAATCAGGAAATTAGTTCCTCTGGCAGACAAAGCGAAAGAGAGAGGCGTAAAAGTGTACCATCTCAACATCGGACAACCCGATTTGAAAACGCCACAGATTGCGCTTGACACGCTGAAGAAGATTGACCGGAAGATCCTTGAGTATAGTCCAAGTAACGGATTCAAGAGTCTTCGTCTCAAATTGGCTGAATACTATAAGAAATTCAACATAGATGTTGACGAGAAGGACATCATCATCACGAGTGGTGGTTCGGAAGCGGTGAACTTCGCCTTCATGTCCTGCTTGGATCCAGGCGACGAGATCATCGTGCCAGAGCCTGCGTACGCCAACTACACGGCCTTCGCGATAGGCGCCGGAGCGATTGTCAAACCAATTGTATCCACCATTGAAGAAGGTTTCGCCCTACCCCACATCGAGCGTTTCGAGGAGATGATCACCCCGAAGACCAAGGGTATCCTCATCTGCAACCCGAACAACCCGACAGGTTACCTCTACAACCAGAAGGAGATGAACAAGATCCGCGACCTCGTCAAAAAGTACGATTTGTACCTATTCTCCGACGAGGTGTACCGTGAGTTCTGCTACACGGGTGCGCCATACATCTCAGCCTTCCATCTGAAAGGCATCGAGGACAACATCATACTATTCGATTCTGTGTCAAAACGTTACAGCGAAT
>JAGCGM010000016.1 GCA_017649635.1 Paludibacteraceae bacterium | reverse complement strand
AGGGGACGCGATACCCAAAGGATGGAAGGTGGTGAGAAAAAAACACCGAACGCTCGAGGATTTCTATCCTGAATAAACTAAATTCGCATAACTAACAATTGAATAATCCTACAGGGCGCTACCCTGGACTAGATAATGTCAGGCCCTTTCAGGGCGACCATTGAACCGAATGTCCCATCCATAATTGACTACGTCGAACTATCGTTTCATAACTCTTAACTCTTAATTCTTAATTATCATGCGACATTTCCTCATAACTTTTCTCCTCTCCCTCCTCTGCACTGCGCATGCCGCCAACTACCTCACCTTCACGGCGGAGGAGGACAGTTCGGCGTTCGGCATCTCTAACAAAGGGGGAAACGAACCCGACGTACAATACTCCTTGGATGGCGGGAAGACGTGGAAAAAACTCAAAAACAATACGCTCATCAGCTTACCCAACAAGAAGAAAGCCTTGCTGAGAGGACACAACCCGCAAGGTATATCAAGGGGAGACACCAGTTTCACCCACTTCGCCATGACCGGCCGCATCGCCGCCAGCGGTAGCGTGATGAGCCTCATCGACGGAAAGGGCGAAAGTTTGGTCATTCCGGGAGAAAAATGTTTCCGCAATCTATTTGAGAATTGCACCAGTCTGACACAAGCACCCGAACTACCCGCCACAACATTGGCAAAGGGATGCTACGAAGGAATGTTCAGAGAATGCATACGACTAACCCATGCTCCCGAACTACCCGCCACAACATTACCCGATCATTGCTATTACAACATGTTTGAAGACTGCATCAGCCTGCTCAACGCACCATACCCAAGCGACACCTGCATCGCTTCCCCCGCCAACAACGAATTGTACGGGGAGAAAAAGAAGGAGAATGGTCCAATGGATACAATAGATGTTTTGCGGGTAAACCAGGATACCACCCACTTGAAATTCAACACGAATTCTATCGTCCACAAGTATTCCTTCGGACGCCGATTCAATCGCATAAACGACAGCAAACTGGAAATCGAAACATTAGACCGCCAAAAACGTTTCTTCAACTGCGAAGGATGTACAATCGCCCGCTACTCCGTCGACCAAAAGGAGGGCATCGCCTATCTGACGATCATAGACATAGTGTCAGATTCCAAGGACGACGAAGCGCATCTACGGACAACCACTCAGGATGGCGAACTGGTTTCGGACATCACGCTGAACCTATCACCTTCCATGACTATCTACCTATCAATCAACGACTCACTGATAAAAATCGATTCCATCGGTCCTTTGCCAGACATCAAGGAGAACGACAAGCTGAAGTTAGTCGCCATAGCTGATGACGGACGGAAATTGAAGATACTACAGAGTAGGTGGTGGGATGATGACAGAATGGGAGGCACATTGGACGATGTATGCACCGACGATCAGATCGTCAATAAAACATTCATATGCCTACAAAAGAAAAGATGGAAGAAAACATGGGTTTGTATTTGGGTGATGGCCCAAGAAAGCAAAAAGATATGGAGACCTTGTTTACGATTCTTTTGGTCACCGAAGGAATAATGGGGGGGGGAGAATCGTACGACAACATCCATCCACACCATTCATTTACCAACAGGCTAGGATATGTTTTGCCCCTTCAGGGCGCAATAAAACACCCCGACCATTCCCCCAGGGCGCTGCCCTGGGCTAGATAATGTGTTGCCCCTCCGGGGCGCCAATGAACCGGATGGTCATTCATATTTTTTAATTCACGTGTAGAGACGCACGGCCGTGCGCCTCTACATTGAACCGAATGGCAATTCAAAATTCAAAATTCAAAATTCTCCCTTCTCCTCGCATCCGCAAATACGCCCTCGCCGTCGCTAGCACATCCTTCTCGCAATAGACCGCGATGCGCTTCAGGTCACGCTCCTCGTAGAAGACACCCGCCACTTGGCTACCGTCGATATCATCCTTCGGCGTGGGGATGCCCAACACGGCGCATAGGAGCTTCAGCGAGGTGTAATGCTTGTAGTCCCCGAACTTCCACATATCCATCGTGTCGAGCAGGCGGACCTCCCACGGTTTTCTCCCCGCAACGTTCAATATTTCAGGCAATTGAACACCATGGATCAACATCCGACGGGCAATGAAGGGGAAATCGAACTCCTTCGCATTGTGTCCGCAAAGGTAATGGCTCGGCGTCTGGTAGGAATGGTTCAGCAGGTCGGCGAAGTCGAGCAACAACTGCCGCTCATCCTCCCCGTAGAAGGATTTCTCCCTGAAAAGGAGCGCACCCTCCTCCTCGTAGGCGAACCCTACGGAGATACAGACCACCCGTCCGAATTCAGCGAAGATACCCGCCTCATGGTACATGCTCTCGGCCGTGCAATCGTCCGTGTAACGCTCCGGCACCCGTCGCCTCATCTGCTCCACCTTCTCTTCCCACAGATGCGCCAAAGCGGGGTCCAATTCACTCAACGTGGCCGTCATAGGGGCCGTCTCAATGTCCAAAAACAGAATGTTTTTCAAATCAGGCATAATTTCTCAGTTTTAAATTATAAATAAACAGGTAAAATTGAAACGAAAGGGGGAATGCCCACAAACCTGCATTCCCCCTCGCTATGATATTATTTCTTCTTGGCCTTCATCTTGCGCGTGAGCGTCTGGATGCACTCACGACGTGGGATGATGACGGAGAGTCCCTTGTAATCGACCTCCTCCTTGATGATCTTTATCATCTCGTCATAGTTCTTCTTCAACGGAACGAACACGCGAAGGTGCGCAGGATCCACACCCAAGCCGAGGCAGATGCTCTCGATCTTACCCGTACCCTGGGAATCCTGACCACCCGTCATGGCGGTCGTCTCATTGTCTGAAATCACGATGGTGATGTTAGCGTTCTCATCCACCGCATCCAAGAGACCGGTCATACCAGAGTGCGTGAAGGTGGAGTCTCCGATCACTGCCACAGCCGGGTAGATGCCTGCATCCGCCGCACCCTTCGCCATGGTGATGGAGGCACCCATGTCCACACAGGAGTTGATCGCCTGATAAGGAGGCAACGCTCCCAACGTGTAGCAACCGATGTCGCCGAACACCTTGCTGTGCTCATAGCCGCGGAGCACCTCGTTCAGGGCCTCGTACATGTCACGGTGGCCACATCCCTGGCACATCTGCGGTGGACGCATCTTCACGACGGATGGTATGCTGTAAACAGACTTATGTTCTCTTCCGAAGGCCTTGCCCACGCTGTCCGGATCCAACTCGCCCGTGCGCGGCAACGTGCCGTCCAAGCGGCCCATCACCTTCTTCGCCTCGAAGAAGCCCTTCAACTGGTTCTCCACGAACGGATAACCGTCCTCGATCACCAAGAGAGACTCACACTCTGAAGCCAGCTTGTCGATCATCTTCTTAGGCAACGGGTATTGGGAAACCTTGACAACAGGGTATTCGCAACCCTCCGGGTAAACCTCGTTCAAGTAGTTGATACCGATTCCGCAAGCCACCACACCGATCTTCTTGTTGTTTCCGTCGATGTAACGGTTGTATGGTGAATTCTCGGAAGCGGACAATATCTCGCCCTGCATGTCCAACAGATGTTGGTAACGGCGGCGTGCGATGGCTGGCAACAAGACGAACTGACGTGGGTCCGCAGGTACGCTGTTACCGTTCTCCGGCCGCACCTCCTTGCGCTCCACGCCTGAGCGGGAGTGCGCCAAACGGGTGACGATGCGCATCAGGACAGGATAGCCCAACTTCTCGGAGAGGTCAAAACCGTTGTAGGCCATATCGTATGCCTCTTGCTGATTGGAAGGTTCCAGGATAGGAATCATGGCGAAGTTGCCATAGAAGCGGGAGTCCTGCTCGTTCTGAGAGGAGTGCATCGACGGATCGTCCGCCGCCAGCACCATCATACCTCCATTCACACCCGTGATGGCGGTGTTCACGAAACAGTCCGCCGCCACGTTCATACCCACATGCTTCATGCAAACCAGCGAACGCTTGCCACCATACGACATGCCTAACGCAGCCTCCATGGCTGTCTTCTCATTGGACGACCAATGACTGTGGATATTACGTTCCTTCGCTTGCTTGGAGTTCTGGATATACTCTGTGATCTCGGTGGAAGGTGTTCCAGGATATGCGTAAACACCTGAAAGTCCACCATCTATCGCCCCCTGGGCAATGGCCTCATCAGCCAATAACAATTGTTTCATTATCTAGTTTCCTTTAATATCCAATTAGTAAAGAATAAATCTAACCACAAAATTAATGTTTTTCGGGTGGAAAGACAAACGTTCCCGCCCCGAATGCGTCATCCGCGGAACTCCAACATGCGGCTGATGTACTTGCCGACGATGTCGAACTCGATGTTCACGACGCTTCCCACCTCGATCTGGCAGAAGTTCGTGTGCTCGTAGGTGTAGGGGATGATGGCCACGGAGAACCCGTCCTTCTTGGAGTCACAGACCGTCAGGCTGACTCCGTTCACCGTCACGGAACCCTTCTCGACCGTCACATAGCCCTTCTTGGCCATCTCAGCGTCCATGTCGTATTGGAAGGTGAAATACCAACTGCCCTCCTCGGATTTCTTGCCGACGCACTTCGCCACCTGGTCCACATGTCCCTGCACGATGTGCCCGTCCAACCGTCCGTTCATCACCATGCTGCGCTCCAGATTGACGAGGCTACCCTCCTTGAGGAGCCCGAGGTTCGAGCGACGAAGCGTCTCTTGGATGGCGGTCACCGTATAGGTGTCGGCCGTCTTCTCCACCACCGTCAGGCACACACCGTTATGCGCCACACTCTGGTCTATCTTCAATTCTGACACGAAAGGACAGGTCATCGTGATGTGCAGATTCTCCTGATCTTTCCGTAACGCGACCACCTTGGCCGCCGTCTCTACTATTCCTGAAAACATAATTATATATCTATTTCTTTTATATTCAAACAATTATACTAACGCTCCACGCTCTTCACGCCTCTGATCGCCTTGATCTTCTTGATCACATCCTCCAACACATGCGTGTCCGAAACAGTGACGGTGAGGGTGCCACGGAAGAGGCCGTCGGACGAATCCACGGACATGGCCCGTAACGACACGTTCGTCTCCTTTTGTATCAACGAGGAGATGTTCGTGACGATGCCTATGTCGTCCGTACCGGTGACATGCAGGGTGCAGTTGTACTGCGTGCCTGACTTGCCGGCCCACCTCGCCTTGATGAATCGGTAGCCGAAGCGGGAGAGCATCTGCGGCGCGTTCGGGCAATCCTTCTTGTGTATCTTGATGGTTCCCCTCACGGAGACGAACCCGAAGATGTCGTCGCCATAGATCGGGTTGCAACATTTCGAGAGCGTATAGAGTATGCCCTGCAGATGATCGTCTATCACCAAGACATCCTCCTTGTTCGGATCCGTGGAGGATGAAGAGATATGCTCGAAACCATCCGCGGTACGCACCTCGTCGGGCTTGGCGTCCGTGGAGCACTCCACATAGAGGTCTTTTATCTTTGAGAAGTCTATACTATCCTCCGCCAAACGTTGGTAGAAGATCTGTATCGTGGCACAGCCTATTTTCTTCGCCAACTTAGCGGCGACCCGCTCGTCGTACTCGAGCTTCCAGTTCTTCAGCCTACGCTTGAACAGTTCTTTGCCCAACTCGACGTTGGCAGACTCTTGTTCCTTGAGTATGCGTTTGATGTGCGACCGCGCCTTGGTCGTCTGCACGAACTCCAACCACTCCTTGTGGACCGTCTGGTTCGAAGCGGTCATGATCTCCACCTGGTCACCGCTACTCAGTTGGTAACGGATCGGCACGTTCTTTCCGTTCACCTTACCGCCTATGCACTTGGAGCCCAAGCCTGAATGGATCATAAAGGCGAAGTCCAACAACGTGGCGCCCTTCGGCAACTGCTTCAACTCGCCGGAAGGGGTGAAGACGAACACCTCCTTGTCGTAGAGATCCAGCTTGAAATCATCCATGTATTCCAAACCGTCCACGTTAGGGTGTTGCAACAGGTCACGCACATTGGCGAGCCAATCGTCGAAGAGGGCTTCCCCCTTCACACCCTTGTACTTGAAGTGGGCGGCGAATCCCTTCTCGGCGATTTCGTCCATGCGTTGCGTGCGTATCTGCACCTCCACCCACTTGCCCTCCGGACCCATCACGGTGGTGTGGAGCGATTCGTAACCATTTGATTTTGGTATAGATAACCAATCCCGCAAACGCTTCGGGTTGGGTTGGTACATGTCCGTGACGATGGAATAGGCTTGCCAACAAGCCGCCTTCTCCTTCTCCAACGGAGTATCTAAAATGATACGGATGGCAAAGATGTCGTAGATGTTCTCGAAGACAGTGTTCTGCTTCTTCATCTTGTTCCATATCGAATAGACCGACTTCGTGCGACCCTTCATCGTGAAGGTGAAGCCAGCCTCCTCCAACCGTTTCTGCACCGGCTCGATGAAGGCCTTGATGTAGGCGTCGCGCTGTTGCTTCGTGTCATGTAGTTTGTTGACGATATCCTCGTAGATGGCGGGATTGGTCTGCCTCAGGGAGAGGTCTTCGAGCTCCGATTTCACCTTGTAGAGTCCCAGACGATGAGCCAAAGGCGAATAGAGGAAGGATGCCTCCTTGGCGATGCGGTTGCGGCTCTCCTCGTCATACTGGCTCAAATTGCGGATTTGGTAGAGCTGGTTACAGATCAGCACGATCACCACACGGATATCCTCCGCCATGGAGAGCAACAGACGCCTGAAGGCATCCGACTCCACCGGGGGATGGTTCCTGTACAACTCGCCCACCTTGAGCAAGGAGTTGACAAACGTGGCGACCTGCTCACCAAATAGGGTCTGGACAGCCTCGGGGGTGGTCAGCTCGGCAAGCACAGCCTCGTAGAGCAGGACACCGACCACCGGCACCTTGCCCAAATCCACCTCCACCTTGATGATGCGGACGATGTCACATCCCCTTTTCATCAAAGGATGGTCCGTAGCGAACAGACGTGACAACTCCTCCCGCTCCTGTGGAAGCAGGTCGTACGTCTCCATCAACTGCAAACAATTGTCCGTCATAAACCCCTCATTATCATTTCATTTTAGAACCTCTCGCCAATATGATATAGACATAGCATACGGTGGAGAGCCAGTCTTCCGACAAATGAAGCTTCTCCTTGTAAGCGCGCACATTAGCGGCCGACTTGATCACGTCAGGGTTCTTGAAATCGCTTGACGTACAAATCTTATGCACCGATTCGTCGATCATAGACTTCATCCATTTGCGCAGGAACAACGGCAGACGCAGACCCACTTGCACGTCCAACGAAACCGCTGTCATAATCTCCTGCATCAAGGTCTGGAACCATATACCAAACGGTTGCAGGTCCATCACCTTCTTGCAACACCTCTTGATCGAATTGTCTATCTCCGCGAAGAACGAGTCCGACAACTTATACTCCTCCTTCATCTTCGCGGCCACGAACTTCTTCTCCGCAACGCCTAGACGTCCCTCCGTAGGGATCTTGAACTTCTGCTTCAACACCTTCAACTGAGGCAATTGCTGCAGGTTCATGATGCCCAATGTGGCGGCGGAAGATGCTTGT
>JAGCGM010000117.1 GCA_017649635.1 Paludibacteraceae bacterium | reverse complement strand
GTCTTCTCACTATCTCTCCTTCTTCTATTCATCGCCATCTGGGTTATTTCACCGTTTTGGTTTCAGTGGAAGCAGGATAGAAACGAAGCGACATTGTCCCAAATGAAGACCTTCACCCGTAAGAGTGATGATGATCTATTCCCGAAAGGGTTGTTTACTAAAGAGACGAAGCGGGCGATACGCGCGATCGCCATATTGTTCGCCATCATCATGCGGAGGGACGATAAAATATTGGCCTCCGAAGCCTTGGTGGCGCATGAATACTTCGACAAAAGGTTCAAGGCTTCCCATTACCTGAAAAGGTTCAAAGAGGACAAGAAGGTGTTGCGCACCTTGCTGAAGGATTATCTGAAAGGCAAATTGCCCACGTTCAGGGATTGTGCTTTGGCTGTCCTGAAAGCGGGGGTTCCATACGAGGCACGGTTGGAGCTTTTGGAATATCTCTTCAAGACCGCCTATGCCTCCGAGGGCATCTGCGACGCCGAAATGGTGAAGTTGCGTGAGATCGCGGAGTTCCTTCTCATCAAGGAGTGGGACCTCCTCTCCCTGGAGTATAAATACGAGTTCAGGAGGAGGGAATCCGCCGATAGGCAAAAGGAGAACCAACGCCTCAACCAACTATCCGAAAGCATCATGCAACAGGCGTACCTTACCTTGGGCGTGGCGTCGGATGCTACGGATGACGAGGTGAGGGCGGCGTACCGTGAGATCGTGAAGGTTTGCCACCCGGACAAACTGACCGAGAAGGCGGGCTCCAAAGAGTGGGAGGAGAAGGTTGTGCGCTTCCGCCATACCGTTGAGGCCTATCATATGGTCTGTGATGTCAGAAATATCTCATAATCAATATTTTATAAAAATATCCTTCTGAAATCCTCATGAGGTTTTGCGCATGTGTCATCGCATATTATCCTGACGAGCAGCTGTTGCGGAAGAACGTGGCTTGTTACCGTGAGTTCGCCGAGAAGGTCTTCATCTGGCAAAACACGCCTATGCATGACCGTCACGAACTGGACGGATTGGGCGATAATGTGGAATGGCTGGGCGAGGCGGACAACGTGGGCATCTCCCGCGCCCTGAACGCTGTGTTGAGGCGTTGCCAAGAGGAGGGGATCGATTACCTGCTCACCATGGACCAGGACAGCCAATTCGTGGATTTCAGCTATTACCTCCGCCAAATCGAGAGCCAACTGCCTGCCGAACGGACTGTCTCGTTCGCCCCTGTGACGCCTGGCGAATCCGCCGAGAAAGGATGCTTCGAGCCTAAGAACTATGTCATCACCTCCGGCTCCATGGTCAACGTGCCGTTAGCGCTGTCGATCGGTGGCTACCGTGAGGAGTTCTTGGTGGATGGTATCGACATGGATTTCTGCTTCAAGGCGCAAAAGGCTGGATTACAGGTAGTGATGGTGGGCGGTGCGACGCTCCGTCAGCGCTTCGGCGAGACCATCAAGGTGGGCGACAAGGAGATCGTTTCCTACCCGCCTAAACGTCTGTACACTATCATGAAGTCACAGTGGATGCTATGGGCGGATTACCCGCAATACTTTAGAAAACTACACTTCCTGAAAATATTCTACCTAGGTGAACCCTATCATATACTATTTTTCCAAAAGGATAAGTGCCGCAAGCTATGGGCCATTCTCAGGGGCACTGTCTCAGGCCTGCGCTACCGAATCGCTCATTTATGATTCATCAGCCGGTAGGTGAGGAAGGTCATGATGAGTGTCAGACCGAAGACGTATCCGTAGGCGACCCTCATGCTGGTTGCGTCGGCGATGGCTCCGATGAGGAACGGACCGAAGAGGAAGGCCGTGCTGCTGACCGTATTGACCATGGCGATACCCATGCCCGGGTTGACGCCCTTCTGCTTCCCCGCCAAGCTATAGATGATCGGCACAAGGCAAGAGATGCCCAGACCGGCGATGAAGAAACCGACGGCGGCGCAGATGAAGTGCGGGTTGGAGATGATGGTAAGGATGCCGAAGGCGGTGAGCAAGCAACTCCAGAAGAGGATGGTCGGGTCACTGTAGTGCTGGCGCAGTCGGTCGCCGAACGAACGTCCGATGGACATGAAGGCGGCGTAGATGGTAAGTCCCAACGGCGCGAGGTTCTCGGGAAGCGAAACGATGGTCTTCATGTAGACGGTGCTCCAGTTGGTGAAACTACCCTCCGTAACCCTCGAGCAGAGGGCGATGAAGGCGATGAGGAGCAATATGCCTTTAGGCAAAATCAGGAAGGGACGTTTCTCCACCCGTTCCGTACGGGTGATGGTCTCCTGCAGGAAGAAACGACGGATGTAGAAGATGATGGCCACGCTGAAGAGCGCTACGCTGAGGTGGTGCACATAGACAGGGAACCCGTAGGTGATGAAGAGGATGCTGAGCAATGCGCCGCAGCACACCCCCACGTAGTAGAGCGCATGGAACATCGAGACGACAGGCCGTTTGTAGGCGTTCTCCACCAGGATAGAGTTACCATTGATGGCGACGTCCGTGATGGTCACGAGCATGCCGTAGAGGGCGCAGAAAGGGAAGACGAGCAACTTATGGGGCATAAGCGTCATCAGGGGAAGCAGCAGCATGTAGGCGTAGCTCAGCGCCGTGAGCTTCTTGCTGCCGAACCGTGCGGAGAGGTGGCAACACATCGGGGTGATGATGAGCGAGCCGATCGCCATGCTGAGCGGAATGTAGCTCAGTTCGCGGATGGACATCCCATAATGTGCGTTGATGGCCGGGTAGCGGGAGACGAGCGAGGCGTAGACGAAGCCCATCATGAAATATTGCGTCAGCAAGGCATACCTGGCATGATGCTTGGTTGATGTAATTCTGTTGTGATGTGTGAGCGACGCTTCGCCCCATGGTGCATCCATCTTGCTCATTTTTCTTAATCATTTAATATTCAATACAATATATATTTCGTTGTCAGATCATAAATCGTCTGCAAAGGTACGTATACAAGGGCGAAAAACAAAACCATTCATCCGTCTATTATAGCACTTTTCCTCCCTTGAAAAGTATATTTCCCCACCGCTTGTTTCTCCCTTATGAGACTTTTTTTGTTTTTATAAACAATTGAATATTAAATCATTATAATTTTATAAGTAATTTTTTTCAAAAATTGAGAACATTCTATTTGAATTATGCTATAACTTTGTACCCGTAATATTTCGAAGAATGACAAATTACATACTCAATATTATTAACATTTCCATTATTATCCTTTTGCGTAGCTTAAGGAAGTGAGGAATGTGTATATTGACGAACCCTATAGAACCTTTCTCACTTCCTTGTGGGAAAGGTTCTTTTTTTTATTATATTTATCTAACAAAAG
>JAGCGM010000116.1 GCA_017649635.1 Paludibacteraceae bacterium | reverse complement strand
GCAACGCCTCGCGAGAACCGTTGATGGAGGAGAGGACAACGATGTTACCCTTCTCGGCGGCCACCTGTTTAGCCACCTCCTTTATCTTTGCGGCGGAAGTCAACGTGGAACTTCCATACTTCAATATCTTCATATCTTTAATTCAACGAATTAGGTGAATAAAAAATCACAATCATCTCTTAATTAACTTGTAGCCTACCGATTGCTCCCCATTGCAGACACGCATGAGGTAGACGCCGGAAGCCACATCGCCCGTCTCCATCACTTCCCGCACGTTCTTCACATCGATATGCTTCACGACACGGCCGTCCAACGTGATCAGGTCGGCCGTCACATTCGCGCCACCGTACGAGATCAGGTCAATCACCACGTAGTCGGAGAAGTCAGTAGGATAAACCATGTAGGAGTGGTCCGTCAAGACAGCAGGCGTACCCGTACCGAACGAGGAAGGATCCTTCTCCGCCATCATGCGAGCCATGGCGAATACGAACGGTGCGTTGTAGTCGCAGCCACCCTCCGTCTCCGTGTAGGATGCACCGCCCTCGATGATGTTCGAGAACTGTCCCGTACCGGAAGGACCACCGATCACACCACCGCTCGCGAACATGAAGTCGCTACGATTCTTCTCATCTGTAGGAGGGTTATCATCCCTTCCCATCGCATTACGATGATGGATCCTAAAAGTCATGTCTCCCTTGAAACCATGCAGGAATGGATGATTGAACTCATTCACACCCAAGACATAATCCACCACGCGGGTGATGAAGTTTTTCGCATTCCGGGTATTCACCGAAGGGGAGACCACCTCATCCTCCGCCAGCTTCACCAGCAAGGAAGATGCGGCGGCCGCACCACAAGCCAATTTGTTCGTACCCCACATTTGTCCCTGCACATAAGGGAACCCATTCCGATCGGCAGAACCGTTCGCAAGATGCTTAGTGACATTCTTGTCCATGTGGTCACGGAAATAACCGCCCTGGCCATTGTTCGCACCCTCATCATCCTTCACGATATAGTAATACGCGAAATCCGCCATCGTATCCCACGCCAGCGGGTAGTTAGACTCCCACTTACCCTGCAGGTAACCCAAGGCATCTTTCTTGTAGGAAGCCTCACCTGTCAATCGATAAAGCATCATAGCGGCAAGGGCAAGCTCGTCCGTCCACTCCGTGTTCGGGCTGGCATAGAAATTCGGGATAGCCGCCTGCTGCGATTGATTTTTCTTCGCGAAGGCATACGCCTTGATGGCCGCAGCCTTGCACTGCTCCTTGTAAGACTGATCAGGATATTTCATGGACATCAAGGCAAGTGCGGAAGCACAATTGGCGGCCTGAGGTCCACCCGAGTTGTTCGTCGTCCACACAGGACGCGGGTCACCACCTTGGTCCACAGGGAGGGTGGATTGTTTCGAGGAGGTACACCAGACATTATGGTCAGCCGGAGAACCCACATAGTAGACGAACGTGTTATCGTCCGGGAAACATTTCATGAAGTAGTCCGTGGCATACTTAGCCTCGTCCAACACGTCCGCTATTCCATTCGGTGCGCCATACGCCTCGTCATAATTGTCTTGGAAAGCCTGTGGCCACAAATCGTACGCCACGAGCAGGAAGATACAGGAAGAGCCCATCGTCGTGCCCACCTTGATGTGGTCGCCACAATCATGCCAACCACCCGTCAAGTCGTAGTTGCCATTACCGCCGCCATTGACGGAACCCTTTCCATCCTTCATGTGGCAGGACTTTGTGGTAACCTTCGGGTTATCCACCAGCATCCAGTTGTGACTGTCACCGCAACGCTGGCCGCCAAAGAATTTCAAGCCCATATTGAATGCCGTACGATAATCCTCCGTCGGAAAACCATCCTGGTAGGATGAATAATCAAACGCACCAACCGAACCCGCCGCCAGGAGCAAGGAAGCCCCCAAAAACATTCTCTTTATCATATCCAAAACTTATTCGTTTCACACTAAAAATCAATATGCGAAGCCTCCTTTCTGGGCTATCCGCATAGGGTGCAAATATAAGAAGATTTCCGCGAAAAATTTATCGATGAAGTCCAAAAAACGAACCTCATTTCAGCAAATTCTTGTAGTAATTCCGCACCTCGTCCCACTTGTAGTAAGGGGCCACATCGCTCTTCAACGGAAGATCCACTTCCCGCTCGTTAAGCATGATTTTCACCAAGACATCGGGAGACTTCTTAGAGCGATAGAAAATCATCTGGACGTTCGCCGCCATAGGGATGATGCGGAACTCCGTCCAATAGTTCATGATCGAATCCACATTGGTCACCTGGTCACGGCACCCCTGCAGCTCCATCAGGGCGGTCAATGGCAGGATGGCGATGTCGTGCCCGAAGCGCAGGTTCGCCTGCACCGCACCGCTTTGGATGGCGATGTCCGCCTCGTCGACCATGATATTCAGCAGGTCCTTCGCGAAGAAACGGCTCTTGTTTTGGGTCAGTGGACATGGACCGTAAGCCCCGTACCACCAAGCGTTCTGCACCACCCAGTTGTTGTACATCTCCTCCTTCGTCCACACGTCGTCGAAGTTGATGTTGGAATCATCGCAGACCAAACTGTTCTTCACCTCGTAGAACTTGCGCATGAAAGCGATCGTATCG
>JAGCGM010000115.1 GCA_017649635.1 Paludibacteraceae bacterium | reverse complement strand
TTGTGGTCCCACTAGGATTCGAACCTAGGACCCTCTGCTTGTAAGGCAGATGCTCTAAACCAACTGAGCTATAAGACCTTCATTCTAAACTCAAACGGACACCGAAACAATTTCATCGGAACGCTTTCCGAAACACCCGATATCCTTTCTTGTGGTCCCACTAGGATTCGAACCTAGGACCCTCTGCTTGTAAGGCAGATGCTCTAAACCAACTGAGCTATAAGACCGAAAGCACATTCATGCCATTTCAACAAGGCTTCTCCCCTGAAAAGCGTTGCAAAAGTAGCGCTATTTTCGAAATATCCAAAGGAAACGACGCATTTTTTTTCAACAAAATGCGTTTTTGGATGTTAGGGGGAGGGAAGGAGGTTGGCACACACATCATTAGCTCGAGGGACGAAACCTCGCACTTCCAATTAAATTCCAGCCCAATAGCGGGGGACAGAAGAGCGTCCCACTCCACAAGAAGATATGCCCCACACACTGTTTCGTGGCGCATGAATGCCCACACACCTCTCAATCCAGCCAGGGGACTATGGATTTAGAATCCGTTTCAAGTCGCTTGCGAACACCGAAGAATAGAGTCTGGCGCCCATATCCCACAGATGGCTGGCGTCCTTGAAATACTCAGGATGATTCTGATACAGCCCAGACGAATGGTAGTCCAAAAACGGAATGTCATTCTTTCTCGCGATTTCCTTCAAAGCATCGTAATAGGTGGAATCGACTTGGGTGAACCTTGGAGAAACCACGAAGACAAGTTTGACACTTTTCTGACGACAGAGATCCACAAAACGACGGACATACTCCAGTTTTTTTCCGTCTATTTCAGTGGGTGTATCGAATTTTTCAAGAACGCATGGATGTTGACGTGGTTTACGGGCAGGAATATAGCCATGATCTTCCCCGATTTGACGATTCACAAACAATCCCACGATATTCGATGAGGCCTTCGCATTGAAACGGTACAAGTGGGAGATACGGCACTTCCAATAGATTCCCGCCTCACGGAACAGTGAATCAGCCTGCTCATTCCTCCCGAAATAAGGGGCGAAGAAGGTTATCGTCTTGAAAGGATTCTCTTGCTCGGAAAAGTCATGCGTCAACACATCTAGGCAAACCACTTTCGGGGTATGGTGCGATAGGATATGGGTGAGTGCGACATAATGCGCGTATATGTTATTCGACGCATCGATTCCCCCATTGTATACGCTCATTCCGATAGAGTCGCTGATAATAGAGGGCACATAATGCAGGTTGCAACGAGATGTGCCCAAAAGCACAACATCCTCATGAACATCAGAAGCCAGATACTTGATTTTAGGGCCTGACAAATCATGCGAATGTTGGTTAACCCACCACATCACCACTCCGCCAACACGGTCGATGGCGAAGAAAGCGGCAAGGATAAAGACCAAACTCATTACAAACTTCTTCATCTTCTCGTTTTTTTTCTTAAAATTGGAAATAGATAAACTGGTCACCTCCCAGAACTCCAAACAACATGATGAAGGCAATCATAACGGACAAATAAAGATGGCGCACAAGCCAATGTCGGGATTCCGCGACACGGATTTCCCAATTGTATTCCTCCGAAAACTCCTTACACAATAAGACAATCATCGACAATCCTATAGCGAAGAAAGTGGCGAACTCAGGCTTGGGAGTACCCATATTCGTAAATATCCCCCCAATAATAGTTTTAGCATCGCACATAGTATTCGCGCGGAACAGAATCCAAGCAAAAGATACAAGTACGAACGTCAACACACCATGGAAGAACTTCCTCATCCCGGAATACGATTGACGTCCAATGCCCAATGCTTTCTCTATGCAGAGCAACGCCCCGTGCAGACACCCCCAACAGACAAATGTCCAATTGGCTCCATGCCATATGCCACTCACGACAAACGTAACCATCAGGTTGAAGTATTGACGCACAACCCCGACCCGGTTGCCTCCCAGAGGAATATAGACATAGTCCTTGAACCATGAGGAAAGCGATATGTGCCACCGACGCCAAAACTCACCGACAGAACTGGAGAAATAGGGGCGACGGAAATTCTCCATCAGACGAAAACCTAATATGCGGGCGGCGCCAATAGCGATGAGGGAGTACCCCGCGAAGTCACCATAAATCTGGAACGGGAACAGCAACGACGCGACAAGGAAACTGCCCCCATTGTGCTTGTCCACATGATTGAATATCGCATCAACATATATGCCGCAACGATCCGCCAACACCAGTTTCATGAAATAGCCCCAAACCATCAACCGTAAGCCAGCCATCACTCCCTCATAATCGAAACGATGCTGGGACTTGAACTGAGGCAGCAGATTCTTCGATCGCTCAATAGGGCCCGCGACCAGTTGGGGGAAGAACGACGCAAACAGAGCGAAGGTGAAGAAGTTCCGTTCCGCATTCACCGTGCCACGATATACATCGATGGTATAACCCAGCAACTGAAAAGTATAGAATGAGATGCCTATCGGCAATAGCAGGGAGAACGAAGGGATATCGATCCCCAATCCGCAACTATGGAGTGCCAATGCTATATTAGAGGCAAAAAAATTAAAATACTTGAACAGAAAAAGAATCGACAGATTCAGTACCACACCGCTGACAAGACATAATTTTTTCTTATTCTCCTCCCGGAAGTGTTCGATGCCAAGCGCAGCTGAATAGGAAACGATCGTACTGGCCATCAACAATATCGCATAAACAGGTTCCCAATTCATGTAGAAATAATAACTCGCCACCAGCAGCAGCAAATTTCTCGATTTGACATGCTTCGCGGGGATGGAGAAATAGCACACGCACACAATCGGGAAGAATAATAAAAATGCGATGGAATTGAACGACATAATCTCTTCTTTTCTTCACAAGAATCTTTCCGTCACACGATCTCCGCCACCACATAGGTGCTGCCGCCAACATAGACCACATCCTCATCGTCGGCATCGTCCAATGCGGCTTGGTACGCCTCAGGCACGCTAGGGTAGGTCTTGCCCTTCAAACCTTTCTGCTCGGCGAGTTCCTTCAGTTTCGTCTCCGGCATCGCCCGTTTGCTGTTAGCCTTCGTGAAATAATAGACCGCCTGTTTAGGCAATAGCTCCAACACGTGGCTCACATCCTTGTCGCCCACCATGCCGAAGACAATGCGCAAGGTCTTGCATGGCATGCTCTCCAATTGTCGGACGACATATTGGATTCCTCCCACGTTATGACCCGTGTCGCACACCACATAAGGGGTCTCCTTCAACTGTTGCCAGCGTCCCATGAGGTGGGTCTGGTCTAACGTGTGCTCGATGCCATGGCGCATAACCTCACGAGGGATATGGTATCCTAAATGCCGCAACTCCTTCACGGCGCTCAGGACGGTCGCCATGTTCTTCCGCTGGTAGATACCCAGCAGAGGCGTGCGCACCATTTCCTCCCCGATACGGAGCAATTGGAACGGTTGCTTGTACGAAGCCTCCATGCCGATGAATTCGCAATCCTCCTGAGGGGCGAAGCAAATACGCGTGTTAACCTCCTCCGCCTTGCGTTGGAACACCTCCTTGACAGAGCCCTCCGCCTCACCGATCACGACAGGGATGCCCTGCTTGATGATGCCCGACTTCTCCGCGGCAATCTGCTCCACCGTGTCACCCAACAGGTTCATATGGTCCATGCTGATATTGGTGATGACGCAGAGGTCTGGCGTGATGATATTCGTGCTGTCCAGACGTCCGCCCAAGCCGACCTCGATCACGGCCACGTCCACCTGCTCCTGTCTGAAATAATCGAAAGCGATGGCCACGTTCACCTCGAAGAAAGAAGGGCAGACCTTCTCGATCAAGGCACGGTGCGCCTCCACGAAGTCCACAACGAACTGTTCGGGCACCATCTCTCCGTCCACGCGTATGCGCTCCCGGAAATCCCTCAGATGGGGAGAGGTGAATAAACCGACCTTATAGCCAGCGGATTGCAAGATAGAGGCTAGGTTATGGGAAACGGAGCCCTTGCCGTTTGTTCCTCCGACGTGGATCGTGCGGAAGGATTCATGCGGATGGCCGAAATAGGCATCCATCGTCTTCATACTCTCAATGCCTGGCTTATAACCTGAGGTGCCGACTGTCTGAAAACTAGGCATACGGCTGAATATATATTCAATTGTCTCCTGATATGTCATTTTTATATCAATATGCTTTGTATTTTCAAAATAATCACTAACTTTACCAATACGAAGGTAAGGATTATTTCCTTCAAAAAAAATAATGATTAACACTTAAATTGTATGACCATGGGCGCTAAGAAAAATTTCGTATTGGATACCAACGTTATCCTTCACGATTACAAGTGTATTTACAACTTTCAAGACAATGACATATACCTTCCGATTGTCGTCTTAGAGGAGTTGGACAAATTCAAAAAAGGAAATGATCAGATCAATTTCAACGCGCGTGAATTCGTACGCGAGTTAGATTCCATAAGCGGTAGCAAAGACATTTTCCAGAAGGGTGTGAATTTGGGGGCAGGACTCGGAAAACTATTCATTGTCACGAACTCGGAGTATCCGGAGAAGATCGCGAAGGCTTTCTCCGAGAAGATTCCGGACCACAAGATACTGGCCGTGGTGGACATTGTCGCCACGAAATTCCCGAAGGTGAAGACCATCCTCGTCTCCAAAGACGTGAACCTCCGCATGAAGGCGAGGTCTTTGGGCATGGAGGCGGAAGACTACAGCACGGACAAGGTGACCAACGTCGACGTGTTTGACAAAGCACAGACCGTGTTCGAGAATGTGGACGCGGACAAGATAGACTTGCTCTACGCTTCTCCGACAGGACTTCCGATCGAAGAATTCAAACTGGACGCGGAGGTCGGAGCCAACGAGTGTTTCATCATGAAGAGCACCCGTTCGACCGTGATGGCACGCTACAACGCCAATACTAAATTGGTGGAGAAGGTGAAGAAGGAGAAGGCTTTCGGCATCGAGGGAAGAAACGCAGAACAATCGTTTGCGCTGAACGCTCTGTTGGACGATGACATCAAGCTGGTGGCCATCACAGGCCGCGCAGGTACAGGAAAGACGCTCTTGGCATTAGCTGCGGCGCTGCAACAGCACGAGAAGTACAAACAAATCCTCTTGGCGCGCCCTATCGTGGCGATGTCCAACAAGGACTTGGGCTTCCTGCCAGGCGACGAGAAGCAGAAGGTCGCTCCTTACATGCAGCCTCTGTTCGATAACCTGAACGTCATCAAACATCAGTTCGGGCCAAGCAGCAAGGAACTGAAGCTCTTGGACGACATGCAGAAGAGCGAGCAACTGATCATCGAGGCGTTGGCCTTCATCCGTGGTAGGAGCTTGAGCAACACCTACTTCATCGCCGACGAGGCGCAGAACCTGACCCCACATGAGGTGAAGACCATCATCACGAGGGCGGGAGAGGGCTGTAAGATGGTATTCTGCGGCGACGTGCAGCAGATCGATACCCCTTACTTGGATATGCAGTCCAACGGACTCGTCTACATGATCGACAAGATGCGCGGACAGAACATCTTCGCCCACGTGAACCTGATCAAGGGCGAGCGCAGCTACTTGTCTGAATTGGCAAGCACATTGCTATAAGGCGATCACATAAGCAGTATAGACCAAGGGCGTTTGGCGAAGAAGTCAAACGCCCTTTTTAATTTTCGCAAAGTTGGAGAAGATCAATGGTTGGAGAAGAGCCTTCCCTGATAAGTGTCCCGTTCCGCCAGGCGTTTCTCCAGTTTGGCGGTGAACTCATAATTCTTCAGTCCCCAATCAGGTGCGATAAGCAGATCCTTGGGAGATTGGGAGACAAACCTTTCGACCACCATCGCAGGAGGCAATAATTCAAGGAAATCAATGACAAGATCGATATACTCGTCCGCCGTGAAGAGGTGGAACCACTCAGGATGTTCCTCCTGTTGCCGTGCCATCACCGTTCCCTTGATCAGCTGTAGCTGGTGCAGTTTGATCGTATCGAGAGGCAATTCCGCCATCCTACGCGCATGCTCCAGCATAGTCTCCCTGCCTTCCTTCGGCAACCCGAGAATCAGATGTGCGCAAGTATGTACACCAGCGGAGGCAGTTCGTCTAATCGTCCTCCGCGCCTCCTCAAAAGAGTGTCCACGATTCACAAGACGCAACGTATCGTCATCCGTAGACTCCACACCATATTCGACCATCACATACTTCCGTCGGGAGAGGTCAGAAAGGTGAGACAAAAGGTCGTCCGCCATGCAATCAGGCCGTGTGCCAAGGATAAGCCCGTCCACAAGCGGATGGGAGAGGGCCTCCTCATACTTTTCCATAAGGAGATCCGTCTCCCCGTACGTATTGGTATATGATTGGAAATAGGCCAAATAACGCATGGACTTGTACTTTCTGGAGAAAAAAGCGATACCCTCCTCAATCTGTTCGGTAATCGTTTTGGAAGGCTGGCAATAATCAGGATGGAAAGTCCGGTTGTTGCAGTAAGTGCACCCCCCTAAAGATATTTTTCCGTCGCGGTTGGGGCACGAAAAACCACCATTGACGGAAATCTTTTGCATTTTATAGGGGAAAATACCCGCCAAATAAGTTGAATAATCAGAGTATCTTTTACAATATTGAGACATATTTTGAGAAATACTTCCATGTTTTTACAAAAATAACCATTTTACTATTGATTCATACATGTTTTTTTGCTACATTAGCAGAAAATTAATTGAGCATGATGTTGACGGATGTGGATATAAACTACTTAGAAGAAAAGGGTATTTCCAAAGAGACGTTTGAGGAACAGTTGTCCCGATTCAAGAACGGATTCCCGTTCATCAGAGTCGAGCGAGCCGCTGTTGTGTCTGACGGAATCTCTGTTTTGGAAGAATCTGACCGAAAAGAATGCATTGACATATGGCATAACTATCTGACACAAAACAAGATGATTGTCAAATTCGTCCCCTCCTCGGGAGCGGCGAGCCGTATGTTCAAAAGTCTCTATGGATTCCTCGCGAAGGAGAAGAATGAGTTGAGCGACAAAGACGTGAAAAGTTTTTTCGATAATCTGGAGAACTTCGCCTTTTACTCCTCTTTAAGTTCAAAATGCAAACGGAACGAAGGCATTGACGCATTGGCGCTGAGAGATAGAGGGCGTTATTTGGATGTGGTCAACAACCTATTGGGGAAGAAAGGCCTGAACTACGGATTCCTTCCGAAAGGCCTATTGCTTTTCCACGACTACACAGATGGTGCGCGCACTCCTTTCGAAGAGCACTTGGTGGAGAGCACCATGTACGCTAAAAACAGCAGGGGAGAGGTTAACCTCCACTTCACGGTCTCCGAAGAGCACATCCCTTATTTCAATTCGCTTTGGGAAAACAAGAAAGACAATCTCTCCTACCGCTACGGAGCTGATTTCAACGTGTCGTTCTCCGTCCAAAACCATGCGACGGACACAGTGGCGGTCGACATGGACAACAATCCATTACGGGACGAGGACGGCAAACTGATTTTCCGTCCAGGCGGACATGGCGCATTGCTGACGAACCTGAATGACATCGACGCAGATGTCATCTTCATAAAGAATATCGACAACGTCTCACCGGACATCTACAAGCAACCTACCATCGAGAACAAATTCATCCTGGCGGGCATGCTGGTGAAACTGCAGAAGACAATATTCGAGTTCCACTCCGCATTGGATTCCGGCGCGTCACTTTCCGACGACAACATACAGAAAATGTTGGACTTCTGTCAAAAGAAACTTTGCGTCACCAACAAATTCAACCCGTTGGAGACAAAAGCGGACAAAATCGACTACCTGAAGATGATTCTCGACAGACCATTACGCGTCTGTGGCATGGTGAAAAACCAAGGGGAACCTGGCGGTGGACCATACATGTGCCAAAACCCCAACGGAACCGTCTCCGCACAGATTTTGGAAAGTTCACAATTCGACGAAAGCAACAAGGAGCAAATGGCTATCCTGCAAAATGCGACCCACTTCAATCCTGTCGACATCGTATGTGGCGTGAAGAACTACAAGGGGGAGAAATATGACCTCACACAATATGTGGACCCTAACACGGGCTTCATATCCCTGAAATCCAAGAACGGCAAGGAACTGAAAGCACTGGAGCTTCCCGGACTATGGAATGGCGCCATGTCCGATTGGAACACGATATTCGTGGAAGTACCGACAGAGACATTCTGCCCCGTCAAGGTCATCAACGACCTGCTTCGCCCGGAGCACCAGTCTATTCAGCAGGAAGTTTGCTGATTATCTGATAAAAATGCACACAAGAGGCTGCGTAGAAATACCCGACAGCCTCTTTTTCTTTTCCCCTGATATTGGTTCTGACATTGGTCGGGCTCCCCATCAACGGATTGCTGCCGATACTGTTTTCTATGTCGCTCAAATAGCCTGCATATCCGCTCGGTATCCCATACATCGTGAGATGGACGATATCCCCGATGTGAAGCGTCTCCTTCGTCAATGTTTGGTCCAGATAAAAGAGTCCGTGGGGATATACGTTGAGCTCCTTATAAATCATGGCCATCTCCTCTCCGTTATAATACAAACCGCTCATGGCGCCCAAATGCAGACGCACTTTCCAGGAAAGCGTGTCGGTGATGACCCGATCGTTAATGGCCAAATCGAACAAATAATAGATGTTCTTCTCCGTGGTCTGGAAAAAAGGGCAAACCTTATATACCTCATCTACCACTTCATCAAACATAGTGTATTTGAGGATTTGGACGGAGTCAATCCGACTCGGGCAAGTATCAATCCTGCTTTCGGCGAAGAAGTGCATATCCTCGCCATGTTCCGTCAGACTGACATCCAACCGATAGGAATGGTTGATCACCCCCGACACGGAATCGGTCTCATAAACGCCCGAAGAGCGTTCCGACAAGTAAAACGTGTCGGACGTGTTCTGGTCCACGATGAAGACATGGGCGCCGGAAATCATCTCGACCGCTTCGCTCGAATAGAAATCGGAGGTGCGGCTGATGGTGATGCGGTGAGGTTTCTTTTCCGTCGTAATGCTACCATAAATGCCTATCTTAGGCGCACCGGTCTCCGTATCGATGGTTATATCCTCCTCGCATGAGCAAAATGCCACGAGCAGCAAGGAGAAAGGGAATAATATGGAAAATCGTTTATTCATCAGAATTTGAAATTATATGAAATAGATGGTACTATAGAGAACAAATACAATTTTGTGGTGCTTATGCTGTTGTCGCCTTCAGGCGTGAAAAGGACGGCCCAGGTATTATGCCTGGCGTATGCATTGTAGAGGGAGAGGTTCCAGTCGCTCTCCCATTTCTTTTTTTTCTTTGTCTTCCAAGTGAGGGATAAATCCAACCTGTGATAACTAGGGTAGTTGCTTTGATTCCTATACCCCGTGTAGATGGCATACGAAGTGTTTTCGACAGTATACTTGCCGTACGGGTTGGTACAAGGTTGTCCGCTCATCAGGACCCAATTCGCGGAGGCGTTCAACCGTTTCGTGATATCGAAACTGATGACTGCCGTGAGGTTATGTGGACGGTCGAACGGAGACCTGTATCTTTCCCCGAAATTGATTTCCTCGATGGTCTGGTACGAATGCGCGTACGTATAGCTTAGCCAACCCGTCAGACGTCCGCTGCTTTTCTTCAACATCACTTCCAATCCGTATGCGAAGCCATTCCCAGTCCTTATTTCCCCATCGATCTTTTCGTTGCCGTAGATATCCGCATTGTCGCAGAAGTCTATCACATTCCGCATCCGCTTGTAGAATACCTCAGCCGACGTCTCATATTTATTGTTCGAGAAATTCCGAAAATAACCAGCGGACCACTGGTTGCACAACTGAGGTTTCACGTTAATGCTCGTAGGAAACCATATATCGAAGGGTAGGCCACCGTTCGAATTGCTGGCGACCTGCGCATATTGCACCGTCCGCGTATAGGCCGCCTTAAGGGAAGAAGTCGGCGTCAGCCTATACATCATACCCAGACGAGGCTCCGCATGGAACTCCGTGTTGAAAATCTCGCCTTTCCCATAATCGATGGTATCGACGCACTTATGGTGGCTGTCCATCAAATAGAAACGCTCCTTACCTATATTTTGGAACATGGATAAACGGAGCCCGAATTTGACGAGGAAATTCTTCGTGAAATCCTTCTCGTACGAAGCGTACAAGCCATGTTCGAGCGCCTTACGCACCTCCAGTTTCTGCTCCTCGAAGAGATTGTAGTAGATTTGAGCCTTCTCCGGCGTGGAGAGAGACCCCTGATTGTAACGATGGATAGTGGATGAAAGTCCCATGGAGAGAAGGCTGCCGTCACCTGTCTTCGTTTTCCAATCATACAGAAGCGACCAGTCTTTCGTGCCCGCATCGATGGCGCACTCATACGGCGCGATATAGACATCTATGTTGTAATCATACTTCGTGCCGATGACGGAAAGATTGGACGAGGCGTTCTCGCTCCACTTATGATTCCAACGCAACGTGGTGTTCGTATTGCCGAACTTCAATCCGAGCTTATCCTTAAGCCCCATCTTGTCGGTGCCCAGATAACCGCTCCAGAATAGCTTATTCCTTTCATTAATCTTATGCGAAAGCTTTGCGTTCATGTCGTAGAAGAAAAGGCGAGTCCCCTTAAGAGACTCATTCCCTGACAACGGAAGGAAAAGATCCGCATATGTCCTTCTGCCGGCCACCAGCAAAGATGTCTTGTTGGAGATAATAGGGACATCCAGCATGAGTCGGCTGGATATTAGGCCCACACCTCCCGAACCATGTATCTTGGAAGGGAATCCCTCCTTCGTGTCGACCTTGAGCACGGAAGACAAGCGGCCTCCATATTGGGCGGGGATATCCCCCTTCAGCAAAGTGGCCTCGCTCACCACATCGTTATTGAAAATGGAGAAGAAACCCATCATATGGGAAGCGTTGTACAGACTCGCCTCGTCAAGCATAATCAGGTTTTGGTCCGTCTTTCCGCCACGCACGCTAAACCCGGACGTTCCCTCTGCGGCGCTCTGCACGCCCGGCAGAAGCTGAATCACCTTGATCACGTCCACCTCGCCCATGAGCGAAGGCATACGTTTCATCGTGAGACCGTCGACGCGCTGTATGCCCAAGGTCGGCATAGCCACGTTTTCGTCCGGTCTATGCCGGGAAACCATCACCTCCTCCAAATCCTCATAATCAGTGTCCAAAACGAAATCCACACGTTTATCCTTCCCGTTGATAGTCAATTTCTTAGAAACGGTCTTATATCCGACGAACTCCACCATGACGAGGTAATCTCCGTCTTGTAACACAAGTTCATAATACCCCTTCTCGTTAGTGAGGGTACCCTTCGTGGTCGCATCACAAGAGACCGACGCATAAGGGAGGGTAACTCCCGTAGCACGCTCCTTGACCGTACCATACAGCTTATGCTCTTCCCCAAAAACGCTCAAACTTACGAGCAATAAAAACAAAGCGGACAATTTAAATTTCATCTGACGAATTACCAGTTTAATGATTGATATTCAGGAATTTCACGCAGGAACATATATTTTTTAGTCTCACTATCCATACGGCAACAGTAATGCGCCAAACCATTGGAAACGATTAAGACATCAACATTCAACACGAAATTATAGTTGGCGATCTGGTCGAAGACTTTCGGAGTGATCTTAACCGAGGGAGCCTTGTACTCGACGATGGCGCGCGGTCTCATCTCCCTGTCATAGATGACCGTGTCGCTTCTCTTCCTCATGCCATTGACCATGACAGTCACCTCGTTGCCGATCCTCGCCGCAGGGAAATTCTTTGCCTGGATGAGGTATTCCACCATATTCTGCCGCACCCATTCCTCTGGAGTAAGCGCCACGTACTTCCTCCTGCATCTATCGAAAATGCACAGGCCCTCCGAACCCTCCTTTATCTTGAACGAATATTTAGGCAAATTCAAATCCAACATTTTTTACGTATATTTGCAATACAAAATTAAACAAAAGATGGCAAAAACGACAATTGACTATCGAACTATTCTCAACGATATTTCAAACAAGAAATATAAGCCAGTCTATTTCCTCCAAGGGGAAGAGACTTTCTATATCGACATCATCTCCAACTACGTGGCGGAGCACGTGCTCACGGAGGAGGAGCGTCAATTCAACCAGGACATCATCTACGGACAAGATACGGACATCCGCAAGGTGATAAACTTGGCGAGGTCTTTCCCTATCAACGCAGAGAAACGCGTAATTATTGTGAAGGAGGCGCAAAAGGTCGACGCCATGGACGACCTCACCTTCTACCTGCAGAAACCGGCGGGAAGCACCATCCTCGTCTTTTGCTACAAGTACAAAAAACTGGACGCCCGCAAGAAAGTCGTCAAAGACCTGGAGGCGATGAAGGCGCTCTACACATTCGACAAGTTATACGACTATCAAATACCAGACTTCGTGGAATCCTACCTGCGGGAACGTGGCGTTGCCATTGAACCCAAAGCCAAATCGATCATCGCGGAGCACCTCGGGAACGATCTGCAAAAGGTGGCGAACGAATTGGACAAACTGCTGACAACCAAGGCGGCGGACTGCAAAACGATCACCTGCGACCTCGTCGAACGGAACGTGGGCATCAGCAAGGACTTCAACGCCTTCGAACTGGTGAACGCGCTCTTCGCCCGCAACGTATCCAAAGCGAACCTCATCACCTTCCAAATGGCGAAGGCCAAGGGATTCAGCATCATACCAACCATCACAGCCCTCTTCTCCAGCTTTTCCAACCTGATGGTCTACCATTATATCCCCAACATGCCGGGAGCGAACTACAAGAGCGAGCAAGATGTGGTGAGCGAACTGAAAATCAAACCGTTCGCAGTGAGGCAATACAAAGAGGCGGCGATTAACTTCAAACCCAAGAAGACCATGGAGATCATCTCCCTGCTGCGCACTTACGACGCGATGGCCAAAGGAGTAGGGAATAGTTCCGCCAACGACGGAGAACTACTGAAAGAATTGGTATACAAAATATTACATTAAAATCAGGCAAGAAAAATTTTTCTACGACGAAAAATATAAGACACTAATAGTCAACAAAATACAAACCGCAAAAAAGCAAGAAACTATTTTTAAACACAAAATATTTCCATTTTTAACAAAAAAATGCTTATTTTGCAGAAAAGTGTGAATAGGGGGGAACAAAGTATGAAGTACATAGGAGCACATGTCAGCTCATCAGGAGGGGTGGAAAATGCGCCACTCAACGCATCGGCAATAGGAGCAAAGGCATTTGCGCTGTTCACCAAAAACCAAAGGCAATGGTTCTCGGCCCCATTAAGCGAGTCGAGCATTCAAGCGTTTAAGCGGAATTGTTCCGAATTGGGTTTTTCCAGTGAACAGATACTTCCACACGACAGTTACCTCATCAACTTGGGGCATCCGACGGAAGAGGGACTCGAGAAATCCCGGGAATCTTTTCTGGAAGAGATGCGGAGATGTGAACAATTGGGTCTCACAATGCTCAATTTTCACCCAGGTAGTTCTTTGAAGGAGATCTCCACGGAGGAGTGTTTGTCGCGCATCGCGGAATCGATAAACATCGCGTTGGACAAGACGCGGGGCGTTTGCGCCGTCATCGAGAACACGGCGGGACAAGGCAGCAACGTGGGGAACAAGTTCGAGGAGATCGCGTTCATCATCAGTCGCGTCGAGGACAAGGGCAGGGTAGGAGTCTGCATAGACACATGCCACGCCATGGCGGCCGGATACGACTTGAAAGGAGAGGAGGGCGTCTCCACAATGCTCAGCCAATTCGACAAGGTCGTCGGGCTACAATATCTCAAGGCTATGCACCTCAACGATTCAAAGAAAGGAGCAGGCTCACATGTCGACAGACATGAAAACATCGGATTAGGTGAAATAGGGTTGGAGGCCTTCAAGGCTCTCATGCAGGACAAAAGGCTCGACAACATCCCGATGATATTGGAAACACCCGACGAAAGCAAATGGGCTGAGGAAATTAACGTATTATATTCATTTTGCAACTAATTAATTTGTATCGAATCAAACTTTAATTGTTAGGAGAAATTGAACATGAAAATTAAATTAGCTTACATACTGACATTGATTTGCTGTATCGCTTTTTCCTGCAGAGATGACGAAAATGAGCCATCCGCGAACTCGAACGAGATAACAATTACAGTATCGAACGTTAATTTTAAAATGGTACTCGTAAAGGGCGACACGTTCGTGATGGGTGCGGATACCGTACTGGACAAGGATTTCTGGGAAGATGAAATCCCGACCCACAAAGTGATTTTGACTGATTATTACATCGGAAAGACAGAAGTCACCCAGGCATTGTGGAAAGCTGTGATGGGCACAATTCCTTCCGATAACTTCAAGGGAGGAAACAAGAGTGACAATTACCCAGTGGAGAAGGTCTCATGGGACGATTGCCAAAAGTTCATCGCGAAACTGAACCAAATGACCAAGAAAAACTTCGAATTGCCTACCGAAGCTCAATGGGAATTCGCCGCCAGAGGTGGAAAGAAATCCAAATCCTATAAATTCTCAGGAGGTGACGGTATGAAAATGGTGGGCTGGTGCGATGAAAACAGTAACGAAGAAACCCACAAAACAGGAGAGAAGAAAGCGAACGAACTGGACATCTACGACATGAGCGGTAACGTGCGCGAGTGGTGTGCGGATTGGTACGATGAATACGATGACACCATTCAAATCAACCCTCAAGGTCCAGACTCTCCGACAAGCGGGAACCATTTCCGTGTGGCACGTGGCGGTAGCTTCAGTGACCGTGCGGAGTATTGCAGAAACGCCATGAGAACAAAGAGCGAACCGACAACCAAAAAGAATTACATCGGTTTGCGTCTCGTGCTCAACAAGGACAATACGACCACGACGACTACTACAACTACCACCACTACAACTACGACTACAACAACGACAACCACTACGACAACTACGACAACAACTAAATAAAGCACATTAAATGCTGGAAAATCTGATCCAATGGGATAGGGATGCGATGGTCCTCCTCAATTTGGGGGAGTCGCACACTTCCTTTTGGGACTCGTTCTTTTGGATGGTATCCGACATTCTGGTGTGGCTACCGATGATGTTGCTCTTCTTCTATGTGGTGGTGAAAAATAAACGAAAGGAATCCATTTTCATTTTTTTGACAGTCATTCTTGTATTTTTATTGTGCGATCAGCTTTCATCGTCCATTCTGAAACCCACGATTGCGAGACTACGTCCCAGCAGGGACCCCGCGGTCATGGATATGCTCTCTTATGTGCGCGAATATAGGGGTGGACTTTTTGGATTCCCATCTTCGCACGCAGCTAACTCGTTCGGTTTCTGCGTGTTATCCTCTTTATTGTTCCGATACAAGCCTTATACGGTGATTTCCCTTTGTTGGGCTGCATTATGCGCCTATTCGAGGATCTATTTGGGCGTTCATTTCCCGCTGGACATTCTCTGCGGCACGATTTTAGGCCTTTTGATGGGCTTTCTTTCCTATAGGGTATATCTATACCTGCGGAAGAGATTTCCGGTCAACCAGGCACCTTATACGGTCTCAGGAGCCACCACAAGCTCCGGCTACCTTCAGTCGGACATCAACCTGTTGATCATCGTCCTGCTGGTCATCCTTTTCACGTTCGTTTGTTGCGCACGATAATATACGTGATTCCTCGTCGCCTTTCTTGTTGTTCAATATTGTTTGGTATATCTCTTCGGCCTCGTCCGCCCGTTCCATACGCCCCGCCTTCAATTGCTCCTTACATATTCCCTTTATCCTTGCGATAAGTGTGACGTGCTCATGTCGAGCCTTGGGGAACTGAGGGCTCCCAGCCTGCGCCAGTTCCATCAGATCCTTGTAAGATGCGTCTATTTCTTTCAACAACGACAAGTTGTTCGCACAGATTTTGTAAATGGAAGACTTCATCAGTTGCTCGTCGGGAAGAGCGTTCTCGTCCGCCAACAGAGACCGCAAACCGTCTAATATGGCACACTGATGTTGGTAATTGACGATCATGGAATCCTTTTTGCGCCATTCGAGTTCTTCTTCCTGAAGTATCCGGCGGCACTCCGCCAAACAGCATTCCGCCTTCTCGACATCAAACATAGAGATATGCACATCAGCCAAACGCAACTGCTCGTAAAAAGCATATCGCATAAGTTTAGGTCGTGGGATAGGGGAGACCTTTTCTTTTCGTTTCAGGTATTTTTCGCGCAGATCCTTCGCCAAGGCCTCATCCCGCTGATCCAGAAGGATTCCTTCCTCCGTAGACGGATTGCTCGTCACATGCCACCCCATGCAGAAAAAGCAATAGTAACAGCGGCAGGGAGCCTTTCCTCGGCTTTGAAGTATCTCGTCACGATTGAATCTAATGAAGTTTTCCGCCTTCTCCTGCGTCTCGAACAGCATCTTGGTATGTCTGACTGCTCTGCAAAATATACGGTTCTTGACGGGCTTCATATCGAATCTACTTCACGTTACGGATTTGTGGATTTAAATATAATTGTTTTTTGGTGCGTGTCCGACCTATTTAACCAGATTCATAACAACAATCCGACCAACGGTAAAAAAAACAGGCTGACAGCCAGTAATATCCAAAATAGGAGGCACATACGAGAGCCTATTGTTCCCTCTACCGTCGAGGATGTATATAGCAGGGATAAAAGCAATATGAATGGGGAAGCAATGAGCGACATGCCAGCAATAGTTCCAACAACGGAAGAAGAATCCGTCCAAGCACAGAAAACACCCCCCAGTATGAGATACAGCAGAAGCATAATTGCTACAGCCAAAATGGCGGAAAAGAGAACCAATAAGATGGCTCTTAAAAGAGGATGATTGTCGTTCGTGTGGCGGTAATACCACAGAGAAAAAGGAGACAATGCAGTAACTGTAAAGAGGACAGAGGCAATAATTGCATTATTAGATTCAATTATTGAATCTAATAATTGAGTACCAACAGCACCGATAAGACCACCGATTTGCAGGAAAACGCAAATAAGGGTCATGCATTTTAAATATTTCCAGAATTCGAGCGATATCATACGGAGGGTGTTTTTGATTGTAGAGACGCAATATTTTGCGTCTCTACGGTGAGGGTATGGTATCAGTTAATTATTCTTCCAGGGACGTATCTCTTCCTTGTATTTTTCTACAAATTCCTTTTTATAATCTTTTGTAGTCAAAGCCCAAGAGATGAAAGGTTCCAAGGTTTTGTCGCCATACTGTTTTGCACCCAAAATTCCGCTCCAAAAATATAACGAGTCGGTTCTATCTTCGAAAGCGTTGTGCCAAACAAAGGGCACACTTAATATGCTGCTAGGGAAACGATCAGTCGATAGGTTGTCGCTGGCAGCAACTCTTTTATTGAGAAATGGATTGGGTTGATCGGAATCGATGTATGGAAAGAGTTTGAGAATCCAGCCTGTGATGGCATAAGTTTCGTATTCACCTTCGGTTTTGAAAATATTCATCCAAAACGTTTTGTTTGCCCTTCCTTGGGAAGCTTCGATGAACTCGTCGAGGATAGGGGTGAGGCTCTCCTTCCATTCCGTCATCTCCAAGGTGTCTAATATAGATAACTTCTTCTTTATCAGTTCCCAATCTTCTGTAGTTCCCCTTAAAACGATCCAAGGAAAGCCACAACCCGACTCTAAATTATAGGAGAAAGCTTTTTTCTGAGCATCTAAAAGTGTGATTTGATAGGCGACATGATCGATAGGGGTGGTTGTGCTGAATTGTGGCACGAAAGCCTCGTAAAAATAAGAATCGGTGTATCGACGAGTTTGTTGGGCTAATGAGTCGACCGCAACACTCCATTGGGTGGAATCGAAAGCTAGGGAATCAATTCTTACGAGGATTGATTTTGGATGTCCATTTTTGTATATTTTATTCTCTAATGATTTGAAATTCAAATTAATATGTTTAGACATGCCTTGACAGATAGTAAGCCAGATCACATCAGGAGAAAGAGCCAACGGGTAATGGCCATGGTATGCATTTCTTACGGTTTCAAGTAACCCATTAGGAAGATTAGGCCCAATAGTAGGTGCGATTCTCATATTTTTATGTTCCTCAGGCATATACAAGACCTCTTTTAGGGTTATATATTCAAAAAAATTTTTAACATTTTGTTCTTCATAGAATTTATCTGCGATGGTATCATTTTTTACGTAGAAACGGACACCTTCAGGAGAATACGGATCATTTTCCTTTAGTTTCCTCAAAATGGAGTCATTATTAATGACGCTTTCATTATTCCCGATATTATTATAATACATAGATTCATCGAATTCATATTCTGAATCAGAATATTCTTCGGGTTTTTGTACGATTGTATCGGTCTTATTATCATTTCCCTGAATATTTTCCTGGCCATTCCCTTGATTAGAACTATTACAGGATACTAAAATTACGCTGGAGATAATCCAAATGAATTTGTGCGTTGTCGTCATGATTCATGATTTAAGATGATTGCAAATATAAAATTAAAAACGACATCTGTTTATGTTTTGTTGTTCATACGTAACACGTTTCATTGTAGAGACGCAAAATCTTGCGTCTCTACGGTGTCGACCGTCCGACAACCTGTAAATAAACAAAAGAAAAATTGGCCTATATAATTGTTATATAATTTATATTATGTTAAATAGAATATTCGAAAAATTCCAGGATGGATTTTAGAAAGGATTAGAATTCCATTTGTCACAAATATAATTTAAAATAATGAAAATCAAAACATTTCATTTGTTCAAATAAGACCTCATGAATTTATAAATTTTTGATTTTAACCATGAGGGAATGGGCTGCCCTTTCGGCACCATGTGTGAGGGTGTGACGTCTAGGAAATTCACGGCTAAACTCCATGTTTTTTTATCAACGACATAAAAATGTCCATCCTTCAGAATGCCGATGCCTCCACAATGACATAACGGCAATGCATCGATTCCATTACTAGGAGTATCCCACTGTCGTTCGATGATGGTCGTGTCACTGCAACTCTCAAAGTAGGTTGAATCGCCTTCGATGATGTTTAAAACTCCTTGGTCGTAACAATAGGCTTCGGAGAGTGTTATGTTTTTTATTATCTTTTCTTCTGTCGGTTTGTCCAACCAATGTACAGAATAATCCACCCATAGATTTCCATATTTGTCTTTTTGCATCCATATACGATTGTAATGCCTTTTCCTCTCAAGTTCAACCGAATGGATATAGTCCATTACGGGGCAAAAGTTTTCCTTGACCGCAACATGTCCGGAAACGGTTGATTTCCATGGTTTTTCAAACAAATATTCTTCTATTAGGAATCCAACTCTTCGATTATGTGATTCTCCTTTTTCAATCCAATAATGAAAAGCTTTCGCCTCGTCTCTTTCAACATAAAGTCCATAGTAATAGCAAAATCCCAACAGGATATTGATGCATTGGTCTCCATGCTCCGATGCTTTTTCCATATAGGAAATTGCTTGAGGACGATCTTCTTCTGTCCCGATGCCAAAGAAAAGAAAAAGCCCTAAGTACAAGTCTGCATCTTTTGACTGTAATTCGTGCGCTTTCATGAAATTCCGATAGGCTCCTTTCTCATTAAGTTCCTCCGAATTAAATAACATAGCCCTCCCCTTTCTCATGTATTTATCAGGGTTTTTTGCCGCCTTGGATAAAAAAGAGAAACATAGAATAAAAATAAATAAAGAATAGCATCTCATGTCGTTTTATTTATGATGGATTAGGTACTAACACGTATTTAGCTACAATCCAAGTAAATACGCCTTATTTGTTTGGCTTTATTTTCAAATTCTACAGATTTTTCTTCTTTGCTGAAAACTATTAAATATGATACCCCAGCGCCACTAATACGACGCCGGCAGTAACACTCAAAGCGATATATCCCGCAAAGCCCCAGAAATTTCCGGATTGTAGCATCATCAAAGACTCTTTCGAGAAGGTTGAGAACGTGGTGAAACCGCCACAGAGTCCAACGGACAGGAACAAGGCCCATTTGCTGCCCTCGGTGGCGTTTCGGCTGAAGATTCCCCACAAAAGACCAATCAGAAAGCATCCGGCAAGATTTACGGCAAGGGTCGCCCAAGGAAACCCTTTGCCGATGCCTTTCATCATCACGGAGACAAGATACCTCGCCATTCCACCGATGAAACTTCCGGCCCCTACGACCGCAATATTTTTAATGATATCTAAATCCATTTAAATCAATTTATTAACGTATATTCACGCCGTTATTCCATTGTAGGGTCGCAATGCATTGCGTCTCTACGGTGGTCCGACTAACGACATAGCTAAATAAACATAGCCAAATAGATAGGCATCGTTATCTTCTTATCCTCAACACCCACATTGCAGTTGCCAAACTTATATCCTTCAACCACCCCACTCCATGTAAGTACTGTGTTGAGCGACTGCGTACGACCATTTTTGGCTTTCACCTCCAATGGCAGAGGATTTATCCCTGATGTAAGCACGAACTCAATCTCCACAGACGAATCGTCTTTTTTGTAGAAATAGAGAGGATATTTTTTCTTGTGTAATATATCCGCCATCAGATTCTCAAAGATACCTCCCTTGGCAGGACCTGTCAATGTGTCCTCCATCAAGGCTGCCTTCATCTCAAAACCATACATGAATGTCAATAACCCTATGTCGCTCATGTAGATGCGAAACTGATCCTCACGTACGTATGCGGACAGAGGGAACTGCAAAGTGGACAAGTTATAGCAATATGAGACAATGCCCGCATCCCTCAACCAATCCAATGCATTGACGAATTTGCGGGCCGTACCGTTACGTTCCACCACCGAATATTGGAATTTCGTGTTCTCTTTCGCTAATTGACGTGGAATAGATAGAAAACAGTTCCTCGCTTTGGTCCGCTCAGTTGCCTCTGCATATTTCGCTATATCATTCAAATATGCAGAAATAATCTTCTCCTGCTCCTGATGGACTATGCCAAAGTTATGGCTGTCAACAAACTGATTGACAACTGCCGGCATCCCTCCCACAATCATATATTCGCGGAGATACTCCATCATTTTTCGATGAATGGAATCGTCCACCTTGGTTCTATTCATGAAATGTTCCCTTAACGATTCTATCACATCCTCAGACAATCCGATAGCCCACAAGTATTCCTCGAAATCCAATGAATACATATTAACTTGCCGCTCATAACCGACAGGAAACGATGAGACAGACTTATAGTTTACGCCCAGCAACGAACCTGATGCTATAACGTCGTAGGTGTCGTCGATCGCCCAAAATTTCAACGACGTGCGAGCCTGCGGACAGGCTTGGATTTCGTCCAGGAAAATCAAAGTCTTATGAGGAATGAATCGCGCAGTCGGAATATGGACAGAAATCCTTTTTATCATTTCCGCAACTGTCAGTTCACCATCAAAAGCGGATTTCAATGCTGGGAATTGCTCGAAATTCAGTTCCACAAACGATTCGTAGTTGTTTTTCGCAAATTCCTCTATCGTGAATGTTTTGCCTATCTGACGGGCTCCACACACTAAAAGGCACTCCTTTTGCTTGACCGACTTCCACTTTTTTAGATATTCTGTAAACTTGCGCTTTAACATATATTCTTAAATATTTGATTACCACAAATATAAAACATATTTTGCAGATTTTAGAAGGTTTTTTGCGATAATTTTGCAGATTTCCGGAGGATATTTTGCCAACATTTGCAGATTTTCGGAGGTTTTCACCTGCCAGAGTTGGCGGAATCACATGTCTTGATGATCTGAAACGCATTGTTGTACAGCGAGCGCAGATTGTTGCCCGTGAGCCGGTTCAGGTTCTTCTTGAGCTGGATTTCGGACGCGTCGTCGTAGGTGTAGATGGTGATTTTCCTATCCTTGTTGTCGAAATTGGTCACAAGGTACCTGAAGTATGGCTCGAAATACTGGCTGTCGCAATCGCCCAATGAATGTCCGTAGATGATCACCTCGTCCGCCTCCATCAGATTCTTCAGGAGACGAGGCGGATTAAACTGCGAATCAAACGCCTTCTGCACGAAATCGTAGTCGCCGTAGTCGCCATCCTTCGCTCCGATGATCACATGCCCATCCTGCAACGAACCGTGCATATACTGCACCTTCGCATCGTATTCCCTGATTTTCAGCGCATCAGTGGTTATCAGACTACCCACCTTGGTGTAGTTGAACGAATAGACGGAGGCGTTGTCGTCCTCCAAAAAGTTACGCAGAAGCCCCAGCACATAGGCCTCTTGCACGTGCGCCCTCTCCCCTACCTCATCCAGGTAATCGGCGAGGCCCTTCTCTATCATCTTCAGGGCAATCTCGTCGCGTTGTTCCCTCGTGTACTTGAAATAATCGTCACTGTAAGGGAAAATGGGGTCTCCACCCGACGGGGAAGACTGTAGTTTGCCCTCTTTCAGCATGTTCTGGACCATATCGCCCCAGAACTGAGGTTCGCCTTGCGGGAAGTCACTGTAGGTGCGGTAGTACTTCACGATCTTCTCTTCGTCCTTCGAGTAATAATCGTCCTTGGAGGGCTCCTTGGCGAACTCCTGCAGCGCATTCTCCAGGTCCAGCCAACGCACCTTATCCAACGCCTTCCCTAGCCTCTCGTTGAGGTATTTGATCAACGGCGCGGGGTAATCCTTCGGGCAATACTTGCTGTCATAGAAATCCTTGTAGATAGTGCGCCTACCCACCGCCAGATCGAACCCGTTGCCCAATATGAGCACCCTGCGGAGCGCTTGGCTATCGTATGCCTCCCGGTTTTTATTCATCTTCCCTCAATTCGTGAAACTGTTTCCTCAAAGATATAAAATATTTTTCAGAACAGCCATCCGATCATAGGTCTAGGTTCAAAACAAAAGGCAGGAAAACGAAGAGGACAACACTGAGCGGAAGTGCGACCAACTCCGAGATGAGCAAAACAATGGCTTTCCTGGACTGTTTCTCCGCAAAAAAAGCCACCGTTTCGGTAATCGCGAAGATGAAACACACGATGGAAAGGAATGAAAAAACAACCAATATAGTCCCATATTGTCCATCGTCGTGCGGATTATTACACCGTATCACAGCAGAAACGAGTCCCATAAGCAGATGCAGTACTGGAAATATCCAATAATGCCGGGCGTCCTTCTCCCTTATCTTTTCTAATACTCCCATGACATCATATTTTTACACTAAAACACTGATTCGTCAGACACCAACAGGTCCTAAGCAATCCACACAAATGTATAAAAACAATTACATAACGGGTCTCTTCCAAAAAGATTTTTCTCTTCCGCATATTTTCCCAGACATATTTCCATCCCTTTTAGCGACATGGATCAAAACCGATTCTCCATCGGACCAGCAAGGAAGAGCGTAGCCCCTGCCCTGCCCCACATTGTCCCATACACAAAAAACCAAGAAATCCAACCGACTTTTTCACATTGAGAGCATAGATTTAACTGGAAAATATGTAAATTTGCAAAATTTTTCATTGGAAGAAAAGTAACAAAAAAGATATCATAGTATGGCCAAGATTCTAAATGACGTTTCAAGAACATTCGGCGAGTTTCTTCTCATCCCCGGATTGACGACAAAAGAGTGTATTCCGAGCAACGTGTCGCTCAAAACGCCGCTTGTGAAGTTCAAGAAAGGCGAAAAATCAGCGATTAACCTGAACATTCCGTTCGTATCAGCCATCATGCAGGCAGTCTCCGATTCGGGTCTTGCCATCGAGTTGGCGAGGAATGGTGGTTTGTCCTTCATCTTCGGTTCCCAACCGATTGAATCTCAGGCCGAAATGGTCAGGAGAGTGAAGAATTTCAAGGCTGGTTTCGTGGTCAGCGACACGAACGTTAAACCGGACACTTCCTTGGCGGACGCAATCAGTTTGATTGGCCTTACGGGACATTCCACCATCGGTGTCACTTCCGACGGAACGCCGAACGGTAAGTTGGAAGGTCTTTTGACCAGCCGTGACTACCGTGCGGACAAGGAGGATCTTTCCTCTCCGGTAAAGAATTTCATGACTCCATTCGAGAAACTGACGGTCGGGAAATTGGGCATCACCCTTTCCGAGGCGAACCAAATCATCTGGGAGCATAAACTGAACACCTTGCCTATTGTGGACGCCAAGGGCAATCTGCAATATTTCGTCTTCAGAAAAGACTATAACAGCCATCACGAGAACCCTAACGAGTTGTCTGACAGCGACAAGAAGTTGCTCGTCGGCGCAGGTATCAACTCACGCGACTACGAGAAGCGTGTCCCTGCGTTGGTCGAGGCTGGCGTGGACGTACTTTGCATCGACTCTTCGGATGGTTTCTCCGAGTGGCAAAAGGAGACATTAGGCTGGATCAAGTCTAAATACGGAGACAAGGTGAAGGTGGGTGCCGGCAACGTGGTGGACGCAGAAGGTTTCAACTACCTCGTAGAGGCTGGTGCGGACTTCATCAAAGTAGGTATCGGTGGCGGTTCCATCTGTATCACCCGTGAGCAGAAAGGTATCGGTAGAGGTCAAGCGACAGCCTTGATGGACGTAGCTAAGGCGAGGGCCGAATACTTCGAGAAAACGGGTATCTACGTGCCAATCTGCAGCGACGGCGGTCTTGTGCACGATTACCACATGGTGTTGGCTTTGGCCATGGGTGCGGACTTCCTCATGATGGGACGTT
>JAGCGM010000114.1 GCA_017649635.1 Paludibacteraceae bacterium | reverse complement strand
TTTATCCTTGTGGTAAACCGAGACCAAAGCCGTCTTAATTTTTTTACTATCAGCCATTTATGAAAAATATTTTTATATCTTTTGCAAAATTAGAAAATTTAGTTCTTATTCTAAAAGAATTTTGATATAAAAATAACGGGTTAACGAGCTTTTTTTCTAAAAATTTCACGAAAAAACTCGCAAAGTGTCGTTACCAGATCACGATACGCTCTTCCGGACGGACAAACATCTTGCCATTTTCATCGATTCCGAAGGCCGAATAGAAGAAGTCCAACATCGGTAATTGCACGTTTACACGATACTTTCCGTTGGCATGGGAATCGGTGATGACCTGGTTGCGAAGATACTCATCCCGATAGTTGCCAGCCCATATTCTCGAGTATGCGAGCAAAAATCGTTGGTCGTAATTTTGGCCATCTATCAACGGGTCTTTCACATTGTCCGTCAACGTATTAAGAAACGCTTGGTGGGCAATATTCAAGCCTCCGAGGTCCGCGATGTTCTCTCCGAGGGTCAACTGACCATTGCATTTCATGGAATCGATCACCACCACATTGGAAAAACGCTCCTTCATCTTCGAGGAGGCGACCTTGAAACGCTCGGCATCCTCCGACGTCCACCAATCCGTCAGGTTACCATCCTTGTCGAACTGTCTGCCTTGGTCGTCGAAGCCATGGGTCATCTCATGCCCGATGACCACACCGATGGCGCCGTAATTCACCGCATCGTCTCCGTCCGCATAGAAGAAAGGCGGCTGCAAGATACCCGCAGGGAAGACAATCTCATTCGTCAACGGGCTGTAATATGCGTTCACGGTCTGCGGAGTCATGTACCACTTCTCCTTGTCGACTGGCTGACCCACCTCACGCATCTCCTTCAGGCTGTGGAAGTTGGTCAGGCTGAGGAAGTTCTCGACCAGACTGAGGGATGGATCCACAACCGCCTCGGAGTAATCCTCCCATTTGTCAGGGTAGCCTACCTTGACGCCAATCGCCGCCAACTTAACCTTCGCCGCCGCCTTGGTGCTGTCGCCCATCCACTTCAAAGAATCGATTCGCTGGCCGAAAGCGGTGCGAAGATGTTCCACTAGGTCCACGGTGCGTTTCTTCGCAGATTCGGGGAAGTATTTTTCGACGAAAAGCTGCCCCAAAGGTTGACCCAACCTGCCTTGCACCATTTCCAAGGAGCGTTTCCACAACGGACGCAACTCCTCGATGCCACTCAGTTGTTTGCTGTAGAAATCAAACTTGGTCATCATAAAATCGTCCGACAAGTACGAAGCGACATAATTAATAGTGGTAACCGTCACATAATCGTTCAAAGTAGCGGAATCCGTCTCGGCGATCAATTTAAAGAGATGAGAGAAGTAGCGTGGCTGCCCGACGGTCAACTCGGTCGGCTTCACAGGGAAAGCATCGAAATAGACATCCCAGTTGAAACCCGGATAAGACGTCTTCAATTCCTCGAACGACACCTTGTTATATGTCGCCTGCGGATCACGGTTCTGCACCTTCGTGTTCATCAGGTTCGCCATCTTCTTCTCGAACGCATAGATGGCTTCCGCCCTCGCCTCAGTGCTGTCGGCGCCCAGCAGATTCAAATATTTGGCCAACATACGTTTATATCCGCGGATGATTTCCTGACCCTTCTCAGATTCGTCGAAATAGTAATCACGGTTAGGCAAGCCTATGCCATCCTGCCACAATTCGGCGATATTCATCGAACTGTTCTTCGAATCAGGCGTGCACCCGACAGCGAAGAAAGGATTGCCCGCATTCAGGTGAAAATAGGCCAGATCAGCCGCGAAGGAGGAATCCTTCACATGAAAGCTCATCGAGTTGATCCGGTCAAACATATAACGGATAGGTGAGATGCCTTCCTGCTGACGCCTGAGCGAATCCATCGCCAAGGCATAATAATCACCGATCTTCTGCTCGTTGCTACCCTGAGGCGCATGTTTGTCGCGCGCTTTCTCCACGATCTCCCGCAAACGTTCCAGATTATCGTCATTCAAGACATCGAAGGTGTTCAACCGGCTCTTCTCGCCTGGAATAGGATGGCTCTTCAACCATCCACCGTTCGAATACTGATAAAAATCATCGCCCATGGCGACCGTCGTGTCGAAATCGGACGAAAAATGAGCGAGGCCATCGTCCTTCGCCCCGTTGCGGACACAAGAAGATAGTAATAGGGAAGAAACACATCCCATCATAAAAATACGTTTAATCATAATATTTATAGCAATATACTTAACATTCAAAATGATTCTCACATCAACACCCACTGCCTTTAAGAAAAGAGGTCACATATAAATCACCCACCCCAAAATTATGACATGGACTCGAAACGCAATAAAATGTAAAGATAGCAATTATTATCCGGAAGAAAGCAGACGGACAAGAAAAAAATAGGGAACATCAAACAAATGACAATGGAGAAAGAGAGGAATACAGGGGACAAAATTGCCAGAATATGGTAGAAAAAGAACGCCAGACATACAAATAAAAATTGTACAACCCACTATTTATATACGTCATATCAAAATATTCTACAAAAAATGTAAAAATAGTGCCATACGGGTATATTTTTTACGTTTTTTTACTAACTTCGCAATGTTGTACAACACATTCCATGTCTTCCATTTTTGGTTAACGGGTTCCACCAAATTAAGGAAGAGAGAGAGTATTATTAGGGCCCGAATAGATACATTGAAAGTTTCATATGAAAGTTTCAGCGAACCAACCTTATTTTATCCCATACATTGGGTATTGGCAATTAATCAAATGTGCTGATGTGTTCTTAATTTGTGATGATTACAATTATATCAAAGGAGGATGGATAAATCGCAATCGGATATTGAACGGAAAAGAACCGATCTATTGTAATCTGACATTGGACAAAGCTAGTCAGAACAAGATGATCAACGAGACATTCATCAAGGAGATTGACATCGACAAACAGCTGAGAAGTCTGGAATGCACTTACCACAAGAGCCCGAACTTCGAAGATGGCTACAAATTAATGAAAAGCATCCTCTCCTGTCCGGAACGTAACCTGGCGTATTTCTTGGAAAATTCGCTCAGAGTGATAGCGGACTACCTCGAAATCAAGACAAAGTTCAGAAGGACCTCCGAATTCGAGGGCAATAATCTGCTTAAGAGGGAATACCGCATCTACGATTTCTGCGAGAGGCTAGGTGCGGACACCTATATCAATGCTGTTGGTGGCATGGAGTTATATGATTTTGGGGAGTTTAAGAAAAGAAACATCGAACTGGAATTCCTCAAAACAAACGAAATCACCTACAAACAATTCGACAACGAATTCATCGAGAGCCTTTCCATCATCGACGTCATCATGTTCAACTCCAAAGAAGAGGTGATAAAGATGTTGGACATGTATACGATCGTGAAAGAATAGCAACGCAGGATGGACAGAGCGATAGGAGGATACTACGAAATAGAGAAGCTCAGCGTCGGGCGCGGGTTCCCCCAACAAGATGGCGCGTTCCTGAACACGGGAAGGAACTGCCTCGAATACATATTGGCATCCATCGGGAACATAAAGAAAGCTTACCTCCCATATTACACATGCATTGTGGTGCTCGAGCCCTTCGAGAAATTAGGAATTCCATACGAATTTTATTCGTTAGATGAAGAGCTGCACATCAAAGAGGAGATCCAAGTCAATGACAATGAATGCATCGTCTACAACAACTACTTTGGTGTAATGGACGAGTATGTACGCGTATTGTTCCAGAAATACGGCAACCGACTCATTGTCGACGCGGCGCAAGCCCTGTACGCGAAGAGGCCAAAGGGATTGAATATCTTTTACAGTCCAAGAAAATTCGTGGGTTTGTCGGACAGCGGCGTGGCGTTTGTGGAAAATGGGAAGGACGTGGGACAGTATCCGATCGACGACTCGAGCGAGCGTATGAGCCACCTGTTCCTCCGCAAGGAGAAGGGTGCGTCCGCCGGATACGAACTCTTCAAGGAGAACACGGACAAACTCATAATGAACCCTATCCGCAGGCTTTCCGTCATCACAAGTGATCTGATGAGTCACATAGACTTCGACGAAGTGAAGGAGAGAAGGAATGCTAACTTCGCATATTTGCACGAACATTTACAGGGAAGCAACAAACTCAATATCCCTGCCTTGGACACGTTCGAGTGCCCGATGGTGTACCCGTATTGGACAAGCAATAAAGGACTGAAATCATTCCTGATTTCGCATGCTATTTTTGTGGCGACCTACTGGCCGAATGTATATGATTGGACAACGCCAGAGATGCTGGAACATGAGTTCGCGGATAACCTGCTGGCGATTCCGTGCGACCAACGGTACGACAGCGACGACATGAATAGAATCGTCGAACAAATTCACACCATGTCAGAATAATCTGTCAGACCACCGTCCACACATAAATAATATATAAAGGCCTATAGAATAGTTACTTCCGTGAGAAAAGGACTTTCACCCTTTTCACCGCGAAGCAACCAAGATGGATGATTTTCGCGAGAGGCAATCCGAACCATTTGATCAACTTATAGTTTTGGTGGGCCAATTTCATGACCTCAGGCGATCTATAGTCGAAAGCATTCAACTTATGTCGGTTTATCTCCAAATGGGACGGATCGTCATCCACCACCAATTCAAAGGTCTCCGCCACATCAATTGGTTGGGATCCATAACTATAGTTGTCGGCAGTGGCGACGTTTTTCTCCCCGTTTGTTTTTTGGCAATATTCACCCGACCCATCGAATCCATAATTACGTGATTTGGATATGGCAGGCGTCACGCAATACATATTCTTATAGGCGATATAGGCTCGCATGGAGACATCGGTCTCTTGTTTCATCATGTTCGGCTTGCTACGGTCAAACGAGAGCGCAGCATAGAAATAATCGTAGAAACAAGCATCCAACATCTTCTTATAAGACCCGTTCTTGATGATATCCGAGGCCGCCTTGACCAAATTTCCGGAAGTCACGTATTGGTAGAAGGCCTCCTCTTTGTCCCGCAGGAAACCGAGACCCCAGGAACACACGTTGAAGTCCTGCAGGAAACATGTACACCCCTCGGCAAGGGTCCAATCCATCGGATAAGAATAGCCCGTTACGGCAAACACCCGAGGGTCATCATAGTATTTCATCATACATTTGTCCATGTATTCCAGGAAATTCGGGGCATACTCGATATCATCGTCCGAATATATCCATCGGTCATAATTCAGTAGCTTTATATTGTGTACAAGGTCCACGGAATTTTCATAGGAACCCATGTTCCGTTCCCTTTTAAACACCACAAACTTATTGAAGACGGAGAAGTCGCCCGAATCGAGGTATTCACAGATTTCTTTCCACCCCTTTTCATATTTCTCAGCGGGTGGGAAATCCAAGCCAATATACACGTCCGTGTATTTCGCCCAACCATTCCGTTTCAAACTCTCCACAGTTCTTTTAAAATGAGTGCTACGACATAAGGTTGGGATGGCCACCGGGGCATAAATCATTTTCTCTTCAACGTCCATACGATTCAAATTAATCTTTTACGCAAATTTCGTCTATTTTGTCCATTCAAGCAACAAGTACCCCGCTTTTATATACTGTTTTCATGAAAAAAAATTGGGAGCCGGCGAACATTCTTTCATGGGGAAGTAGAAAGATGACGCGGTACACTCCCAATTCGAGCCCACACTTCGCGAGCTTCTAAGCAAAATACAAACAGACAGATTACGTTCCCGAACCATCCGATGTGAATGGAAGGATGGTTCTCGTTATATCTTGTCCTTGTATAAGACCAAAATTCGCAAACAATACAGGCAGACCTTTCAAGATTAAGGTCAGAATCACTTTACCATAGTTTGTAAGCGTATATGAAAATTTAATGCAACGTGTATTAATATGCTATCTCAATGCTTTCATATGTATGTAATTTAAAATATAATTAATTGTTTATCTATTCTTTCTGTATTTATCGTGTTATCTGTACGCAAAGTAAATATTAATTTTTCATTCCACAAAATATTTTATGTATTTTTTACGTTATAAATACGGTGATTATCTCTAATTGGCTGATTATTAGATATAAAAATTTACACTATGGATCGATTTCCGACAACGACAATGGAAAGATCGGGAAACAGAACGAGGAGAAGGGGTGATTTCACAGCACAATAAAGAGAGGAGAGATGCCAAGGCACCGCCAAAGCGCATATGGGTTTCATGATTATTCGCTACCTTTGCATTAAATTAAGATTGGGAATATGGAGAAGGAATGGCAGGAACGGACAAGACTACTCTTCGGCGAACATGTGATGGCCTCGTTAGGGAAGAAACATGTCTTGGTGGTGGGTGTCGGCGGGGTCGGCGCCTACGCGGCGGAGATGATCGTGCGGGGCGGGGTCGGCGAACTCACCATCGTGGATGGCGACAAGGTGAATGAAAGCAATATCAACCGACAGTTGGTGGCCCTGCACTCCACGCTGGGGATGAACAAAACCGAAGTGCTGGCGAAACGCCTCCTGGACATTAATCCGGAGCTGAAGCTACACGTACACACCATCTTCCTGAAGGATGAGCTTACTCCGCAGCTACTGGACGAAGCGCACTACGATTTTGTGGTGGATGCCATCGACACGCTATCGCCCAAAGTTTTCTTGATTCAATGCGCCCTGGAGCGTCACCTCCCGTTGATCTCCTCGATGGGTGCAGGGGCTAAGAGCGACATCACGAAGATCCAGATCGCGGATATCTCCAAATCCTACAATTGCACCCTAGCGAAGGCTGTCCGCAAGCGTTTAGGCAAAATGGGTATCCGAAAAGGGTTCAAGGTGGTCTTCAGTTCCGAACTGCCCGACGAGAAGGCGGTCATGATGGTGGAGGAGCAGAACAAGGTCTCCACCGTCGGCACGATCTCATATATGCCCGCCACCTTCGGCAACTTCATCGCCTGCCATGTCCTATCATCCTTAAGGGAAAGTGCCTGCGAGGAGAACGTGGAATAACATTACGGGGGTTTATATTCGGGCATTTACTATTTGACGATTTACTATTTACTATTTTGTAATTTCCACGTGCATGATAATGTACCGTGCCATGTTTTTTTATTTCACGCTAAAATCGTAAATTTGCGTATTACTGATGTTATCATAAACTTATACCACAATGGAAACGAATGAATTATTTGCCGCAGTGCGTGACGCCTCCAAGACTTTGGTAGGCCTTGATGATGCGAAGGTTCGCGAAGTGCTGCTGGCGGTGGCCGACGAGGC
>JAGCGM010000113.1 GCA_017649635.1 Paludibacteraceae bacterium | reverse complement strand
TTGATCTCCGAGTGTGAGAAGTTGGGCGACTATGTGGTGAATGTGATCGAGTGCACGGGCTTGCTTAAAAAGTAATAACATAGATGACGGTCTCCGAACGGTATGCGAAGGTGCTTGCGTGGTTCCAAGCGAATATGCGGGATGCGGAGAGCGAACTGAACTTCCGGAACCCTTACGAATTGCTGGTGGCGGTGATGCTTTCCGCCCAATGCACGGACAAGCGTGTGAACATGGTCACCCCTGCTTTCTTTGAACGTTTTCCGGATGCTTTCGCCTTATCGGAAGGCACGTTCGACGAGGTGTTGTCGTTGGTGAAGAGCATATCATATCCTAATTCCAAGGCTGAACATATTTTGTCGATGGGCAAGATGGTCGTTTCCGACTTCAAGGGGGAGATCCCCTGTACGATGGAGGAACTGACCCGTCTGCCGGGTGTGGGTCGGAAGACGGCCAATGTGATGTTGACCGTGGCCTTCGGTCAGCCCGCCATGCCTGTCGATACGCACGTCTTCCGTGTCTCCAACCGTATCGGGTTGACGAACCAATCCAAGACGCCGGAGCAGACCGAGAAGATCCTTGTGAAGCATATCCCGCATGACATATTAGGCAACGCTCATCATTGGCTGCTGTTGCATGGACGGTATGTCTGCACGGCCAAGAACCCGAAGTGCGGTGAGTGTGGGATTCGGGAGTGGTGTAAGAGTAAAGGGCAATCTTCCTGAAAAAAATAAACCCAGCAACCGGGAAGGTGCTGGGTTTTTATTTGTCGTGAAATCCCTATTATCCCAAATAAGACTTCAGCAATTTGCTTCTTGAATTTTGTCTGAGGCGGCGGATAGCCTTCTCCTTGATTTGTCGTACACGCTCGCGGGTCAGACCGAAGTTCTCGCCGATCTCCTCGAGGGTCATCTCCTGGTAACCGATACCGAAGAACATCTTGATGATTTCGCTCTCCCTTTCCGTAAGGGTGGAGAGGGCTCTGTCGATCTCTCTGGACAAAGACTCGTTGATGAGGGTCTTGTCGGCGATAGGTGAGTCATCGTTCACCAGCACGTCCAAGAGGCTGTTGTCCTCGCCCTCCACGAATGGAGCGTCCACGGAGATGTGACGGCCGGAGATCTTCATGGCGTCGGAGATCTTGTCCACCGGCATGTCCAAAAGTCCGGCCACCTCTTCGGTGGAAGGACGTCTCTCGTTCTCCTGCTCGAATTGTGAGAGCGCCTTGTTGATTTTATTGAGTGAGCCCACCTGGTTGAGTGGCAGGCGGACGATTCTAGATTGTTCAGCCAATGCCTGAAGGATGGATTGGCGGATCCACCATACGGCGTATGAGATGAACTTGAAACCCCTTGTCTCGTCGAATTTCTCGGCGGCTTTGATCAAACCCAGGTTACCCTCGTTGATGAGGTCAGGCAAACTCAATCCTTGGTTTTGGTACTGCTTAGCAACAGAAACCACGAAACGGAGGTTGGCGCGTGTCAGTTTTTCCAATGCGCGGCGGTCACCTTTCTTGATCCTTTGCGCTAACTCGACTTCCTCCTCGACGGTGATCAGGTCTTCACGTCCGATTTCCTGAAGGTACTTGTCCAGGGAGGCACTCTCTCTGTTCGTGATTGATTTTGTAATCTTTAACTGTCTCATTTAGTTTTTCTCCTCACTTAAATGAAAATTTCGGAACGCAAAGATACGAAAAAAAATGGATTGTTCATCTTTTAGGGGAGAAAATTTGGGGGATAGCACATTCAAACCACAATGGCAAAAGACCTTCATCAACCATTCCCTCATAAAAATGTAGTTTTTTAAAATTATTCCCTCATAAAAGTGTATGTTTTTAAAATTATTCCCTCATAAAAGTGTAGGTTTTCAAAATTATTCCCTCATAAAAGTGTAATATTTTTTGTTTATTCCCTCATAAAAGTGTAATTTTACATCGCATTATTTGACAAGAAAGAATATGGATAGGCTCATTTACAATGAATTACTGCAGTGGAAAGAAAGTGAAGACAGGAAACCACTCATACTACTTGGCGCTAGACAAGTAGGAAAAACATATATTCTCAAGCAATTTGGGCAGCAAGCATTCGACAGCTGTATATACATCAACTGCCACAACAACGAATTCGCAGCCTCAATATTCCGTTCATTCGACATAGACAGGATTATCACCGACATCGAAAGACACACAGACAAACATATCGAGGAAGGGAAAACTCTACTAATTTTCGACGAGATACAAGAAGTACACAACGGAATCGCTTCCCTAAAATATTTTTGCGAGGACAAGCCAGGGTTACACGTAGCGGTAGCAGGCTCTCTGTTAGGATTAACCATGCACCAAGGGGAAAGTTTCCCTGTCGGAAAAGTAGACATGCTGTTCATGTATCCGATGACCTTCATGGAATATCTGAAAGCCTGCGGGAAACCAGCGATAATCAACGCACTCAGAGAAAACGACTGGCGCGCGATAGAGTTAGAACGAGAGTACTTGGAAAACCGACTACGGGAATATTATTTCACGGGGGGAATGCCTGAGGCGGTCGGTGAATTCATCCGAACAGGGAACACAAAAAAAACGAGGCAAATCCAGTTGAACATCATCGACGCATACAGCAGAGACATCAGCAAACACACCAAAACAGAGGCACAACGCATACATCAGGTATGGGAAAGCATTCCTGCGCAATTGGCCAAAGAGAACAAAAAATTCATTTTCGGGATCATAAAGAAAGGGGCAAGGGCGGCACAATTCGAAATGGCGGTGCAATGGCTCGTAGACGCCGGACTCATCTACAAGGTGGAACGATGCAAAGCGCCCGAACTACCCCTCAAATTCTATGTGGACAATGCCGCATTCAAGATATACCTGCTCGACGTGGGATTGCTCGCGGCCATGTCTCAAACCGAGCCCAAAGACATCTTGCTCGGCAACAAAGTCTTCTCGGAATTCAAAGGAGCATTCTCGGAAAACTATGTATTACAGCAACTTAAGCCCATTAGCGGGGTTAACACATACTACTTCAGCAAAGACAACTCACAACTGGAGATAGACTTCCTCCTACAATGTGCGGGACGGATCATCCCCGTCGAAGTTAAGTCGGAGGAAAACGTGAAAAGCAAATCACTACACACATTCGTAGACAACCACATGAACGAAGGGAAAGGACTACGCATATCAATGAAACAACACATCGAACAAGATTGGATGGAGAACATTCCCCTTTGCGCCACAGCCCCCTATTTCGAAAAAATCATGAGCGAAAACAATGGCTACACAGTAAATCCCCAACAACCAAATAGTAAATCGTAAATAGTAAATAGTCAAATAGTACGGTTTTTTTATAAAGCTTCAATTATTTGAGTAATTAACCGAAAATTTATACATTTGTACAGATGTAGATAAAGGTCACTTTTATGACTGATATTTAATGTGCTTTAATTTAAGAGATTTAATAACTAAAAAAATTAAAAGAAGAAGAAAGTAGAATTTTTCTAACATATTAACTAACAAGCGTTTGCTTATTATTCGGTAACTGCTCTGAAACCTCGAAAACTTTAGACTGATGTTACAACTCGAATAAGTCAAGTGGATGCCTGCGCTGTATAGCGTGGGCTTGACTTATCTGTTGTAACGGGCAGTTCGAGGGCCTCAGAGCGTGGATAATGTTGAGTCCACGTTTTTTTGTGCCCCTACGGACAGCCCGTTTATCGAATACAGATAGGCGAGACGCGCAAATCATCAGCGCAGATGGTAGAACCGACAGACATTCCCGAGAATGACCTTCTCGCCTTGTCGCCCGATGTGCTGCGTGTGTTGCTCAAGGATCATTCCGTCAGCCATCACTTCAAGGCGGAACGCAACATATTTTGGGCAACCGCAGACTATGAATCGTTGGGCGAGGGCTACGGTTATCTCGACCCCATAACCCCCGAACGCATCACGGGCGAACATGGCCTGCTGATTCAACCCCGTGCCAAGAAGAGTCGCGAGGTGCAGCAGCAACGTGTGCAGGAGAAGGCGGAAGTCTTCACCCCAGCTTGGATATGCAACAAACAGAACAACCTTGTGGACAGCGCATGGTTCGGTCGGGAGAATGTGTTCAACACCGAAATCGACGATTGCGACGGACACACATGGCGAACTAACGATGAGAAAATCCAATTCCCTGACAGCAAAGACAAATCATGGGAGGAGTATGTATGTGCGCCGAGGCTCGAAGTGGCCTGCGGTGAAGCACCGTATCTCACCAGCCGTTACGATGCGGTGACGTGCGACGGTGTCATTCCCGTCAGAGAACGCATCGGCCTGCTGGACCGCAAACTACGCATTGTAGGCGAACACACCACCGCATCCGACGAATGGCTCGTCTGGGCCTTCAACGCTCTGCATGCCACCTATGGCTTCGAGTGGCAGGGCGATAATCTACTACTCGCCCGCGAGGCTGTGCTCTACACCTTTATGGAGCATTACGAAGAAAAATTCCACCAATCCATCGATAAAAAGATACTTGAGAACGCCGCCTATATCATCAGCTGGAACCTCTGGCAAATGGACGGTGTGAAGTGCGTTGTGCCGCTGTCGTGCGAGTGGGCGGCACCCGAAGAACCCTCTCTTAGCCTTTTCGAAGACGAACCTAAACGGATGGAATGCCCGGCTTGTAAAAAAGATACACAGACAGGGCATATCGGTATCCACTGCGAAGTGGTGGAATGGCGCAAGGTCACAGAGAAGGAACCACACCGCACGGGGTCGAAACGCAACGTGTTCTATTACCCGAACATATCCATTCCCTTAAAAAGGTAAAATACACAATAGATTGAATAATAGATAATTAGAACTGCTTTACCATGGAATACACAGCAACTTTCAAGAACAGCCTAATTTACATTTTCCGCATCAATGATTCGAAGCATGCGAAGTGTTTAAAAATCGGTGAGGCAACTGCCCCCGATGGGTTAACCTTTGTACCTAATTGCAAGGAACTCAACGAAGCCGCTAAAAAGCGTATTGATTCATATACAAGAACAGCTGGCATACAGTATGAATTATTGCACACCGAGATGACCACATATAGCAAAGGTGGTAAAATCATGGGGTTCAATGACAAGCAGGTTCATGACGTCCTGTTACGTTCAGGCATCAAGAAAGAAAAGTTTGGTACAAACGCTGATGAGTGGTTTCGTTGCGACCTTGAAACGGCTAAGAACGCTATCGCAGCCGTAAAGAAAGGGCAAAGTAGCCTAACACCTAACCAAAAGTCGGAAGACAGGTCGCCAGTGGCATTCCGCCCCGAGCAATTGAGAGCCATTGAACAAACGAAGAAGGTGCTGAAACACGGTGACAAGATGCTATGGAACGCCAAGATGCGTATGGGCAAGACGCTCACCTCGCTCGAAGTGGTGAGGCAGATGGGTTTCCGTCGCACCATCATTGTCACACATCGTCCCGTGGTGGATGAGGGTTGGTATGAGGACTATAGCAAAATATTCTATGCGGAGGGCGATAAATGGCTGTATGGCTCTAAAAACAGAGGTGTGAACAACATCCAAAAGCTCGAACAATCCGGCAAGAACTATATCTATTTCGCCTCCATGCAAGACCTTCGTGGGTCAAAATTGGTAGGCGGCAATTTCGATAAGAATGAAGAGGTTTTCAGCATCGATTGGGACCTGCTCATCATCGACGAGGCGCATGAGGGAACGCAAACAGAGTTGGGCAAACGGGTGTTCGAGACGTTGGACACAGAGCATACAAAGGTGCTGAACCTTTCGGGAACACCTTTCAACCTGCTCGAATCAGGCGATTTCGACGAGACCAACACCTTTACATGGGACTATGTGATGGAACAGCAAGCCAAGCAGGAGTGGGCTGTCAGCCATCCAGGCGACCATAATCCATATGCGGAACTGCCAAAACTTAATATCCTGACCTTCAACCTCGGAGACCTTGCCGTTCATTATCAGGACGAAGATAAGGCCTTCAACTTCACGGAGTTTTTCAAAACAGATGACAAAGAACAATTTGTCTATAAAAAGGATATCGCCAACTTCCTCGACATCATCTCATCGAACAAGGGCGAAACGCTCTATCCGTTCAGCAGTACCGAGTACCGCGAGTTTTTCCACCACACCTTTTGGATCGTACCGGGCGTGAAGGAGGGAAAAGCATTGGCGGAGATGCTGCGTACGCACAGC
>JAGCGM010000112.1 GCA_017649635.1 Paludibacteraceae bacterium | reverse complement strand
GTCCGCCTGCGTCTCTCCGATCCACGATTGGCCCATCAACCCTCCCATCGTCTCCACGTCCCGGATGGAGTCCGCGAGCTGACCGATCACCTGATTCAGTTCGTCGTTGTCGGAGAAGTACTTCACCAGCGCCTCCGCACTCTTGTCCGAAGGCATCGCCTTGAGGTCCACGAGCTCCGCCCGCTTGCTGACGATCGCCTTGCCATTGGTCTCGATGGTTGTCACGGTGGCATACTTCAGCTTATTCTCCGCCTGCGTGATCAACACTCCGTTCCGGGTCAGGCCCCCTTCTATCTTCGTGTGGGAATGTCCCCCCACGATGATGTCCGCGAAATCAGCGTACTCCTCCGCCAATTGCTGGTCCACGGCAAGGCCTAAATGAGTGAGCAGGATGACGATGTCGCACTCCTTCCGCAGGAAACGGTGACGCTCGATGGTCTCCCTGATAGGGTAGAACCGTACCCCCTCCACATTCTTGGGGTGCGTATCGGGTATGCCGTTCCTATTGAGCTGTAGCAGGCTCAACACGCCTATCCGCACACCACCGGACGTCGTGAATATCTTGTACCCCTGCAACCGACCTTTCAGGCTGTCGGGGAGCTCCACGTTCGCGGCAAGGTACGGAAAATGCGAATGGTTAATCATCTCAATGAGTCCACTCGTCTTCGCATCAAAGTCATGGTTGCCGACAGCGGAGGCGTCGAAGCCCGCATAGTTCATCAGTTCCGTCATGGGCAGGGAAGAGACAGGGTATTGGTCGTTGAACGGATTGCCCGTGCGGTTATCCCCCGCGGAGAGCACCAGCACGTTCGGGCAGAGGTTTTTCAGACTATCCACCAAGTGTTTCAGCTTAGGCAATCTGTCGAACGTGGCATGCATGTCGTTGACGGAGACGAGGAGGATCTTCTCCTCGTTCGGGCCAGCCACCAGCGGAAGGGCCAGCAGAAGAGCCAGCAAGGCGATGGCGGGCTTGCGGAGAATGCCTAAGAGGTTTTTGTCTGTATGGTGATTCATGGGCGGATAGTTTTTTTGATCCTTAAAAGCAATAATGGAGGAACAGGAAAACCCGCCCTCCATTACGCTTCATTTCATGTATTCAGGTTATTAGATTTTGCTTCTCAGAATATCAAGGGCACGCTCCAATCCTTCGGCGTCCTTACCACCCGCTTGTGCGAAGAATGGCTGGCCACCGCCACCGCCTTTGATCTCCTTCGCAGCCTCACGAACCAACAGTGTCGCATTCATGCCAGCGGCTACGAGGTCGTCGGACAATGCCAGGGTGATGGCAGGTTTGTCCCCCTTCTTGGTGGCACCGATGAAGACGAGTGAAGAGGTCACCACGTTGCGGATTTGGAAGGCAACTGATTTCACCAAGTCAGCCTCGAACTCGCCCTTGAGGATGATCACCTTCTGACCATTGCGCTCCTCGGCGCTTTGGATCAGCTTGTCACGAAGGATAATGACCTTCTCCTGGATGAATTGCTCCACCTGTTTCTTCATGGCCGTGTTCTCCTCCAAAGACTTCTTGATGGAAGCCACGAGGTTAGGTGCGTTGTTGAAGAGGGCCTTCAGGTCGCGGAGCATATCCTGCTGCATGTTCATGAACTCCTCCGCCTTAGCGCCCGAAACGGCCTCGATACGACGGACACCCGCCGACACGGAAGCCTCGGAGAGGATGCGGATGAAGCCGATTTCGCCGGTCGCCTTCACGTGCGTACCACCACAAAGCTCCAGGGACGGACCGTATTGGATGACACGTACCGTGTCGCCGTATTTCTCACCGAAGAGCGCCATGGCGCCCATGTTGCGCGCATCCTCGATCGGCACGTCGCGGTGCTCCTCCAATTGGATGTTCTGGCGCACCATAGCGTTAGCGATCTGCTCCGCCTTGCGCAACTCCTCTTCCGTCACCTTCTGGAAGTGGGAGAAGTCGAAACGCAGGGCGTCCGGTGCGACGTAGGAACCCTTCTGCTCCACGTGCGTACCGAGCACTTGACGCAAAGCGTAGTCGAGCAAGTGGGTCGCCGTGTGGTTGCAAGCGATTTGCTGGCGACGCTCCACGTTCACCTCCGCCACGAACGAAGCGCTCGGGTTGGCAGGCATTTTCTTGGCGATATGCACGCTGAGGTTATTCTCCTTCTTCGTGTCGATGATCTCGATGGTCTCTTCGTCAGACTTCAGCAGACCCGTGTCACCGACCTGTCCACCCATCTCTGCGTAGAAAGGAGTCCTGTTCAGCACGATTTGATAGTACTCTGTATTCTTCTGTTTGATTTTTCTGTAGCGGAGGATCTCCACGTCACAAGAGAGCAGGTCATAGCCGACGAACTCACATTCGCCCTCTTTCAGCTGCACCCAGTCGCCCGTCTCCACAGCCGCCGCGTTGCGCGCGCGTTCCTTCTGCTTCTGCATCTCCTGGTTGAACTCAGGCTCGTTGACCGTCATGCCATTCTCGCGGAGGATCAGCTCCGTCAAGTCCAATGGGAAACCGAAGGTGTCGTAGAGGGTGAAACCATCCTTACCGGAGATCTCCGTCTTGCCCGCCGCTTTCGTGTCCGCCATCACCTTATCCAGCAAGCGGATACCCGTCTCCAGGGTACGGAGGAAAGACTCCTCCTCCTCTTTGATCACCTTCTCGACGAGCGATTGTTGAGCGATCAGTTCAGGGTAAGCGTCGCCCATCGTATCG
>JAGCGM010000111.1 GCA_017649635.1 Paludibacteraceae bacterium | reverse complement strand
TTCGAACCCGACTACGAGATACCATCCGACAAGAAGGCTTTGGTGACGGAGCTGAAGAAGAAAGCGAAGGAGGCGGAGGTTGTCTGGCTCGCATCCGATGAGGACCGCGAGGGAGAGGCCATCGCTTGGCATCTGTTCCAAGTGTTGGGCCTAAAGAAAGAAAATACCCGGAGAATTGTTTTCCATGAGATAACGAAAGAGGCCATCCTGAAGGCCATCGAGACGCCAAGGGATATCGACGACAACCTTGTCTGCGCCCAGCAGGCACGCCGGGTCCTTGACCGTATCGTGGGTTTCGAGCTCTCTCCGATCCTGTGGCGCAAGGTGAGACCGGCTCTTTCGGCTGGACGTGTGCAGTCCGTCACCGTGCGCCTGATCGTGGACAGGGAGCGTGAGATACAGAAATTCTCGGCGGAGGCTTCCTTCCGTGTGCAGGCTGTCTTCTCCGTCACGGACGTGAACGGAAAGCAGACGCAGCTGAACGCGGAGTTGTCCGAGCGACTGAAGACGAAGGAGGAGACACTGGCCTTCCTGCAACGGTGCCAGAACGCCCAGTTCGTCATCGAGAACATAGAGAAGAAGCCTGCCAAGAAGTGTCCGGCACCTCCGTTCACCACCTCCACCCTCCAACAGGAGGCTTCGAGGAAATTGGGCTTCTCCGTTTCGCAGACCATGATGGTGGCGCAACGCCTCTACGAGTCGGGAAAGATCACCTACATGCGTACCGACTCCGTCAACCTCTCCAATCTGGCGCTCAACACCGCTAAGGAGGAGATCGAGAACATGGCGGGCGAGAAGTACGTGAAGATCAGACAATACCAGACGAAGACCAAGGGTGCCCAGGAGGCGCACGAGGCCATCCGTCCTACTTATATCAGCCACCACACCGTGGAGGGCAACGCACAGGAGAAGAGACTCTACGAGCTCATCTGGAAGCGTACCATCGCCTCCCAAATGGCGGACGCCGAGCTGGAGCGCACCATCGTGACGGTGAACATCTCAGGCGAGAAGCTGCGTTTCGTCGCTGAGGGTGAGGTGCTGAAATTCGATGGATTCCTGAAGGTATACATGGAGTCGTCGGACGATGACACGGACCAGACCGAGGGCGCTTTGCTGCCTGACCTGAAGAAGGGCACATCGCTGAAATGCCAGTCGGCCAAGGCTGTGGAACGTTTCTCCCAACGCCCGCCACGCTACACGGAGGCGAGCCTCGTGCGCAAGCTCGAGGAGTTGGGTATCGGACGTCCTTCCACTTATGCGCCGACCATCTCCACCATCCAAGCCAGAGGCTACGTGGAGAAGGGTGACAAGGAGGGTGAGTCCAGGTCGTATGAGACCATCACGCTGCAAGGCGGAAAGATAACGGAGAAGACTGAGACGGAGGTGTATGGCACCGAACGCTCCAAGCTCTTCCCGACAGACACGGGAATCGTGGTGAACGATTTCCTCATCGAGTATTTCCCTGACATCATGGAATACAACTTCACCGCGAACGTGGAGAAGGAGTTCGACGACGTGGCGGTGGGAAGCGCTCAATGGACAACGACGATTGATAAGTTCTATAAACACTTCCACCCGATGGTGGAGGATTCCGGCAAAATGTCGGAACACAAGGTGGGCGAACGTATTCTGGGCGACGACCCTGTCTCCGGCAAACCGGTGTCGGCTAAGATCGGCCGTTTCGGACCAATCGTGCAGATCGGTACGGCGGAGGATGAGGAGAAGCCTCGTTTCGCTTCCCTCAGGAAAAACCAGTCCATCGAGACCATCACGCTGGAGGAGGCGCTGGAGCTCTTCAAGTTGCCGCGCGACTTGGGCGAGTACGAGGGGAAGGTGATGAGTGTGGGCGTGGGACGCTTCGGCGCCTACGTGAAGCACGACGGCAAGTATGTCTCCCTGAAGAAGACGGATGATCCGTTGGACATCACACCGGAGCGCGCCATCGAGCTCATCGAGGAGAAGAGGGAACAGGAACGTAATAAGTTCATCAAGGTGTTCGAGGCTGAGGGCATCGAGATATGCAACGGCCGTTTCGGACCATACATCGCCTACAACGGGGCGAACTACAAGATTCCTAAGAGCGCTGTCCCTGCGGATTTGACCGTGGAGGAGTGCAAGAAGCTCATCGAGGAGCAGGGCGAGAAGAAGCCTGCGAGAAGAGGTAGGGCAGCTGCGAAGAGTTCTGCGGCTAAGAGCACGGATACAGCGGAGAAAAAGAGCACGGCGAAGAAGAGCACGGCGAAGAAGACCACAAGTGCCAAGAGCACTACGAAGAAGGCGAAGTAGGGTGTGATTGCCCTATCGCTTGTCGATAGAAAAAGAGAAGGCAGAAGCGTGAATCGTTTCTGCCTTTTTTGTTTATTCGTGCGGCTCGCCTAGGATTTTCCTCGCCACATCGAAAGCCTGTTTGATCCTATCCCCTATGCCTATACCGTCCCGCAGGTTTCCTGCGATCGTCAGGGAGGGATACCGCTCCTCCAGTTGGGCGATCGCCTGCAATCGGTTGTCCGACGACGCCTCGTATTGCGGAATGGCCCGCTCGTGGCGGAAGATCCGCACCTTGTCCGCCCGTTTCTCCTTCGGGTATTGAAGCATTTCGCTGAGGGATTGATTCACCCATTGGGTCAGCTCCTCATCGCTCTTCTGCAAGTAATCGGGATGGCGGGAGCCTCCGATGAAGTAGGAGAAGGTCGCACCGCCTTGTGGCGCGCGCCCTTGGAAGCAGGCGGAAGGGAATAGTATGCCTAACAGATTCTTTTTCTCGCAGGAAGGGACTAATCCTCCGAAGGCCTTCCATTCGTTGCCTTGGCAATCCGCTATTCCGACGCCCACCTGAATGACCGGCGCGTAGTATAGGTTGCTGATGGCGCGCATCTGCGTCTCGCTGACGAAGGGCAAAAGCTGCGGAAGCGCATAGGCGCCACAGGTGGTCACCACATGGTCGGCGTGCAATTGGAGGCTCTCCCCTCCTTTTTCGTATTGGATATTCCACCCTCCCTCGTTGTCAGGTGTTATGGATATATTCATGGCGGAAGTGGTGATGTGCTCACTTCCGATAGCCTCCGCGATCGCCTCGACAAGGTTGGAGAAGCCACCCTTGGAGGAGAAGACCTTGCGGCTGACCCGTTTCTGTTGCTCCGTCTTAGGCATTTTAGCTTTGGCGATACTGCCCCTGATGAAGGAGCCATATTGTTGCTCCAAGGCATAGAGGCGGGGCAATGCCAGACGTACGGGGAGCTTGTATGGGTCACCCGCATAGACACCGGAGAGAAACGGATCAACGGCGTAGTCCACGTAGGATTTGCCCAGCCTACGTTCAGCCAAGGAACCCACCGACTCGTTGGGGTCTGTCCCCTTCGCCCGCCATGGCTCGCCTAGGATCCTGAACTTATCCTTCCAGGTGAACAATGGTGTGCGCAAGGCGCTGACCAGACCGGAAGGCAATGCGTGAAAGCGATCCTTCTTCCATATCAGGCGTCTCTTGCTGGACTCCAGCGCAGTCTCCATCTGGCACCGCTCCGATAGCTGGTCGAAGAGCTCCACCACCTCATAGTGCTTCACGACACCCGTGTTCGGACCGCTTTCGAACGTGAAGCCCGCATCGCTCCATGTCTTGATCTGTCCGCCTATTCTATCCATGCATTCCAGTACCATCACGTCCTTGCCTTTCCTCGCGAGTTGGAAAGCGCACGTCAGCCCGGTTATGCCTGCACCAATGATTACGATATCATGATTCGTCATACTATATGGGTTTTGAAAATTGTTTCGTTGTTGCCTGCATCAGGGGGTCGAACGCCGCCGCCACGTTCCGCACGAACGGGTGACCCGCCTCTGTCATGACGATCCCCTCATTCTCCCTTCGGAGGATACCGTCCGCCGCCATCTCGTCCAGCACCGATTCGTCGTATCGGATGGCTTTTTGTATCTCCGGGACGGGGATGGCTAAGGTCTCGGACAACTCCTCCCAGGAGATCCGGTAGTTGCACATCAGTCGTTCGATCACCTCTCGGACGATCCTCTCCTCCGCTGTCAGGAAATAGCCTTTCCGGATGGGTAATTCGCCCGCCTCCACAGCGTGGATGTATTCGCTGATGTCCTTGGTGTTTTGAGCATAGCTGCCGTCCAATTGGCTGATGCCCGTCACGCCTAAGGCATAGACCTGCCCTGTTGTCCGCAGGGTGCAATAACCTTGGAAGTTGCGGTGTAGCAGGCCCTCCTCGTATGCCACGTGGAGCTCGTCTGAAGGCAGGACAAAGTGGTCTAGCCCGATGCTTTTATAACCCGCCTCACGAAGCCTTTCCGCGGCTTGCTCATACATGCGTTTCTTCACTTCCCCGCTTGGTAGGCCATGCTTCTCCAGAATGAGCTGGCGTTTGAAGACCCAAGGGACATGTCCGTAGCCGAACGTGACCAGCCGGTCTGGACGCAGAGCGATGGCTTTCTCTATGCTCTCCATGAAAGATTCCGGGGTCTGATAGGGCAAGCCGTAGAGGAAGTCCATGTTGATGGAGGCGCCTGCCCCCCGTAGGATCTCCATGATCTCCTGTAGTGGCAGTGCGGCAGGCTGGCGTCCGACGCACGATAGAACCTTTTCGTCAAAGTCCTGTATGCCTATGCTAAAGCGGTTGAACTGCCCCTTCGTCAAGGCTTCCCAATCTGCGTGTGTGAGGTAGCCCGGATGACATTCGATGGAGATCTCCTTCCCTTCGATGCAAGGGAAGAGGGAGAGGATATGGTCGTTCAGTTCGTGGAGGATCGGGATAGGCAGGGAGGTGGGGGTGCCTCCGCCGTAGTGTATTTGGCTCACCGGGCGGTTCCTGTCCAGCAGGGAAGCGATTCGCTCGATCTCCAGGTGCAGCGCCTTGACGTACTGGTCCACAGTGCCTTGGTCCTGCATGATGTAGGAGTTGCACCCGCAATAGTGGCACAACCTTCTGCAGAAGGGGATATGCAGGTAGAAGGATAGATTACGCCTGCCTACCCTGTTCGATTCCTTCACGGCCTCGATATAAGCACTCTCCTCCACCGCATGGAAATAATTGGCGGGAGGGTAGCTCGTGTACCTTGGCACGGATACGTTATACTTTTCCAACAAATCCATCTGAGTCATTGTCTATGGGGAATCAATCGTTGAAGCCGCGCACGAGTTCGACGAATCGTTCCAAGTCCTCCTTCGTGTGTTTTATGGAGATGAAATTGCTCTCGAACTGGGATGGGGAGACGTATACACCGTGGCGCAGCATATAACGGAAGAACGCCGCGAAACGTTGCTGATCCGTGCGGTTGACGTCCGAGAAGTTCCGCACCTCGCCTTGGGTGAAGAACAATGTGAACATGGGACCGACACGGTTCAGCACCATGTTCTTCTCCTTGGCGACTTCCCTCAACTCCTTGTCGAACGCGTCGACCCTGCCGTTCAGCTCTTCGTAAAAGCCCTCCCGCATCAGTTGCGTAAGTGTCGCGATACCTGCGCTCATGGCGACAGGGTTACCGCTGAGGGTACCCGCCTGGTAGACAGGACCGTTTGGGGCGAGCATCTCCATGATCTCCGCGCGTCCGCCAAAGACCGCGGCGGGGAATCCACCCCCGACGATCTTCCCTAAGGTTGTCAAGTCCGGCTCAATGCCAAACCATTTCTGTGCCCCACCGGAGGAGAGGCGGAAGCCCGTAATGACCTCGTCGAAGATCAGCAGAGATTGGTACGCCGAAGTGATCTCCCTCAGGAAAGGGAGGAATTTATTGTCAGGAAGCACCACACCCATATTGGCGGCCACAGGTTCTAGTATGACGGCGGCAATCTCTTGTCCGTATTCTTCAAATATCTTTTTCACGGCCTCCGTATCATTGTAGGGAGCCACTAATGTCTGCGACACGAATTCACGGGGCACCCCGGCGGAGGAGGCGTTTCCCAGCCGCGCGACGCCGGATCCCGCACTGACGAGCAGATGATCCGCATGCCCGTGGTAGTTCCCCTCGAACTTGACGATGTATTTCCGGTTGGTGTATCCCCTTGCCAGGCGGATTGCGCTCATCGTGGCCTCCGTGCCCGAATTGACGAAGCGCATCCGTTGCATCGAAGGGAAACATTTCCGCACCAGCTTGGCCAACTCCGTCTCCGGCAGGGAGGGGATACCGTAGCTGGAACCCCGCTCGACGGCCTCGTGCACGGCTTGGTTGACCGATGGATGCGCATGACCCAACAGGAAGACACCCCATGACAGGCAATAGTCCGTATAGGCGTTGCCGTCGATGTCGTATATCTTATTATCCACCGCATGGTCGATGAACAGGGGCGTTTCACCCACCGCCTTCAACGCTCTGACAGGGCTGTTCACCCCTCCCGCGATATATTGGACAGCCTCCTCAAAGGCCTTTTTTGATCTTTCTCTTTCCATGGTCTGCTATTTTGTTTGAGTGGTTTTATTGAGCGATAGGTCTTGCCACTTCATGAACTTATCAAGCTCTTCGTGGATGATGACATCCGCCTTCCCAATCTCCTCGTGACGCAACTTGATGTTTTGATTGGCGATCCTTTCGATGTCTTCAATGTTGTAGAGGAAGATGCCGGGCAGTTCTCCCACCGACTCGTCCACATCCCTAGGGAACGCCAGGTCTACGACCAATATCTCCCGTCCCGCCGGGAAATCCTCTTTGGAGAAAATGGTATGGGGAGCGGAAGTGGCACTGATCAGCACATCCGTTTCCTCCAACAACGTTCTGAGGGAAGTGAGTGCCACCGCCTTGTACCCGTAATTACCCGCCACAGGCAAAGCCTTCTCTTGGTGACGGTTGACCACAACGACATTCTTCGCCTCCTTGGCGGAGAGGAATTTCAGGATATCCTCATTCAATTTGTTTATACCGACCACCTTGATCCTACTTGTCTGGAAATCAATATTGTGTTGGGCGAGAACGTCTACTGCGACTTGGCTGTGGGAAACCGCGCCTTCGGAGATGCGGGTCTCTGTCCGTACCCGTTTCCCGGTGTGCATGGCGTACTGGAACACCTTGTTGAGGCCGGCAGATAGGTTATACTGCTCCATCGCCTCCTGATAAGCCAGTTTGATTTGCCCTTGGATGGCACGTTCCCCCACGATCGCAGACTCCAGTCCGGAGGCGACGCGAAACAGGTGCTCGGCCATCTCCAGGGGCACCTCTCCGTCGCCCCAGTACAGCTCCGTACGGTTGCACGTGGCCAACAGGACGTGCGGAATGTTCTTGTTGACGGCAAGGTCCGTGATCAGTTTCTCGCGTTCCTGCAGGTTATGCTCTTTGTTGTTTATTACTCGACTCTCAATCATCTTTCGTTCTCTAAAGCTGGCATCCGGTCATTGTTTGAAAAAATCTTTCGCGTAATAGGATATGATATAATCCGCCCCGGCACGTCTCATGGCGACCAGGCTTTCGAAGAATATCTTCTTCTCGTCGAAATATCCCTGCTTGGCGCCGTTCTTCAGCATGGAGTATTCGCCCGATACCTGATAGGTGACCATCGGATATTCCGGGTACATCTGATGCGCACGGCAGACGATGTCCAGGTATGCGAGGGCTGGCTTGACCATGATCCAATCGGCACCCTCCGCAATATCCGCAGCGATTTCCTCCAAGCCTTGGTCCTTTGTGCGGAAATCCATCTGGTAGGTTTTCCTGTCGCCAAAAGAGGGGGCGCTGTCCGCCGCGTCCCTGAAAGGACCGTAATACGATGACGCATATTTGGCGGAGTATGCCAGGACCTTTGTCCGTGTCAATCCCTCCTTGTCCAATCGTTGGCGGATAGCCTCCACTTGTCCGTCCATCATGGCGGAAGGCGCCACGAAATCGGCCCCCGCCAAGGCATGCTGATAGGCCATCTCGGCGAGCAATGGTAGCGTGCTGTCATTGTCGACGTCGCAGTCGCAAAGGAGTCCGCAATGCCCGTGCGAGGTATATTCGCATAGACAGACGTCTGTGAAGACGATCACCTGCGGGAACTTCGCCTTGATCGCCTTTACCGCCCTGCTGATGATATTGTCAGACTTGTAGGCTGCGGAACCTCGCTCGTCTTTTTCTTCTTGTGGAATGACACCGAACAGTAGTACTTTGTTGATCCCGAAGGAGAGTAACTCTGCTATGTCGGTGAGTAGTGTGTCGATGGAGAAGCGGAAGACGCCCTCCATGGTGGAGATCTCCTCTTTCACACCACATCCATCCATCACGAAATAAGGGTATATGAATGATTCCGGACCAATCGATGGAACATCTGCGTGTTGGTCACGGACAATCTGTGAAATCCTTAAGGGTCTGAATCGTTTCATAATAATGTGACAAATTATAATAGTGAATCTGATATTTCTTTCATCGTTGTCTCTCCTTTGCCTGTCAGCGGAATATCGCTGGGTAGCTTTCCGTAGCGGGAGATGAAGGCCCTCACCCCTGACGGAGAGGAAAATAATATTTCATCGTACACCGACAAATCCTCCACCATGGGGGCCTTCTCGTCCGTCACGGTCTTGTAAACAGACAAATCGGTCACTTCGTTGCCCATCTGTCTCAATTCCTGCGGAAGGGCTGGGATGCCGATGGCGGAGCGAGGCATGAGGATGCGCTTCCCGGTGATACCGTTGCGTTTGAAATAGGCTATGATGCCTTTCGCCGATGTCGTCTCTGATTCGTAGACGGGTGATAGTCCCAATGCGTTTAGGGATTGGGTGGTGGCTCCACCGACGCTGATCAGTTGGGTGTCTTTCAGTAGCGAACGTTCGGATGCGCTCAGTTGATCCGTGAAGTGTCTCACACCGTTCCGGCTGGTGAATAGGACGTAGTCATAGGATGGGATGTCCTGTAGGGAGAGGGATTCGCCGAAAGGGATGGCCTCCGTTCGGATGAGTGGGGTGTGCGTGATGGTTCCGCGTCCCTCCGCCCATTGCGTCGTAGTACCCGTGACGAGCACTTTTCTTGGGCGCCCGTTTCCTCTGGAACTCTCCTTGACAAGCATTAAAATTGGGGAGGAGGAAAGGATTTTGGTGTATTGTAGTTCAGTTAGATTGAATTGGAAACACCTCTCATTGTCTTTCCCCAAGTGGCAGATGAGTTGGATGTTCGTTTGTGGATCAAGCCCCATCTCCTGTATCTTGAGCACCTGCTCGGGGATCTGTTCCCCGTCGAGGTAATAGGCATGGGTCAAACCTTTACCTGCGCAGTGTAGCTTATCGGATGCGAACAGCCGTCTGCTTTTTTCGTCCCCACATCTCCCTACGATGGCGATATGTCCTTGTAAAGGATGCGTCTCGAAAGGGAGAGGCTCCGCGATTCTATCACTTAGGCCTAGGCGGTGCAGGGCGCAGGAGGCGACGATCAGTCCCT
>JAGCGM010000110.1 GCA_017649635.1 Paludibacteraceae bacterium | reverse complement strand
GTCGGGATTGTCCAGTAAGCGTTGAACCTCACTTTTCGTCTCTGCGTCGAAATCACCCTTCAACCAGGCGTTAGCTCTGGCGGTAACCTCCTGCAATAATGCGTTATCCATTCTGTTTTATATTAGGTTATACGAAAAAAATGGTCGGGCTGGCAATGCGGCCCTCCATGTCAGTTGAAGACGAGGTGGCTCTCCTCTAAGAGGAGAACCTGCCTCGACTATATTTACAATAAATTTTCCTTCTCGATATCCTTGAAGTAACGGTAAGTGGAAACCTTCAACTCGAAGGTAGCCAACTCGTCGCATACGATGATACCCTTCTGGTGCAATTGCAATGCGCTCAAAGTGCACATTTGGCAAACACCGCCCTCGATGGCCTGTTGCAAAGCGCGAGCCTTGTTGTAGCCGCTCACGAGGATCATCACCTCCTTGGCGTCCATGATGGTGCCCACACCTACGGTCAATGCTGAGGTAGGAACCTTGCTCATGTCGTTGTCGAAGAAACGTGAGTTGGCGATGATGGTATCAGTCGTCAAGTGTTTCAGACGGGTGCGGGAAGTCAGGGAAGATCCTGGCTCGTTGAAGGCGATGTGTCCGTCAGGACCGATACCTCCGACGAAGAGCTGGATACCACCAGCCTTCTGGATGCGTGCCTCATAGTCCGCACACTCCTTCGCGAGGTCCGGAGCGTTTCCGTTCAATATATTTACCTGGTTCTCAGGAATATCTATATGCTTGAAGAAGTTGTTCCACATGAAAGAGTAGTAGCTCTCAGGGTGTTCCTTCGGCAAGTTAACATACTCGTCCATGTTGAATGTGATTACATTCTTGAAAGAAACAACGCCCGCCTTGTTCAATTTGATGAGCTCGCGGTACATGCCGAGAGGGGAAGAACCCGTAGGCAAACCCAAAACGAACTTGCGGTCTGCAGTTGGCTTAAAAGCGTTGATGGTGTCCGCCACGTGTTGTGCGGCCCACTTTGAAACGGAATCATAATCCGATTGAATAAGAACTCTCATATATAAATTTTATAAAGTTAAGAAGCGTGTTTATTCATGGGTGATTTTCAACCCTCCCTCTTTCTTCATCTGCCCGATAGACTTGTAAAGCATATATACGCCCCACAGAATCAACGGGATGCTCAGCAGTTGTCCCATGTTGAGCGACATCTCCTCTTCGAAGTCCTCCTGGTTGTTCTTGATGAACTCCAGTATGAAGCGGGTCAGGAAGACGCCTATCAGGAAGATGCCGAATATGAAGCCTTCGAACTTGCGGGCATTGGTCCTCCAGTAGAGGAACATCAGGATGCTGAAAGTCACTATGCAATAGAGTGCCTCATAGATCTGGGTCGGATGGCTAGGCGCCGAGAATACCGGATCTGCTCCCGCCTGCCAGTGGTGGATGTTCTTGATGAACTCGAAAGCCCATGGCACATCCGTCGCGTGACCATAGATCTCATGGTTCATCAGGTTGCCCAAACGGATAAACGCTCCGCCTATGGCGACCGCGATGACGACACGATCCATTACCCAAATATAAGTCTTTTTCGCGACATTCCTGTTAAACAACCATAAAGAAATTATGATTCCGCAGGCGCCTCCATGGCTGGAAAGGCCACCTTCCCATACGAACAGCACTTCGTGAAGGTGCGAGAGGTAATGGGATGGGTTATAGAAGAAACAATGTCCTATGCGTGCGCCGACCACTGTGCCGACCAGCATGTAAAGGAACAGTTTGTCCAACTGGTCTTGCGTCATCTCTTCCCGGTTGTAGATTTTCGATTCGACCCAATATCCGACGAAGAAAGCCATGGCCCACATCAACCCGTACCAACGTACCGTAAGAGGTCCGATGGAGAACAGGCAGGGATCAACCGTCCAAGTTATATACGAAAGCATATTCGAAACAATTAAAGATCCTTACCGTGACAGTTCTTGAACTTCTTGCCTGAGCCGCATGGACATGGGTCGTTCCTTCCCACGCGAGGTTCCGCGCGTACTGGATCGATGCGTCTCGGTTGTTGAGGTGTGCGGGATGGTGTATCGGAGCGGTTCTCCACATATTTCGACTTGTCCTCCGTCTCCTCAGGAGCCGCTTCCCTCACATTCTCAGGAGCCCGCTGCTGAACAGGGATTTGCGCGCGCATCAGGATGGACACCGCGCTGAAGTTCGTCTCGGTCTGCATGCTCTCGTAAAGTTGGAATGACTCAAGCTTGTAGATCAGAAGCGGATCCTTCTGCTCATAGCTTGCGTTCTGTACGGAGTTGCGCAACTCGTCCATCTCACGTAGGTGACGTTTCCAGTGCTCGTCGATATTGTGCAACAAGACACCGCGCTCGAGCGATTTGATGATCGCCTTGCCCTCGCTCTCGTATGCCTCTTTCAGATTGACAGGGATGTTGTACATCATTTTGCCGTCCGTGATAGGGATGATGATGTTCTGGAAACGTTCTCCCTGCTCCTCATATACTCTCTTGATCACTGGGTTCGCCACGTTGGCGATGTTGTCCATCTTACGTTTGAATGACTCCATGGCGGCTACGAAGAGACGCTCCACCACATCTTCCGTCTTCATGTTCCTGAACTCTTCCTCCGAAATAGGTGCCTCGATAGCGAATATGCGGAGTGCCTCGCCCAAGAAATAATCGTATGCGTATTTAGGCTTCGAACTGTTCACGATTGACCTTGCCGCACCGTATATCATATCCATGGTGTTCACGCCCAAGCGCTCGCCCATTAGGGTCTGTCGCCTTCTGCGGTAAACCACCTCACGTTGCTTGTTCATCACGTCATCGTACTCCAACAAGCGCTTACGGATACCGAAGTGGTTCTCCTCCACCTTCTTCTGCGCGCGCTCGATGGACTTCGAAATCATGTTGTGCTCGATCATCTCACCCTCCTTGAATCCCAACTTGTCCATGACGCCAGAGATTCTCTCTGAACCGAACAGACGCATCAGGTTGTCTTCTAGGGATACGAAGAATACGGATGATCCCGGGTCTCCTTGACGTCCTGAACGACCACGCAACTGGCGGTCCACACGACGGGACTCGTGACGTTCCGTACCGATGATGGCCAAACCACCGGCCGCCTTCACCTCGTCTGAGAGCTTGATATCGGTACCACGACCGGCCATGTTCGTGGCGATGGTCACGATACTGCGCTGACCAGCCTTGGCGACAATCTCAGCCTCCTTCTGGTGCAACTTGGCGTTCAATACGTTGTGCTCTATCTTCCTCATCGTCAGCATCTTGCTTAATAACTCGGAAATCTCGACGGAGGTCGTACCCACAAGTACCGGACGACCCGATTCAACCAATTTCACAATCTCTTCGATGACCGCGTTGTACTTCTCCCTCTTGGTGCGGTATACGCGGTCCTCCATGTCTATTCTGGCGATCGGACGGTTCGTCGGGATGATGACGACGTCCAACTTATAGATGTTCCAGAACTCGCCAGCCTCCGTTTCGGCGGTACCGGTCATACCGGCCAGCTTGTTGTACATCCTGAAGTAGTTCTGCAGGGTGATCGTGGCGAAGGTTTGCGTGGCGGCTTCCACCTTTACCTTCTCTTTCGCCTCGATGGCTTGGTGCAAACCGTCCGAATAACGACGGCCCTCCATGATACGTCCCGTTTGCTCGTCGACGATCTTCACCTGGCCGTCGATTACGACATATTCCTGGTCCTTGTCGAACAATGTGTATGCCTTCAACAGTTGGTTCACCGTATGTACGCGCTCCGTCTTGATGGAGTAGTTGCTCAATACCTCGTCCTTCTTCTCTTGGAGTTCCTCAGGAGAAAGCCCTTGCTTCTCCAATTCCGCCAGCTCCGCGCCGATGTCCGGCAACACGAAGAACTGTGAGTCCTCCGATGCGCCTGTCAACACATCGATACCCTTGTCTGTCAGGTCGATGGTGCGGTTCTTTTCGTCGATCACGAAGTAGAGAGGGTCCGTCGCGATGTGCATGTTCTTGTTCTGCTCCGCGATGTAGAACTCCTCCGTCTTCTGCAATATGGTTCTGTTACCCTGCTCGCTCAGGAATTTGATGAGCGGTTGGTTCTTAGGCAGTGCCTTGAAGGAGCGGAAGAGGGCCAAAGCTCCTTCTTCCTGGTCTTTCTTGTCTTCCGACTTCAGTAATCGCTTAGCTTCCGTCAAATAGTTCGTGGCCAACACTTTCTGCTTAGCGACCAATTGCTCGACGCGAGGGCAGAGTTGCTCGAATTGTTGGTCATCTCCCTTAGGCACAGGACCTGAGATGATCAAAGGGGTACGTGCGTCATCGATCAGGACGGAGTCGACCTCATCGACAATCGCGTAGTTGTGTTTGCGTTGTACCAATTCGGCGGGGTTGTTCGCCATGTTGTCGCGGAGGTAGTCGAAACCGAACTCGTTGTTGGTTCCGAAGGTGATGTCCGCCGCATATGCCTTGCGTCTCTCCGGAGAATTAGGACGGTGCTTGTCGATGCAATCCACTGTCAGTCCGTGGAATTGGTACAAAGGACCCATCCACTCGGAGTCACGTTTGGAAAGGTAGTCGTTCACGGTGATGACGTGTACACCGCAACCGGTCAATGCGTTCAGAAATACAGGCAGGGTGGCCACCAAGGTCTTACCTTCACCTGTCGCCATTTCGGCGATTTTGCCCTTGTGCAACACCACGCCACCGAACAGCTGCACGTCGTAGTGCACCATGTTCCAGGTGATTTCGTTTCCACCTGCGAGCCAATGGTTATGGTAGATGGCGTTGTCTCCGTCAATTTCGACGAAGTCCTTCGTGGCGGCAAGCTCACGGTCCATGTCGTTGGCCGTCACAACAACGCTCTCACTCTCGGAAAAACGACGGGCTGTATCCTTTACGATGGCGAAAACCTCAGGAAGGACCTCGTCCAACACTTGACTGTATTTCTCGACGATTTGCTTCTCCAACTCGTCAATCTTCGCATAGGTGATCTCCCTCTGCTCAATCTCTTGTCCCTCAACCAACGCGCGCAGATCAGCTATTTGCGCCTCCTCACCTGCTACATATTGTTTGATTTTTTCGCGAATTGTCTGCGTACGCGCACGCAACTCATCATTTGTCAAATTCACCAAAGAGGAATAAACCTCATTTATTTTATTTACATAAGGCCTGATTTCCCGCTCATCGCGCTGTGCCTTATTGCCAAAAATTTTAGATAAAAGATCACCGAATCCCATAAAAAAATCATTTTGTATATCAAAGCACAAAAATAGAAAAAAAAAGAGTCTACAATCACTTTTTGATGATAAAGTTTTTAAACTTTTGTTGTACTTTCGCGTGTGGAATAGTAACGAAGAGTTCCACATTATTCATCGGCTTCACAATGTGTGAATAGAAATGAAGAGCAAGAAACTACAACAGCAGCACGCAAGTGCCATTAGGATCCTTGTGGCGATAGGCGATTTCTTTTTACTCAATCTCGCCTTCTTCGCTGTCATATACATATTCCGGACCCACTATTTCGGGCTTCTCAACTATGCGGAACTGAAGTATCGCATAGTCCTGGTGAACATGTCGTACGCCATCAGCCTTTTTAGCACGGGTATCATCCTCGATAGACGTATCGTGTTCTCGGAGAATATCGTCGCCCTCGTGTTCCGTACGACCATCATCTTCGCGGGCATATTGTTCGCCGCATCCAGCATTCTCAGCAGCACTTTCATCTTCACGAACTGGTACTGGATACTTTATGTCGTGGCGGTCTTCATATGTGTGTCGTGTTGGCGTATCCTTTCACGCTCCATATTGAAGAGCTACCGTATCCATGGAGGAAACCATCGCCAATTGATTATACTCGGCGCGGGTAGCGTCGCCCAAAAGGTCTATAACGCTACCGTGAAGAATTTGGAGTATGGATACAGGTTCATCGGTTTCTTCGACGATAGGGCGAAGGAGGATTACAAGGTGGACCCGAGCCTCGTGAAGGGCTCCCTGGCTGATGTGGAGAAGTTCGCCGAGGAGTTCGGGGCGGATGAGATCATCTGTGCCTTGCCTGCGGGTGATGACCGTAAGGCGCTGCCTATCTTGAGGTTCGCGGAGAATAACTTGATACGCTTCTATATCGTGCCGGACTTCATGCGATTCATCCGTAAGTCGGTGTCGTTGACTACCTTGGCCGATTCGATTCCTATCATCTCCCTTAGGGAGGAGCCTCTGAAGGCTGGTATGAATAGGTTCCTTAAGCGCTCCTTCGATATCTTGTTTTCGCTGGCCTTCACGGTTTTTGTCTTCCCGATATTGTTCATCGTATTGGGCACCATCATCAAGTCAACGTCTAAAGGCCCGATTTTCTTCCTGCAGAAACGTACGGGAAAGGAGGGCAAGGAGTTCACTTGCATCAAGTTCAGGACGATGACGGTCAATAAGGATGCTGACGAGAAACAGGCTACGAAGGGGGATGCGCGCGTCACTAAGATTGGCGCTTTCATGCGTAAGACGAATTTGGACGAGATGCCTCAATTCCTTAACGTGTTGGTCGGTGATATGTCTATCGTCGGTCCTCGCCCGCACATGCTCAAGCACACGGAGATATATTCCCACCTGATCGATAAGTACATGGTCCGCCACTTCGCGAAACCGGGTATCACGGGTTGGGCGCAGGTGACTGGCTTCAGGGGTGAGACGAAGGACCTCTCCGAGATGGAGGGTCGTATCAAACAGGATGTGTGGTACATCGAGAACTGGACGTTCTGGCTGGACCTTAAGATTATTTTCAAGACGGTGGCCAATATGATCAAGGGCGAAGAGAAGGCCTATTGATTTTCTTTCTAATGCAGTATTTGAGACCACGTCGAACCTATATTTCAGAATCCAAGTTTGTAGATAAAAAAAGAGGAGACTTCTAAGCCTCCTCTTTGTGTTTTGTCTGACCGCTTTCCTTATCGGTTGTCCAATTGTCCGAAGACGTTCTTCAGCACATCGCTGACACGCGCACTGGCGTTGTGACGGATGTCGTACTCCTTCTCGGAGACCTTCGTGAAGAGTCCTGTGAGGGCCTTCCCCGTGATGTAGTCGGACAAGTCCGTGTTGACGATCTTGATGGAGGAGAGTTTCTCGAAGTACTCGTCCTTCAATAGACCGGTCATCCTGGCCATCTCAAGTCCTGCCTTCACGGTCTTGCTGTCCATCATCTCCACCAACTTGTTGTTGTAGGTGGCGAAGGTGTTCCACGCCGCGAGTGGGGTGGTGTTGGCTATCTGCACGGAGCCGAGAGAGTTGTTGATGGTAGGCATGAAGGCGTCTTGCAGCTGCGTGAAGGTGTTCTCCTTCAGGTAGGTGGTGGCTGCGTTGTCCGCACCGAAGAGGATGTTCTTGGCGTCGGCGATGCCCATGCCGGTGATGGCGTCGGCGAAGATGTCCACTGACTTAGGGGCTGCGTCTTCCGCCGCACGGTTCAAAAGGGTGATCACGGTGTCGGAGGAAGGAATGGATGCGCCTGCGGAGTTCAACAGGGAGTTGAAGGCAGGGTTCTGTG
>JAGCGM010000109.1 GCA_017649635.1 Paludibacteraceae bacterium | reverse complement strand
TTCAAATCGATCAGCGCCTGCTTGATGATCTCAGGCGTGGAGGTCTTGCCGCTCTTCAGCAACTCCTGGTACTGCGTCAGGTCTATGCCGTCACGGTCCAGGATGTAGTTGCTCACGTCCGCGATACCGATCACCTTCACCATCAGGTTGTTCTGCTTCATCAGCAGATCCTTCTGGGTGTGCAATTGCTCCAAGAGGCTACCACCCACCGTACCCGTACCAACCACGAAGAGGTTCAGTTGCTGGTATTCGGAGAGGAAGAAGGATTCGTGGATACAGTTCAACGCCTTGCGCAGATCCGCGCGTTTCACCACGCAGGAGATGTTCGTCTCGGCGGAACCCTGCGCCAATGCGATGATGTTGATGTTATTACGTCCCAGCGCATTGAAGAGCTTACCTGCCGTACCCGTCGCCTGCCTCATGTTATCGCCCACGATGGCGATGGTGGAGAGGTCCTTCTCCGTGTTGATGGAGTTGATGGCGCCCATCGTCATCTCCTCGTTGAACTCCTCGCTGAGGAGCTCCGTCACGGTCTCCGCATCCTCGGTCTTCACACCGATGGAGATGGAGCTGCCGGAAGAGGCTTGGGAGACGAAGAAGGTATGTATTCCGTTGTAGTCTAACGTCAGGAAGATACGACCGTTCACGTTGCGCACGTTCATCATGCCCATGCCCTGGATGGTCACCAATGCGGAGTCTTCGATGGAGGAGATACCCTTGATGGTCTTCTCGTCCTTCACGTCCGTTGAGATCAGCGTGCCGCAAACCTCAGGATCTTCGATGTTCATGATCTGGATAGGGATGTTCGCCACATAAGCCGGATAGATGGACGGCGGGAAGAGCACCGTGGCGCCGAAGTTACAGAGCTCCATCGCCTCGGAGTAGCTCAGGTGGTCGATCTTGTAGGCCTTGCGGGTCACGGAAGGATCGGCCGTCATGAAGCCATAGTTCGTGTTCCATATCTCGATCTTAGAAGCGCCCAAAGCGGCTGCCACCAAGGCTGCGGTACAGTCTGAACCGCCACGTCCCAGGGTGGTCACGTCGGACGTCTCCGCATCGCTCGCAATGAAACCCGCGATCACGGTACGTTTATCGTTGGAGGAGGAGAACTCCTCGCGGATCAGCTTATAGGTCAGCTCGGAATCGACGTTCGCGTTGCCGAGCGAGTTATTGGTCTTAATGAAGTTACGTGAATCCAAGAACTTAGCGTCCAGGAATTTGCTGATAAAGAGCGAGGAGATACGTTCGCCGTACGAGAGGATAACGTCCTCGGTCTTTGCCGTCAAGTCCTTGATCAGGTAGACGCCCTTCAGGATGTTCTGCAACTCCTCATGGAGAGTGGAGACCTCCTTCTTCACCTCCTCGCAGAGAGGGGCGGACATCAGGCCTTCGATCAGTTGGTTATGTGTGGTGATGATTGTATCTAATTTCTCTGTATATGAAGCATTTCCTTTCGCAGCTAACATTGTGGTATCAATCAACATGTCGGTGACATTCTCCACAGCTGAAACAACAATCACAACGGGTTCGTTCACCCCCTCAACAATCCTCTTGACTTGCTGCAAGTTCTTTATGGAGCCTACGGACGCTCCACCAAATTTCAAGACTTTCATACTTCTGAAAAATTATATTTATTTGTTTTGCACCGCGAAGATAGTCATTTATTCGATTTTTTTCTCTATGTTTGCGAACACTTTCTTTGGGAAATGAATGGATCCGCATTTCCTGAAGGAAAATCTAATACTATTTGGATCCTTAAAATTTATTGCGATGAAAAAGTTATTTTTAGCCGTTGCGATGGTGATATCGACAATGGCAGCAGGTGCGCAATCAGTTTCTGACTCTATCAGTGAGTCTAACAGTTCAAATCAAACGACTTCCTCAGAGTCTTACAAACCAGAAGAGGGCAGTTTCATGATGGAGGTTGGTTTCGCGCCTTTCCACAGTGTAATTGTTGATGAGGAAGCAGGGACAAAATCAAATGGTAGTTTGGTTAACCTTCAAGGTGGCCTTTTGAGAGGCGTGTATGTGATATCGGACAACCTCCAGTTGAAATTGGGCTTCGGCCTTAGCATCTACAAGGATGTGGATGACAATGGTGAGACGGGCAACGCTTGGCACAAGGGCACGAACCGTATCTCTCTCTTCTCCATCTGCCCTGGCATCAACTACGTGTTCGACGGAACAGACAAGTTGGCTCCTTACATCGGTGGCGAGCTCGGTTTCGGAATCTATTCCACAAAGGTGACCGACGAGTCTGAGAACAACAAGACCATCACGAAGAACGAAGGTGGCTTCAACACGTTTGGCGTGGCTGCAGTCTCTGGTTTCAACTACTACTTCGCTAAGAATATCTTCATCGGTGCAGAGGTGAAACTTGGTGTTGACATGCAGGTTGACAAGAAGCTTTCTGTTGAGGCTGACGGAAGAACTACAACCACTGAGACGAAGTCCCACAGCTTGAACTTCCGTCCTCAGGCTGTTCCTTCCCTCCGTTTGGGTTGGGCGTTCTAATCGATCATAGATTTTATTCGCATAAGGCTGGCTTCGCAAGGAGCTGGCCTTTTTTGTGCTTGCCCACAATATTTACTATTTAGCTATTTACGATTTACTATTTATGATTTAAACACTTAGATATTTACTATTTAGCTATTTACAATTTACGATTGGGCTATTTGTAATTTACTATTTAACTATTTACGATTTACTATTTCAGATCCATGCTCATAGGCTTATTTGAAACATTTGCGGAAGAGCTTGCGGAGCGCCATGGACGGGTAGCCGTACACGATCGCCAGCAGGCAAAGCAGAGTGTTCAACAGGCTGATTCTAATGAAGTCCACCGTGGGACGGAAGTGCGTGACCCGCTCCTCCTTGGAGGGATAGAAGACATTGATGGAGATGCTCTTCAGCGGAATGGCCCGCCATACGCTGCGCACCAAGAGCTCCAATTCCGCTTCGTAGCGATGGCAGAGGGGTTTCATCCCTTTCATCCTTTGCAATGGGTAGAGCCGATAGCCGGTCTGGGTGTCTGGCAGGCGGATGCCGGTCTGTACGGCAAACCAGAAGTTTGAGAATTTATTGGCGAAGCTATTCTTCTGCGGCATGTTAGGGTTAAGGAACGAACGGCTGCCTACGACCAACGCCTCAGGGTCGGTCGCACACGCTTCCGCAAAGAGCGGGAGGTCGCTCGCGAAGTGTTGCCCGTCCGAATCCATGGTCACCACGGCGGAGAGTCCCAGCTCCATGGCCTTCTCGAAGCCCTTCCTCAACGCATAGCCTTTTCCTCTGTTCTTCGCATAGGAGACTACATGTATATTTCCTGGCAATTGGTCTAACTGGCTTTTGGTCGTGTCGGTGGAGCCATCGTCCACTACGATCACTGTTTCGCAGTAGGGCTCGACGGAGGTCACCACTTGCGAAATGGTCTTCTCGTTGTTGTAGGTGGGTATCAATACACCAATGCGCCTCTCAGCGAATAGTTGTTTGGTCTCTTCCTCCGTCATAAGGCTTTCCCTTTCACCAATAAATCGAACTTGGCATATATTTTTTCCTCATCGGCTATGACGGACTTGAACAGGTAGTCCTCTCCGACAAGGGTATAGCGTGTCGTAATTTTCAGGAGCACATCGTTCTTAGGCACGATCACGGTGATGAACTTAGCGTTCTTGACCGTCACCACCTGCGCCTCAACGCCTAGAATCTCTGTGGCGACTGCGCGCATCACATCCACCAGCACCGCCCCTGGCACGATCGGATTGCCGGGGAAATGCGCCGCGAACACTTCATGCGTCTCGTCGAAACGAAGCGTATGCCCGAAGAGGTTCTCCTCCTTCGTGTCATAGGATTGTATGGTGAACATCTCTTTCATCATTTAGCCACAAAAAACACACCGACCATGATGATGCCCACGCCTATCCACCTCGTGACGGGCACCGACTCGTGCAGGAAGAAGGCGGAGGCGAGCAATGCGAAGATGAAGCTCAGGCATGTGAGCGGATGCGCCTCCGACAGCGGGTAATGGCGCAAGATATACAACCACAAAACTGTGGCAAGACCCATCGAAACGCCTGTGAGGGCCAGCCAATAATTCAGCAACAACTCCTTGAACCACTCCCACGTGAAGGCGAACTTATGCATCCTGGCCACGGCGAATTTCAGGAACACCTGCCCCATGGCCAAGCAGAAAGACTGCACGATGGATAGTAACAATAGCTTCAGCATGATAGTAGTGCGATGGAATGATCCTTGTCTTGGAAATGGTTATAGACTAATATATGTTTCGGCTGAGCCGTCTTCCCCTCCTTGTAGCGGATGTGGGCAGGTATCTCGCCTCGTTTCAGGCAGGTCGCCGCCACGTAGTAACCCATGGCGGAGGCGGAGAAGCCCTCTCCGAAGAGGTGCTTGTAATAGATTTGGGTGGTTTGCGGGAAGAGGGGCGTTAGCCGACGGGTATAGACCTCGTCGTTCGTGCGGTCCGCATTGTATCCGCAGACCACAGCGTCCACCTCTTCACGTGTGATGCCCGCCTTGCCGAGAAGTGCCTCAACGGCTTGCCGGAACCGCTCGTCCGTAGGCTCGAAGAGCACCTCCAACCCCTCTATGCGGCAGAGCGTCTGTTGGGAGGGTTGGGTGTTCAAAAGGAAAGCGGCGGAGACCTCACCGGCGAAGCTGCCCTCCGAGGTCGGGTGATGGAACATCGCTTCCGTCACCTCTTCGGCTTTCCAGTAACCGATCTGGTCGAATAGTTGGAAGTAGGCCTCCGTCATCTCGTCGTTGGCGCAGACCAAGGCGGAGAATATGTCGTTCAGCTCGAATTGCGCGAGCGCATCCTGCAAGGCACAGTCGAACGAGGTGCCACGGTGCGTGAACGTGTTGTTATATCCGTGGCATTTCAGCCTTTGGGCGATGACGGAACCGATCGTGTTATGTGTGGATTGCATGAAGAAGGAGGGCGGCAAAGCCTGCTCACCGTCCCGCAACATAGCGTTGAGGAATTTCTCCGTGGTCTCTATGCAACCCAAGCCTGTCCCTGTCACGATCGCGTCCAGCGGCGCCTCATACCCGTCGAGGGCGGTCATGGCGGAGGCGATGGCCCGTTTCAGCAGTCTGCCCATCCGTCGGGAGGCCATCGGGTCGATGAAGGCCTTGAAATCGGGCTCCATGGAGCGGAAATAACGTCCTTCCCTCCGTATCGGGGAGGTGAACCAATTGTCGCACAGGGGCGATTGGATGGTTATTTGTGCCGCTGATTGTATATAGACTGCCATGGTTTAACTGATTTTAGAGAAAATACAGGAGGAGTCGTTTCCTCCGAAGCCGAACGAATTGCTCATCACATGACGCAGGTCTACGTCGCTCACCCCTTTTGTCACGGGGGTCAAACCACTCTCTTCGATCGCGGAAGAGAAGTTGAGGTTCGCCGGGATGAATCCGTTCGTCAGGGAAAGGATCGATATGACGGCCTCCACCGCACCGGCGGCGCTGGTAGTGTGGCCCGTGAAAGACTTCGTGGAGGAGAAGGGTGGAACATGGTCGCCAAAGACCCGCTTGATCGCCACGCTTTCGCACAGGTCATTATTGCCCGTACCGGTTCCGTGCGCATTGATGTAATCGATGTCGGCGGGTTTCAGTCCAGCCTTGCTCAGGGCACCGGTCATGGCGAGGAAAGGTCCTTCGCCCTCGGGTGAGGTGGCTGTCTGGTGATATGCGTCGCAGGCGTTGGCGTATCCGCTCAGTTCGCACAAGGGGGTTGCGCCCCGCTTCCGTGCGCTCTCGGCGGTCTCGATGACCAGGTAGGCGGCGCCCTCGCCCAGGTTCAATCCGTTGCGGTTCTTGTCGAATGGTTTGCAAGGCTCGTGGTCCAATATCATCAAGGAATTGAAGCCGTTGAGGTGGAACTTGCTGAGCGACTCCGTGCCGCCCACGATCGCCGCATCCGCCTTGCCGCTCTTGATCAGGTTAGCGCCCATGATGAGGGCGTTGGTGGCTGAGGAGCAGGCGGTTGAGATGGTATACATGGCGTCCAGATGACCGAACAGCCTGCCGATCTGCTCCGTGCCCGCCCCGCAGTCGTGCGCAGCGATATATTCCGTATGTTTTCCTTCGAAGAATTCCAGGTAGTACTGCTCACTCTTCTCCATGCCCCCCACGGTCGTTCCGTTGACGAAGGCGGTGCGCACAGCGTCTGTCAAGCCAGACTGCTTCACAGCCTGTTGGAAGGCCACCATGCCCAATAGCGGGGTACGGGTTACCACCCTATCGGAGGGCAGGCGAAGCATCTCGATCATCTCCTCGTCGCTCATCGCCACCTCGCTGACCGGGAGTTCCGTGTGTGACGTGCGCAGATGGCGCACAGTGCCTATGGCGGGTTTACCCGCACGGAGCGCGTCATAAACAGCTTGCGTCCCGCAGCCTAAGCCGCAGATGATGCCCATACCGGTTACGACGATACTACCCATACAAAAGATTATTTTGTTCTGTTCTTGGAGATATAGTCCGCCATCGTAGCGACGGATTTGAAGATCTCTTTCCCTTCGCTGGCGTTCTTCAACTTGATGCCGTAGTTCCTTTCCATCAAGACAATCAGTTCAAGCGCATCGATGGAATCCAGGCCCAAACCAGCCACTGAAGGGTCACCCCCGTTGAATAGTGGCGCATTGTCATCAATACCATCAGGTGTCAT
>JAGCGM010000108.1 GCA_017649635.1 Paludibacteraceae bacterium | reverse complement strand
AGCAAGAGAGGGAACTTCACCGGCAAGGTAATTGGCTCCTTGTTTCGTCCATCGTATGAAGCCTTCCATTCCGTCACCTTAGGGCTGAAGACCACATCGAGGGCGAACTTCGAAAGGCGTGCCTCGATGTAACGGGGAGCGGCCGCACTATCGCCCGTAAGGATGTTACCCCAGTTCCCCTGACATTCGACCAGAAGGTCTTTCTGCCCCAATGTCACCAACGCACCACCGATGGAGGCGTCTCCATGCGGGTGGAACTGCATGGTGTGACCGACGATGTTAGCCACCTTATTGAAGCGGCCATCGTCCAAGCGTTTCATGGAATGGAGAATACGACGCTGAACAGGCTTCAGACCGTCGTCCAAATGGGGCACCGCACGCTCTAAGATCACGTACGAAGCATAATCCAAGAACCATGTCCTATACATGCCTGGGATATGATGGAAAATATCCTGAGAATCGGTATTCTCGGGCACTTCATAGGAGGAATTGGAGGAAGTCTCAACCTCCTCTCCGTCCGTCACGCCATCCAATTCTTCGTTAGTGCCTTTAGTTTCGTCCGACATAGCAACATGATTTTGAATTTGGGGACGAATTTACAAAATAATTGGGAGAAACAGAAAAAGAAAAAGGTGGAAGTTGAAACAACTCCCACCTTGTGCGGATAAAGGGACTCGAACCCATACGCCTTACGGTATCAGATCCTAAGTCTGACGCGTCTACCAATTTCGCCATATCCGCATTGGCTTAGCGAGCGCAAAGATAGGGAAAACAAACGAAACTAAAAACAATTTCCGACAAAAAAGGAGAAATGTTCAGAAGCGGATGGAGAGCTACAAGCAAGAATCCGTTTGCAGGGAGATTTCGATGAGGGGGAGGACAAAAAAAAGAACATCATTGCGGGGAATCCCCACAATGATGTTCATAAAAGTTTACTCTATATCAGCAATCACCGTCTAAGCGGCAATTGTCAGAAAAACTCATTAGAATGGATAAGCGGATGCTGGAGTAGCACCATAGTACTTCGAGAAACGAACGCCACCGTTGTCCTCAGGGACGATACGGAAGTTATCGAATGCACAGAAGAGCTTTCCATTAAATTGAGGAGCTGCTGAGCTTTGGGAACCATTCGCATCGCAGTGGATAAAGAAGTTTCCGAAGTCTCTGTTCTTATCCAATTTACCGCAAGACACAAAGTTGTCATTCGTAGTAAGACCATAAGAACTTGGGTTGTATCTGAAGACGCTAGATTTCAAAGGAATAGCCACCGTCATCCACTTATCACCCGTATCGAACGCCTTGCTCAATGTCACAGTAGGATCAGACTTGGAATCATCCACAGAGAAGGTAGCCATATTCAACCAAGCGGCAGGCACACCCTCCGAGAGAGGATTACATTGATAAGTCTCCTCATCAAAGCCTTGAACCTTAGTGATATCACGGCTGAAGTAACCGCAGTTACCGAACTCATAGATGTCAGAACAGTCGTTGCCCTCAGAACCATAAGCGGAGAATACGGTATAGAACCATGCGCCCAATGGAACTTTAGAAGGAACGTAAACCTCGAACTTCAATACCAGGTTCTCCAAGTCAGAGTCAGAGAACTGACCCAACAGGCTCGAATAATCGAGACCCTGATCCTTCGGAGTGAAATAAATCATCTCATCCTCCTTGAAACCGAAGCCGTCACCCGTAGAAGTGATTACAGCGTAGTACTCGTTGCAAGGCTTAGGCATACCGCCCATAGCCTCCAACATGTCCTGATACAAAGGATACATAGTGTTCTCCTTCACATAGCTGTTCCACTCGTACGTAAATGGCTCAAGAGCACCGTGCATATTAGAAGCGACAACATTGTCGAAATCCAAGAAGATGTTTCTAGTGTCACGGAACAACATCGAGCTGGTAGTCTTTCCGAACTTGTTCTCTACAGTGACAGGCTTAGAGTCAGCCACACCAGATGGCACAACAACCAAAAGCTCGCTGTCGCCATGAGACTTCTTAAACTCAGCTGGGATCGGTTTGTCATTCTTGTCATAGAAGTATACCTTCAACTCGTCACCAGGGACAGACAAGAAGGCGTTACCTGCGATCCTCAACGTATCACCATCCGGAACGAACTCCGAATAGAACATCTTGATGGAAGGAGAAGGAACCGGTTTAGCCAGCTCGACATATTTTTCACATCCACCGCTGGAAGTAACGAGGAGACGTTCTGTACGAACATTGTTCGCATCGCAATCCAATGTCACAACGAGTGCCTCATCCGTCACGAAAGAAGGATTCAAATTAACCGAATAACGATTATTGTCAGAGTCAACCAAATATACACCATTCGCAGTAGAAAGGCCAGATCCGACAATCACCACAGTGGTCTTCGCATCCAATTGGGTCAAAGCCACATCCATAGAGTCCGCGTTAACTACATGGTCAACGACGAACGAATCACATTGGCAACCGACGCACTTATCCTCGCAAGAAGAAAGAAATCCTGCGGCTCCAAGCGCCAAGGAGGCTACCGATGCAAAGAAACCATATTTTTTTCTCATTTTATAAATAATTTTAATCATTAATAAGGATAAGTTTGATCAGCCACCTGACTTGCAAGATCTTGGACAGTAGATGACAGATAAGCCTTCGCAGAAGTTGGTATTGGCAAATACCAACGATGGTTGGCGATGAAGCTCTCGACAAAGATCTCTGGCTCATTATCACCCTCAGTGAAGCCCTCATATTGCTGTCTCGTAATCTCCTCATTCAAATCATGAACGAGTTGACGACGCAAGTAACCAGTTTCGGTTTCGAAGAGAGACTCCTCCTGAACCTCAGGGTTCTTAGAGAACTGGATTCCACGGTCCATCTGATACATGAACTTCTCCGCATTTTTCGGATCGCGATAGAAGAAACGCTTCAAATCCAACCATGCTTGACCCTCCATAGCGAACTCCTTACGACGTTGTTGAACAAAGTCCGTACGGATCAAGTTGTGGTACATCGCCTTTTTCGGAGAAATGGTGAACGCTTTCGGAGCGCCATCATCAACCTTCACATTAAAGGTATATGAAGTAGGTTGCAACTCCATGTCATCAAAATAAGCGATAGGAGAAGTGATCTGAGCTGCGCCATGAGCCTCCAACACCGCATTGATATCGGAAAGACCAACTGATGACTTAGCAGTAACATCCATGTTTTCAAGAGCCATCTTAGCCTCAGCACGCATCATATAGACGTCCGAAATACGAATGACGTCAGCACGGCGGTCGATAGACATACCGACACTGTTCACAGATGTACCATCAACACCCCAAATATACTTCTTCACGTTATTCAAGACGCATTGACCAGAGTTCAAGAAATCAGATCCGGTTTTCACATGATCCACCTTAACGTCATACTCTGAAGAATTAGGGCCATTGTAATACTTATCTCCCTTAACCGTCACGTACTCATGGTCATTGACGATACACAATTCATACAAACGAGGGTCGTTCTTCGCGAATGAGTTGTACAATGTATAGGAGATACCCTTACCAGCTCCCCAACCAGAACCTGGGCTCCACAAAGCGTCATTTGCCATTTGGGCCTGGTAAGCGGAACCTTCACCATACTCACCCATTCTATAATAGAGGGCCAAGACAGTCTCTGCAGAAGGAGCAGTACGTCCTTCAGCCGAGAAAATGTTCTTGTGACTATCCAAGGTAGCCACCTTGCTGTCTATCACTTCAGTAGTCAAACTAACCACCTTATTCATGTAATCCTGAGATTCAGAGGCAGAAACCTTGAATGGATACGTAGCTCCAGGAAGGTCAGCCACACATGAACCCATCGTCAAATAGAGCTTAGCCAACAACGCTTTAGCTGCATATTTGGTAGCCCTCCAATTGTCATTAGAAGACTTCGGCAAATTCTCCTCAGCGAACTTGAGATCGCTCTCGATGGCGGTGTACAAAGTCTTACGGGAAACACAAGGGAGAACAACATTCTTAGAAATGTCCTCCGTGCTATGCAAAACCAAAGGAACCTCACCGAAATACTCCGTCGCAAGGAAATGAGCATAACCTCTGAACAAACGAGCCTCGGCAATGATTTGGTTCTTCTGAGCCTCCGTCAAAGAAGCATTTGTCTCCAAAGCGCCTACCGTCTCAATAACCTGGTTGCTAATTGAAATCACGTCGGAATACAAGGAACGATATCCCTCCAACAGAATCGGGTTATCCTCACCGATAGAGAGCAGGAACAATGCACCCTCCTCCTGATACACATTGAACAGGACTCCAGGGATACCCTCGTTCACGCACCAAGAGAACTTACTATCATACTCCGCCCATGTACGAGCACCATACAATGGCTTTGTCAAAGAGAGACAGTCATTGTAAGAGTTTACAGACGCAGTACTATACTGGTCATAAACATCCACATCAAGGAAATCCTTGCACGAAGTCGTGCAGAAAGCCAATGCTCCCAGGCCCCACAACAAGGATTTATATTTTAAATTATTCAATTTCATACCGAAAATTCTTTATTAATTAGAAATCAAAATTCAAACCAATCACGTAAGATCTGGACAATGGATAGCTACCAGTGTCAACACCTTGATTGATTGCGCTGATGTTTGGAACCTCTGGGTTCAAACCAGAATAGTTGGTGAAAGTAGCCACATTTTGAACGTTGAACGATACTCTCATGTTATGCAAACCAATCTTCTTCACAACATCAAAAGGTACAGCGTATGAAAGTCCGATTGATTGGATGCGAACGTACGAAGCATCCTCAACATAACGGTCAGAAATGACATTCGCAACGTTACGTCCCTCAGCCACTGAGTTAGGACGAGGAATATTTGTGGATGAATTAGAGATGTACTTCGTTCCATCTTCTTTCGTCTCCACACGTGCGCAATTGAGGACAGTCTTCAACTGGTTGATACCACCACGGTCCATACCCTCCAACTTGGAACGAAGCAAGTTGTAAACATCGTTGCCATAAGATCCGGTCAAGAAGATATTCAAAGACCAAGGACCCCAGTTGAGTGTATTTCCGAAACCGAAAGTGAAATCAGGGTTAGGGTCACCGATGTAAGTCTTATCGTTCTCGTCGATCTTACCATCAGAGTTGATGTCGACGAAGTTGAAGTCACCCACATCCGTAGCATCCGCACGTTTCAGTTGATTCAATTGATCCGTATTCTGGATCAAACCATCTGTCTTATAACCCCAGAACAAACCAGGAGCATGACCTACGCGGCTAACGCAATAAGTACGAGTAGCTGTCTTGAACTTTTGTTTTCCCTCAAGCACGATTGAGTCGTTCTGCAACTCAACCACCTCATTACGTACAAATGAGAAGTTGAAGTCGGTGTTCCAAGTGAACGGCTGGCCTCCCAAATTCTCCTTTTGGATGTTCGTGGAAGTAAGCGTGATATCGAAACCGACGTTCTTGATAGAACCTGCATTGATATCAGGGACAGAAGTGTAGAGGTAAGCCTCAGCGGTACTTGCCAATGTCGGACCAGGCTCAGCCTTCACGATCAAATCGTTGTTCTTCTTGTAGAATGCATCGAACGTGAGGTTCAATCTGTTCTTGAAGAAACTTGCGTCGATACCGGCGTTAACCTGCCAGTTCGTCTCCCAAATCAAATCAGGGTTCAACCAAGTATTGTATATCTTACCAGCACCGTACTGTGTATTCACAGACCTGTAGGAGCCGATATAACCCATGTTGTTTCCTGCGTTACCAGTTTGTCCCCAACCAGCACGGAGCTTCAACTGAGTGATCTTCTTCTTCGCAGTGATCTTCTTCATGAAGAGCTCTTGGTCAGCGTTCCATGCCAATGAGAATGAAGGGAAGAATCCCCAACGATTCTCAGGAGCCAATGTGGAGGAACCATCGAAACGGCCCGTAGCGGTGAGCAAATAACGTCTGTTGAACGTGTAGTTCACACGAGCGAATGTGGACATCATTGACTGTGCGCCCTTGTAACCGGAGATAGGACCTTCTGGATCTCCCAAATTCGGGTTTTGGTATTGCTTGTCGATGAACTTCAAGTTATCCAAATAGTTGCTCTTCTTAACGGAAGTACCTTCCCAAGTCGCCTTCCATGCCTCATATCCCAACAAAGCATTCAACTTGTGCTTGCTATCCTTTGGCTGAGGCAATGTGTAATTCAACGTAGAGCAGAAACGATAGTACATGTTGTCACGATCGATGAACTCTTGTTGGTTCGTCTCGTCAAGCTTTGCCGGCGTATAACGGCTCTCACCTGAGTTGGAATAATCAACACCGAATGAGTTTCTCCAGTTCAAATCTTTTGTGAAGTCGATGGCGAAGAACGCTTGTCCCGTCACATTATCCTTATTCAAATTGATTGGAGAATAGTATGCCTCACGAAGTGGGTTGATCTTGATTTCCTGGCTTGCAGCACCCAACTCGGTGTAACCACCGTTGAAGTCGAGAGGTGAAGTGGCAGGGCTCGAAATCAAAGACTGTACATAAACAGCCTCCTCGTTCGCACTACCTGAACCGATACCTGACAACTTGTTGTCGTCCGCGAAGTCGAAACCATTCTGTTTGGTTTGAGTCATGTGAGTGTATGCCATGTTGAGACCTACCCTCAACCAAGATTTTGCTTGGTGTTCAACGTTCAAACGAGAGTTGTAACGCTCGAAGTCCGTATTCACGAGGATACCGTCCTGGTTCATATAACCCAATGAGAGTGCGTACTGTGTCTTGTCTGTACCACCCGTCAAAGAAACCTGATGGCTATGGCTGATTGCCGTACGGAACAACTCGTCTTGCCAATCCGTTCCCTGACCTCCATATTTTGCGAGAGCGACCAACTCCTTATCCACCGACTGGTTGTATGCTGAAGCAATATATGGATCAGTGTAGTAAGAAGCGAACTCCTGCAAGTTCATCAAGTCAAGCTTGTCTGTGATAGAAGAGACAGAGAATTGACCAGCATAAGAAATTGTGGAACTCTCCTGATTCTCCTCCTTCGTGTTCTTACCTCTCTTGGTGGTGATCATCACGACACCATTCGCAGCACGGGCACCATAGATGGCCGTTGCGGAAGCGTCTTTCAAGACATCGATCGTGAGGATATCATTTTGGTTGATGGAAGCCAACGGGTTATCGTTGGATGCCGTCTTACCTCCACCGTTGATAGGCATACCATCAACGACATACAACGGCTCGTTACTTCCCGTCAAAGATCCCAGACCACGGATTTGGACGGTTGAAGCCTGACCTGGTTGTCCTGAACTTGCAGACACACGCAAACCAGACACCTTACCTGCCAAAGCATTCTCCACTGAAGGAGTAGGCGCACTCGTCAACTTGGCAGCATCGACCTGTGCTGTCGCACCCGTTTGGTCATCCTTTCTCACTTTTCCGTAATCGGCTTTCACCGTTACCTCCTCAAGTTCCTTGGACTCGGTCACCAACTTGATCGAATACGAGTTCTTGGAGTCAATTTTCACTGTTTTGGTGATATATCCCATAGAAGAGATTTCCAAAACGTCACCAGTCTCCACGGAAATGGTAAACTCTCCGTTCTCATCAGTGATCTCATAATTAGAAGTAGATCCCTGAACCACGACGTCGGCTCCTGGCAATGGACCCTGAGAGTCTGTGACAACACCCGTGATGTCACGTCCCATAAGTCCCCCTGCAGCACAGAGCAACGTCAAAGACAATAAAACCTTTCTCATCTTCTTTTTTAAATAACTATTATTAATACAAATTGAAATATTCTTAGAATTATTCACATTAAACATAAAGCAACGCAAATATAAGTTAAATATCGTTATTTCCCACTTTTTTTTGTAAAAAACTCTAAAAAGATTTTTTCATCGAACCACTTGATTCTTTCAACAAAAGAAAAGGGCTCGCAATGTCTGTCGCGAGTCCTTCCCTTTTCTGCCTCAACTTGTTATTTTACAATAACTTTCGTTTTCTTGAAATTATTCACCAACAGATAGACACCTGGACGGGAGACTCCAATGACCGAAGACTTCCCCTGGAACACTAGCTTGCCTTGCATGTCGTAGAGAGAGACCTCGTCGCCCTCCGCATGATTCAACAAACGGATCTCGCCATCCACCACGACATAGGATATCTCTTCCGCAGTGAACTGCGTGAGTCCTGTCGGCGATTCAAGCTCATCCACCAAGGCGATCAACGCGAAGTTCTTAGCTGGCATGGTCTCCGGACATTCATTGTTCCATTTGACGAACCGATATATCCCCTGCTCAATATCATCAAACGCTATGGTGTCCCCATAATCGAACATCACCTTCCTCGGCAACTCCAACATCTTCATGGTCGATGCGGAAACAATCATCAAGGTGACGCAATAACGATTCGTTTTCCACAACGCATTGACTTCCACGTCCCTAGATGGCATGACCGCCAAGGTGTCGTCCCATCCCATGAACGTGTAACCTTCCTTGACAAGTTCAGGGAACTGCGGCAATGCGCCGCCAAAGACGATTGTCGTGTCAAGCGCCACGGAATCCATGTCCACCAATTGCAACCGGTATCGATTCGCCTCCCATACCGCCTCCAAACGCAACGGGTGCGCCGGCATATACGCTGGCACACTATCTTTCCATCCCACGAACGAATAGCCTTCCTTCTGTGGCGCCGCCGGCACTTCAACCAGTTCGCCGAAAAGATAGGTCTTCGACACCAACGTGTCTCCATCCACCACCACGACGAACGGATAACTCAACGGCGAATAGTGTCCACGGACCGTAACATCCTCCGCAGGCATACGGGCAGGGAAGGAATCCAACCACTCGAAACGATAGCCCGTCTTCCCTTGCACATCCAATGCGACGACTGCATCATCATAGGCATACGGGATGTCCATGGTATCTCCATCCACCAACACGACCAACTTGTAATGGTTTATGTCCCACACCGCAACGGAGACGATGTCCGTGTCGGGCATGGTCGCGGGCAACTCGGGTTGCCACCCGGCGAAGCTGTACCCCGTGCGGGAAAGCGTACTGTCTGGCAACTGGTCTCCATAACCGTACAACAAATCGAGCAGCACCTCTTCACCATCCTTCAACACCAAACGATGGTGGTTCACGCTCCAAGCATAACTAAGTTCCACCGGATGCGCCGGCATACGGGCCGGACAGATGTCTTGAACCAACGTGTACCCTACTCTCTCAGGGATGTATGGCGCCACTATCGTGTCGTCGTAATAATAAACCGTGTCGATTATCGTATCCGCATCCAAGAAGGCGCGGAATGGATAGGTGTTTCTATTCCACTGGGCTATCGCGCTGAAGTCCGAATCGGGCATCAGCACAGGTATTTCCGGCGACCACCCGGCGAAGGTATATCCTTCCCTGACAGGGTCCGCCACACCTGCAATCGTTTCCCCCGGACGGTAATAGTCCGAAAGCAACACGGTATCACGGTCCACCAAACGGCACAGCCACTTGTACTCGTCCCAATATCCACGGACCAACACATCTGAATCGGGCATCACAACCGGCAACTCAGCCGTCCAATACAAACGATAGCCTATACTATCAGGGAATACAGGGTAAGCGATGGTATCGGCATATGCCACCGTATTCGTCCATAGTGTATCATTGTCCACCTCCAGAGCGATCGCATACGTGTTCTTCTCCCACACCAAGCGCACCTCCACCGGACTAGCGGGCATGAAGGAAGGGACCTCATCCCAGTTGGTCAAATGATAGCCACGCTTCACTGGTTCGCGAAGAGCCAAGGAATCATCGTACGGGCAGAGCGTATCCACCCAAACGAGTTCGTCATCATAGATTCTCAACGGATATTTTTGGTTCACATACTTGCCTAACAAGACGACATCGCTATCCGGCATCGAGGTGATCGGCTCCGAGATCCATTCGAAGGCCACCCCGGCGGAATCCGCGGGAACCAAAAGATCCATATCTATAGGGGTGGCGAAATCAACCTGTTCGGAGTAGGTCGTCACGGAGTCTACACGGACCGTGAGCCAATGGCTGTTTGCCTTCAGGAGTGCCGTGACCGCCCAATCGGAGTCTGGCATGGCGGCAGGCAGGGAAGGCTCCCATCCGACGATGGAATATCCGTAGACCCTGAACGTGTCGGATAGTTGGATGGTATCACCCATATGGTGAAATGCGGAGAGGAGCGTGTCGCCCGCCACGACGGCAGAGAAACGGTACTCGTTTTGAATCCACTGCGCCCACACGTCCACATCACGGTCTGGCATGGACTCCGGCAAATCTTTCCACCCGTCGAACGTATAGCCACGGCGAGAAGGAATCGGCAGGAGGAACGCCGCCCCATAGTCCAACGAATCGGTCAATACGCTGTCCTCCGTCACGTGCAGGGTAAGCGAATGTTTGTTCACTCTCCAATCCGCGGAAACGGACACATCATGGGAAGGCATGGTCTCCGGCAGGGAAGGAACCCATTGGACGAAAGTATAGCCTTCCTTCTCAGGCTTTGTCAACTCCGGGATGGATCTGCCATACTCAACGCTGGCGGAAGAGGTGTCTGCTCCGTCGATATAATTCAGTTTATATACATTACGGGCCCATTGCGCCACAAAGGTCTGTCCGTCCATCTCAGGCGATCCGACGGATGGCAGTTCAGGCGCCCACCCCACGAACGTGAAGCCTTCCACGGTAGCCCCATCCACAGTGATGGAGGAACCGCACTTGAAAGAGATCACGGAATCCGCCAAGGCTATGTTCTCCGCCTCATTGGAGAAACGTATCGTGGCGCTATACTCCTTCTCCTCGAACAAGGCATTCAGGACAATGTCCTCGTTCCCCATTTTAGCAGGCAAAGCGCCGTCCCATCCCACAAAATCACGGCATGCCTTCTCTGGGGTCGGTGCCACAATCGTTCCGAGTGACTCATCCTTCCCGAAAGGGCCAAACACACCAAGCGTCTCGCCATCCGCCCGAAATGTCACATGGTGACGGGCAGAGATGGAGAAATTCTTCACATAGCCGGAATAGTTCAAACCATAATGCAGACGGACATACTTCGTATTTGGGTTCAGACGTTCAGAGACGTTGTTGTCATGGCTTGAGCTGGTCCAGAGCGTCTGCCACGACTCGCCATCCGCACTCTCCTCCAATTTCCAATCCGTTTCGCCTAAGGCTGTGGCCAAAGCGGAGGCAGAGGTGGTGAAACTGACAATATCCGGCACCCCCGTTATTTCCACGGTGAAAAAACGATCGTCCCAGCAGAACCCACAACCAGCCTCGAGCAAACCTCCCGACCATATCCTTATCTGGCCATCCGTCCACTCATAGTTGTACTTTCCTCCTGTCGTCACGTATGCGCCATAGAAGATATTCGAGTCCATCGTAAAGGGGACACGCACCTGTGCCATGAGGCCAGTGGCCGACAGCAGCCAAAAAGAACAGAGCAAAAGCAAAAGTTTTTTCATCGGATTTCAATCTTATCAAGTAATACGTTATAAAAAAACAAAAGAGATGCCATGTACCATAGCATCCCTTTCGTTTGTGCTTCGAGACACTACGATGTCGCGAAGTTACAAAAATATTTCAACAAAAAAGACAACAACTATCAATCCCACTTGGTGTTACGCATGTCGCCCGTCTCCTCGAAGGCGATATGCATCCTCAACGCCTTGGAGAGCGTCATTGGCGTGTGGCACTTGCCGGCGGCCAACTTGAGGTAATCCCACAACAACTCCTTGTAGTCTGGGTGAACACAGTTCTCGATGATCGTCTCAGCCTTCTGCAACGGAGACTTCGCGCGCAAGTCAGCGACACCCTGCTCGGTGACGATCACCTTCACGGAGTGCTCGGAGCTATCGATGTGGCTCGCCATCGGCACGATAGCGGAAATCACGCCACCCTTAGCGACGGAAGGACAAGTGAAGATGGAGAGGAATGCGTTGCGGGCGAAATCCGCCGAACCACCCAAACCGTTCATCATCTTCTGGCCCAACACGTTCGTACTGTTCACGTTTCCGAAGATATCCAACTCAAGCGCCGTGTTGATGGCGATGACACCCAAACGACGAACCAACTCAGGGTTGTTGGTAAGCTCCTGAGGACGGAGCATCAATTTATCCTTGAAGAAATCATAGTCCGCATAGACATCCATCAGCACGTCGTCCGACAAGGTCAGGGAACTACCGCTGGCGAACGTGATACGTCCACGCTTCATCAAATCGATCACGGAGTTCTGGATCACCTCGGTGAACATGGTGAACGACGGAATATCGTCGCAGTTGCCAAGGGAGCTCAACACCGCATTGGCGATGTTTCCGACACCAGACTGCAACGGCAAGAACTCTTTCGGGATGATACCCTTGCGGAGCTCGCTCAACAGGAAGTTGGCCACGTTCTCTCCGATCTTAGCGGTCACAGCATCCACTGGCGTGAACTGAGCGATACCATCCTTCATGTCCGTCTTCACGACACCGATCACCTTGGAAGGGTCTACCTTCAACGTGGCGGTACCGATACGGTCGGATGGAGTATAGATAGGGATCTCACGACGGTGAGGAGGGTTAACCGGCTCATACAAGTCGTGCATTCCTTTGATCTTCGCAGGATGATGCGCATTCAACTCGATGATGACCTTCTTAGCCTTCTCCACCAACGTAGGGGTGATACCCACGGAAGTCGTCAAGACGATTTCGCCCTTGTCCGTGATGTCAGCCGCCTCGATAAGCGCATAATCAACTGGGCCGAGGAATCCATAACGGAGATCCTGCGCCACGTGGGACAAGTGCATGTCGAAATACTGCACCTCGCACTTGTTGATCGCATCACGCATATACTTGCTTGACTGGAAAGGCGTACGGAACTTCACTGCCTTCGCGCGGGAGAGGGCTCCATCGATCTGGTCACCCGTCGAACCACCGGTGATCATGCCAACCTTGAACTCATTTCCCTTCGCATGCTCCGCCTCCGCCTTCTCCGCGAGAGCGGTAGTCACAGCCTTGACCGTACCCACCGATGAGAAACCACCGATGCCAATCACATCATTGTTCTTAATGTAAGACGCTGCCTCCTCGGCAGTGATAAAGTTAAATGCCATTATACCTTACTATTT
>JAGCGM010000107.1 GCA_017649635.1 Paludibacteraceae bacterium | reverse complement strand
CTTCGAGAAGACGCTTGGCCTGCAACATGAGATCCTTGAGGAGAATGAGGGAAAACAATATATGATTTTCAGGATCTACGGCTCGACAGATGGAACAAAAGTTAACATGTACTTCCTGTTGGGTGAAAAGAACGGTAATGTCAGCTATTTTTCCCTCTCCCGGGCGGAGAAATGGACGGAAGAGAGACGGTTGGAGTTTCTGCGTGGACTGCTGAACAATCCATAGGTTTCCCTGTGCCGTTCCTCCCAAGAATTTATATCTTTGTGTTATAAACATCAAACGGATATGACACGGAAAGAACGTATCACTCATATGGAGAACCTCTTTGACAAAAGCAATGAGGTGGTCCGTCAATTGCGACAGGCGATCGCAGATTTCCAGGCGCTGCAACCCACCATCGACGAGCTGGACAACTACTACAAAACCAATTGGCGCGCTGATTTCGAGGCCGACGAGAAGGGCAAGCTGCCGGCCGACCTCAAGCGTGGCGTGCTCAGTGAAGATGGATTGTGGGATTTGCTGGAGGAGTATCAACAATTGAAGGAACGTTTGGTGGAAGAGGAGTAAAATTTCTTGAGGAAAGTTAGTTATGAATCTCTGGAAGAAAGTTTTAGTCGGCTTATTTGCCATCACCACTTTTCAGGTGGCTATAGCACAAGAAGAACTTATGAAGGAGGATTCTTCCTCGGTGAAATTCGAGTGGAGTTATTATAATATTGAGATCATGTCACCTCAAGATTCGGTACAGTTTGACGAGATGGCCGAGTTTATCTCTAGATTCCCTGCTGATACGTTTCTTGTGGTGGGACATACGGGTAGTTGTGATGGTGTGGAACACTTAATGCGCAGACTATCAAGGGAAAGAGCGAAATATATCCGCCAAGCACTTGTCGACCGCGGCGTGGATCCTGAAAGAGTTAAATTCATTGGCTGTGGAGGCAAGGAGCCTAAGGTGCCCAATAACAAGACTTTGCTCGATTACGAACAAAACATACGTGTCACCCTGGAATTTTATTCGCCTCAGAGAGTCGAGGAGATAGAAAAATATAAATAGATCTAATTTCCGCTACTTTTGCCACAAACGGATTTTAAGGTTTGGACAGTTATGTCGGAATTGTTGTTTACTATAATAATAGTATTGCTGGCATTATGTATTTTGCCGCTTATTGGTACAGTGTTGACCTGTCATGTGATCTCCAAAATCAAAGGTCTCGAGTGTCTCAAACGAAAAGGAGGCATCGTGTTTATGATTCTCTTTAATTCTCAGGTCATTTACTTTATAAACGTTGACATCGTTGAGGGATGGTTCGGCATTCAAAATTCTTTTTTTGACGATGAAGCTGTAATCGAAGCATCTACCCCATACGGAAAATTTTCCACAGTTAACGAGCAACCTGTATATAGTTTCTTCCGATATGATGATGATAGACCATGGTTTTCTAGTGGTGGCATCGACTCGATAGCAGAATACGACCAGTATATTGTTATGGCTGCTGACAGTTCTTATTTACTCATCGATCAACGAGTTAAAGGGGAAAAAGCCATCAAGATATTATCACTCACCGACTTGCCTGTGGATGTGCAACAAATGAGTTTTGCTTCAGCTCCAAAATATATCAAAGATTTATATTGGCGTATCCACCACGATAATCATCTCTACGTCATCAAAGTCCTCCTCGCTTTGGCGTTATCCGCTTTGGTTACTGCACTGGGATATTTTCTGTTTAAAAAAATATGGTCAAAGATTAGGAGAGGCTCATGAAAAGGACCATATTACAGGTAAAATAAATATTTTTGCTTTGATTGGAACTTAGAGAATATTTTTTAGTTACAGGTTGGTGTTTTGATGTGATGTGATTATTTTTGTGTTTAGAAGATTGACAATGAAAAACGTAGTATATGACAACAAATGCCAAGGATAGAATCATCACCGGAGTGCCTATTGCTCTTCAGATGAGTAAAGCGAAGGAAATACTCAACAGCATAGTGATCCCTCGTAATGAACTTTATGCCATAAGAAAACGGGAGAACCGACTCTCTAACAAAAAAATCAAAGGGTATTAATGCCGACACTTACTGTAATAGCTGGCTGTAACGGGTCGGGAAAGTCCACGTTTGCTTCTTCTTTCCTGAGAGAGGGTCTTGTCTCTTTTGACTATGACAAAGTTTATCTGCATATATATTCTTCTTTGCAAGAGTGTGAGTTTAGAGACGAGATGGCGAGGAATATGACTACGCAATTGTTCGAGGAGCAAGTAAAAGAATCATTGAACCATAAACTGGATTTTTGTTATGAAACGAATTTTGACACTTTCCCCTTGCATTGGCCAACAATCTATAAAGAGCAGGGTTATACGTTAAACATGATTTTCTTTTGTTTAGACAATCAAGAAATCGCAAGGGAGAGAGTCCTTGTCAGATCAGAGTTCCATGGACATTTTGTTGACAACGAAACTATAGATTTGAAATGGAAGGAGGGATACAAAAATTTGAATCTTTACCACTCTTTTTTTGATAGGATTCTTTTCGTGGATAATTCTGTAAATAACGAGGTATATACAAATCTTCTCCAAATAGAGGATGGAGAAACACAGCTGATGTGCGAACAATTGCCTGATTATTTTTCAAGACGTTTTCCTGATATATATTTGCATATTCGCAGCCAGTTGCTGTAAATGCTTACGACCTTCTTTACACTAGGAATACGACGAAACCAAGGACATAAAACCAGATTGATGGATGCCATATTATTTATGTTAGGACTATTAAATGCTTAAAGGAATTCTCAAATATTCAATTACGGCGCTATGGGTTATAATAGCAGAACTTTTTCCAAGTATAGTGTGTTTTGACAAATATGCTATTGCTATTCTATTATTTATTACTCCTCCCAATGCTATATTAGCGACAGGTGCAGTCCGTTTTTATAGAAAGAGGAGTACTGACAGCAAACGTCTTTTAAAAAGCATTATTTTTTTCATTGCCTCCTTGATTTTAACCAGTGGACTTGCCTACGCTCTCTTTATGTTGATATTTATGACCTTATGGGGACCTGCCGGAAGTACCATATTAGTATTATTTCCCCTTGTGCTTGGCACAGTGTTGGCCTATGGAATTTCCATTAACAGAGGGTCTAAACACTCTACGAAACGTTATCATTGCACCTGTGTTTATCTATAATTTTATGATTATTTACCTATTAAACGCCGATACCATTGAGGGTTGGTTTGGTATTCATTACGATTTATATGATGATACACCGCTAATCGAAGTACCTACCCCATACGGAGAGTTTTCTACAATTAAGAACTCCTATGAGAAATGTCATAGAAATAATAAATGCTCGTATGCTATCGACTCGATAGCCGCATACGACCGCTATCTTGTTATGGCAACAGATAGCTCTTATTTGCTTATCGACAAACAAGCCAATGACACAACAATTACCGAAATGTCATCACTCTCAGAACTGCCTATAGATGTACAGCATGAATCTCTACGTCATCAAAACGCTTATCGCTTTGGTATTATCGGCACTGGCTACGGTAGTGGAATATTTTCTGTTCAAAAAAATATGGTCAGGCGTTAGGAAGTCTGTCTCGTAAAGGGGTATCACTCATAATGCCTGATGCGGACCTCTATCCCCTCGTCCTTCAGTTGGGCGGGTAGTTGGTTGACGTCCGTCTGGCTGTAGTGGTAAGGGAACACCACCTTTGGCTTGATTATCTTCGCCGCGCGCACCAGTTGGTCGGTCGTCATCGTATAAGGTTGATTACAAGGCAAAAAGGCAATGTCTATCTCTTTGATGTCCGCCATCTCAGGGATATCCTCCGTGTCGCCTGCGATGTAGATCCGCAGTCCGTCGATCGTGAGGATGAAGCCGTTGTCCCTCCCTTTCGGGTGGAACTGTTGGTGGCCCTCCGTGGTGTTGTAGGCTGGAACCGCCTCGACCGTGATGTCATCCGTTAGGCGGAGCGTCTCTCCGTTGGCCATCGCCTGGCCCTTGCCGAGCATCTCGGCGCACCGTTGGTTGGTGATGAGCTTGGTCTTGTCGGAAGAGAGCGTGGCGATCGCCTCCTTGTCGAAGTGGTCGAAGTGCTCATGGGTCACGAAGATATAATCCGCCTTGGGCATGGTGGCGTAGGGGATTGTCCGCTCGCCCAGTTTGGACACCGGGTCTATCTCAATCTCTTTGCCGTCGTACTGGATGCGGATGCTGGCGTGGACCAGTGCATGGAAGGTGACGCTCTTGCCACTCTTCGTTTGAAACACATCCACCTCCTCTGTTTTCTGCTGGCTGCAGGCTGTCGTCAGGCCTAAGGTGGCCAATAAGCAAGTGATTATCTTCTTCATGATCTGCCGGTTGTTGTGATTGAATATAAATCTATCCATAAAAATTTTTGCAAGATACAAAAAAATACGGAAACGGTTCGGATGCAGCCTGTTTTGTTCCCTGCTTTCTTGGTGATTCCTCCTCCGATATATTTCCTTGCGGAGGGGCAGGGGAGGCTGCGCATGGACATGACCCGCAAAAATGGTGAATAAGCCCCTGAAAATACTCATTTATGGTGATTCCCGCCCGCCTGCCAAACCTCTACTTTTGCGCCCGAAAAACTCAGTGGAAATTGAATTCAATTATAGTCAAATGGTTAATAACAATAAGTCATGGAAAAAGAAATAAGTAAAGTGTCATTTATGTGGGTAGTGATCATGGTGGGTTTCGCCATGCACATGTTGGCTGACATGTTGCCTGCCTTTTGGGGGGCGAACATTGCGATGCCCGATGCGACGGGTGAGGCCTCCGTGGGGATGATCGCCTTCATGATATGCCTATCATTCCTCATTCCGATGTGTGGACTCTTATGCATGCAGTATCGTTCGAACAAGACGATGCGTCTCATCAACATGGTGCTTGCCACTCTGATGATGGTATTCAATATCCTGCATGCGTCGGAGCTCATCGCTGAGTTCAATCCTGTCCAGTTGATGATCCATCCCGTGATGATCGTGGCGGGCATCTATCTGTTCCTCTTCTCACGTCGTGAGATGAAGGGACAATGACCTAACGACGAGCACTTATGACTGCCATCGTCGTAGCCCTGCTGATTCCGTTTTTAGGCACCACATTAGGAGCGGCTTTTGTCTTCTTCATGAAGAAAGAGATACCCGAACTGCCTCAGAAGGCGTTGCTGGGTTTCGCCTCTGGTGTGATGGTGGCGGCCGCTGTCTGGTCTTTGATCATCCCTGCCCTTGAGATGGGGGAGATCGGGCCTGTCACATTAGCGTTGTTGGGAGGGTTCGCCTTCCTCTTCCTGATCGACCTCGCCACTCCACACATGCATCCTAAGGGAGGGCAGGAGGGACCCATGAGCAAACTCTCCCGGACCACCATGTTGGCGTTGGCGGTGACCATCCATAACTTTCCGGAAGGGATGGCGGTGGGCGTGGCGATCGCTGGGGCCTCATCCTCCCAGTTCAGCATGGCGGAGGCGTTGGCGCTCTCCTTGGGCATCGCGATTCAGAACGTCCCGGAAGGCGCCATCATATCGATGCCCCTCCGCAGTGCGGGCAACAGCCGCCTCAAAGCCTTTGGCGTAGGCACGTTGAGCGGGGTGGTGGAGCCCATCGGCGGAGCCTTGGTGATACTGCTGGCCTCGTTCGCCACGAAGGCCATGCCCTATCTGCTCAGCTTCGCCGCCGGAGCCATGCTCTATGTGGTCATAGAGGAACTCATCCCTGAGGCGTCGCAGGGCAAACACTCTAACCTTGGCACCATCGGATTCGCTCTGGGCTTTGCCCTGATGATGGTGCTGGACCAAGTCCCCTTAACCTTTGGGGCGGATTTGTAATTTATTGATAGAAAAATAATTAGATAAATTTTAGACAAAGATGAATATGCAGTTGAAAACAAGTAGAAGGTTTATTGCGATGATGATGTCGTTGGTGCTTGCGAACGCTTATGCGCAAGATTCCAGCGATCT
>JAGCGM010000106.1 GCA_017649635.1 Paludibacteraceae bacterium | reverse complement strand
GCAACGGCAATCCTCCATGAAGGCAGGTTGGCCCGCATTGTCGAATTGGAAAGGAATGGCTATGATACCGAACTTATCGATGAAGCCGATAGAGTCCTGGTCGCCCACTACAGCGGCCAATCCGAAGGAGAAGGAGCATACCCTCTTGTAGCCGAAAGGTATCACGTTCTCTCCCTTCTTATCGATGAATCCCCACATCTTATCCTTCTTCACAGCGGCCAATCCGTCATCGAACGGTCTGGCCTCCTCGAACTGGCAAGGGATCACCTCCTCCAGCTTCGTGTTCAAGTAGCCATACTTGCCACTCTTCTTCACGATCATAAGGCCGTCGCGGAAACGGTACGACTCGATGTCCCTCTCCTTGTCATAAGTAGGAGGCAGCACCAACTCTCCGTCATGATTGACGAAACCAATCTTACCACTCGCCACAACTGGCATAAGGTTTTCCTGAGGCACACCCACCTCCGGATAGCGCAGGGCTGCGATACGCATGCCCAAAGTCACATCATTCTGTGAGAACGAAAGCGTCGCACAGAGCATAAAAACGTTTAGAATTAAATACTTCTTCATGATACACTATACATTTAGATGATTATCACTTATCTGCCACGGGACGTATCGATGCACCGATGGTTCTTGGGAAAGTTATCTCTTTCCACCCACGATTCAGCGAAAAGGTCATTTGCCATGCAAGCCAACAACGAGCCTCACACAAAGAAGAAGACCAATAATATGGATCGGCCAATTCTTTACCCTCTGCGTCAGTCGGTTTTTGTTCATACTGGATATAGCCATTTCCCGGCAAGAAAATAGATCGGTCGGTATATCCCGGCACCTTACTGGTCAACAATATGCCACTGACACCAGTGCCCTCATAATCGTCCGTGAAAAGAACTGAGCAATTCTCCATCAGCTCGCTCAACTCTTCAACGGTAGGCATTCTCCATTTAGATGACCAATTCACACTGGCGGCATCATCCGACGCCTCAAGCCGCACCAGATTATCCACGACACCGAAAGTATCCACGACACAATATTTGGAAACAGAGTCAATCTTATCATCCAACGAATACTTATACTGGAGAGCCGAATACGCCGTAGCATACAAGACAGAAGTATCACCCACTTCCTCCTCCGTCTCGCCCCAAGCGTACAATCCTCCTCTTCCTGCTGGCGAAGAGGCACCTACGTTATGGGTCGCCCACAAGACGCTCAAGCCCAAATCAACATACCCATAGCCATCCAAAGAGCCGGTCTCCTGGCTTGTGGAGGATGCTTCCGAATCATAGAAAAAGAGGTTCTTCACTTGATCGGAAAGATATTCCACCGCCTCGCCATTATTCAGGTGGATAACCACCGTAGAATCTTTCTTCACGTTCTCGGACGTGGACACGGCCCTGACGAAAGCCGTTCCTCCCCTTCCCATGCCCTTAGGACCTATCGCTGATTCTATAGTCGAAGAGCCTGACGTGAAATCGACCATCTGATAGTAATACGCCAAGATGCTATTCGTCTCATACAACGAGGATGTCCAATAGTTGGACAATCCGGAGGAATAAGGGAAGGTCAATGCGACATTCTCATACCCCGCCTCATCGGAGGTGAACCGGTTGGCAAGGACACCATTATTACGGACGACCGCGGCATGACATACCCGGATGAGCTCCGCCACCTCAGCCTTCGTCGGCATACGCCACTCATCGCCCCAAAGGACAGAAGCCGCATCGTCGATAGCCTCCAAGACATTCAAGGAATCCACCTTTCCGAAACGTTCATTCTCACAATATTTCGTCAACGGAGCATCATTATTCTCCTCGTCAAAATATTTGTACTCCGACCATGGCACTTGCGTCTCCGTCGTAGGGGTGGTCAATCCCCAAGCAAACCGACTGCCGTTCTCGTTCGCGTTGTCCGAACCGACGTCATAGGCCGCCCACTTCACGGACAATCCTAAATCCACATATTTTTTGCCTTGAATGGATCCAGTCTTATCGGTGGTCTCAAATGTGACATTCTTGATATTATCTCCCTTATAGTCCACAAACGTTCCATCCGCAAGCTCCACACGCATGAATGATTCCGCTTGGCTCGCCAAGGAAAGCATCAATGCTCCACAAAGTAGTATCTCTTTTTTCATCTCTTCCTAACTTTAAACGTTCTACCATCCACCTGCAACATATAGATCCCCGCCTCATTAGGCAACTGAACCTCCACAGCGTTTCCACTCGCCGATTTCTCCCCGAGCAGTTTTCCGTCCGCCGCATAGAGATAGGCCACGGAACCAGGCTGAACACCTTCGACGCGCACATGGCTATTGTCCTCATAGAAGAGCGTCACATCAGACTTCGCCTCATTCTTAGAGACACCCACCGATGCAGACGGCGCAAAGTAGATTTGGCGGACATTCGACACCTCAAAGCTGGTCTCCACATCCCCGACAACCTCCATCCGCCCATCGTTCAGCGAAAAACGAGGAGGCTCATTCAACGAAAATTTATAGGAGATGTCAGACTTCAGCTCGACGACCAACACATCCAAATCCTCCGCCATAAGATTTTGGAAACAACCCCAGGAGAAGAATAACGACATACACAGTAAGAATCGTTTCATGTTTCAATCATTAAATTTATAATCAACAACTTACATTTAATCAGCAAAAAAGGGAGCGAGGCTATTAATCCTCATCACTATCAGGTCCATGCACATCCTGCCGGCTCCTTTCCTTCTGGTAATTGTTGAGGATGGCGCCTGTCACCAAGTTCAACAGAAGGAAGGCGGCGATGATGAACCAGAAGACGTGGAAGAGCGTCACCACCACGGTCGGGGTCTTGATGACGCCCATCTCGCTTGCCGTCACAAGGTTATAGCGCAGGTCGGTCCAATCCTCCCCCGTCATGACACGGAAAAGCGTGAACATGGCCTCGTCCAGGGAACCGTATGGGTCGGACGAATTGTGAGGGTTATTAGGCGCGACACGCACAAACTCCTCGTACCGCACAGCCTCCTCGCCGCTCAACGTCTGCGGGTCAGGCATACGGAAAAGACCGACACCGACGATGGCGAACAAATAGATAAAGATCAGATAGAGGAGCATGTTGCAGAACATGGACGTGATTGATTTCAGCAGGACGGTGACGATCAGCTTGATCTCCTTGGAGGCGCGCAACAGGCGTAACACACGAAGCACACGCAACACACGGAGGGCCATCATGGCGGAGGAGTTCGGCATCATCGTCTCCGGCACGTAACTGATGATCACTAAGCAGAGGTCGAAGATGTTCCACCCGCTCCGGAAGAACGTGCGCACATCCTTTGCGGCGATGAAACGCATGATGATCTCAATGGTGAAAATGCCTAAGATGATATCCTGCACATGCGAGATGACGGGAGACTTCATGTACGTCTCCACACCGATAAGGGCAGAATTCACGATGATGATGATCGTGATCACCAACTCAAACCACTTGTTGGTACATATCTTCCTTATTTTCTCTTTCCAGTCTGCCATGAGAATCTGTCACACATTTCGAAACGTTAAATATGCAAATGTACAAATAAAAACGAAATAGTAACAAAATATGTTTATGGATAGGCCCAGGGCAAAAGTTTTTTTGCCCCTACAAGAAACGAAACATCCCCATCGCCAGACTCTCTGACAATGGGGATGCATAATATCTTAGGATTCAAATCACTCCCACTCGATCGTTCCCGGAGGCTTGTGCGTCACGTCGTACCACAACGAGCCGGCACCCTCCGCCACGAACCTGCCCCACAGACCTGCCAACAATTGCTGGTCGATCTCAGCGAAGTTGGCGGTCATCGCCTCCGAGCTGTTCACCGGACGCATCACGATGCATGGCTTGTCGGCCACCGTCAACGGAACCGAAACGACCGGCATCTGCCAGATGGATTCGTAGAGGTTGTTCTCCTGCAAGAACTCCGTACAGATGTTATCGAACTTACGCAGCACGTCGAAGTTGTGCTTCGTAGCATATTGCTCGATCAGCTTAGGCATCTCGTCGGAAACCGCGCCCACCTGCCAAATCACACGGTTGATCACCTTGAAACGGTTCACCAACTCGGTGCTGAACTTCTCACACTGCTTCCAGGTAAGGTTCTTCGTGGTCAACAGGAACGGTTGCGCATAGGTACGTCCATCACCCTGCACACCCACACTCTTGATCGGAAGAATCTTTCCCTCTATATGGTTCTCTTTCAGATAATCCGCCAAGCCCGGCACGTCCTCCATCTTCGCGAACTCACCCTTTCCGTCGGTGCAAAGCAGGCGCACGCCCAAGCCCGGGCCAGGGAACGGATGCCTCCACACGAGGTTATGAGGAATACCCAACTCCTCGCCCAACATGCGGACCTCATCCTTGTAGAGGTCTGCCAACGGCTCCAGCAACAAGCCTTGCGCCATCAGGTCCATCACCTCCTTCACACGGTTGTGGTGGGTCTTGATCAAATCAGCGTTCTTCGTACCACCGCTCTCGATGGTATCCGGATAAATGGTACCCTGGGCGATCATCCACTCCTTAGGGTCGAGGTTCAGTTTAGCCATCTCCTCGTCCTTCACCACCAAGAAAGTGGCGCCGATGATCTTACGTTTCTGCTCAGGAGCCGTGATGCCCTTCAGCTTGCCGAGGAAGGTGTCGGTCGCATCCACCACACGCAGGTTGTGCATGCCCTCAGTCTTCAAGAAATCAATGATCTTAGCGGACTCGTCCATGCGCATCATACCATTGTCGATGTGCAGACCCATGACACGGTCGGTGCCCAACACACGGTTCAGCAACACGAACGCCACGGTGCTGTCCACACCACCGGAAACCAGCAGGAACACCTTGCGGTCGCCCACCTCCTTCTTGATTTTCTCCGAGATCAGCGGCATGTAGCTCTTCATGTTCCACGTACGCTCGCAGCCACAGATATCGATGAAGTTATCCAATATCTTCATACCGAACTTGCTATGCGTCACCTCCGGGTGGAACTGTATGCCATAGATCTTGCGCTCGTCCAAAGCGACGGCCGCGATCGGGCAATCCTTGGTGGAGGCGATGATCTTATAACCCGCAGGCAGTTTCTCCACCGCGTCGCCATGGCTCATCCACATAGGGGAAGAGGCAGGGATACCCTTCAAAAGGGGATGTTGAGGCTCCTTCAGCAGGAGATCCGCGATGCCATACTCCTTCACCTTGCCCGGCTTCACCGTACCGCCCAACTGAGAGGCCATCAACTGGTGACCGTAGCAGATACCCAGCTTAGGCACCGGGATGTTCAATATCTCAGGATTATAATCAGGGGCATCCTCCGCATATACGCTGGAAGGACCGCCACTATAGATGATTCCCTTAGCGCCCGCCAATTCCTCGACGGAAGCGGTTGGGGAGCATATCTCCGTGAAAACGCCCAAACGGCGGACTCTATTCGCAATCAGGTGAGCATATTGCCCACCGAAATCCAATACGATAATTTTCTCTTGCATGAATATGTAATTATTTAGCCAAGTATTATTTCAACAGTTGGTCGAAAAGCACATCGCTTTCATCCTTAGAATCGATGATATGCTTCGCCTTCAGATAGTAGGGCTCCCTCGTCTCTAGGCTTGTGCGGATGAACGCCAGCATCTCGTCGTCAGACTTGCCGGCCAACAAAGGGCGTTCCGCCTTCGCGTTCTTCAGATAAGCGAAAAGGCCTTCCGGTGAAGCCTGGAGGTAGACCGTCTCGCCCGAAGCGTTCATCAAGTCCATGTTGTCGTAGAAACACGCCGCGCCGCCACCCGTGGATATGATGACGTTCTCGAAGGAGGCGACCTCCTCCAACATGTTGTGCTCCAGTTTGCGGAACCCCTCCTCTCCCCTCTCGGCGAAGATCTGCGGAATGGTCTTGAAGAATCGACGCTCGATATACTGATCCAAATCGATATAGTCCATACCGTACTTTTTAGCCAAACGCTTAGCGGTATGCGTTTTCCCGCATCCCATGTAACCCACTAAAAACAAACGTGTTTGTTTCATCACCAATCATCAAAATTATAGTTTTCATCAAATTCGATAACCTGATCCGCCTTAGGAGGAAGATGGGTCCTCGAGAATTTCACAGGGACGATGAAGGCCACCTTCACCCTGACACCATCCATCTCTCCCGGCTTGAACACCGGCAAACCATTCATGATACGCAGGGCCTCCTCATCATACTCATCGTTCATGGACTGGACGATCTCCTGCCGCGTAGCCCTTCCGCACCTGTCAATGACAATCTGAACAGCGACGACTCCCCTCGCCAATATGGGTTGCTTCGTCACACTATCAAATGCCTCCGTCACCTCAGGATAGGTCAAGTTATTATAGATGAAGCGGGTAAACTCCACATCCCCACCATCGGGGAACTCCGGCAAAATAAGGTTTTTAGGCCATGCGCCATACGTGCCACCGTAAATGGTCGACTCCTCATTGTCCACACAACCCGGATACAATTTCTCGTACATCTCCAGATTCACCGCGTATGAGGATATTCCCATCACCAGAAACGATAATATGAAAAATAGGCGTCTCATCTGCATAATATATGTTAGAACAAAGTTGGTTGGTCCGTATTTTGGGAAGCGTCCTCCTCCGGCTCACCCGCCTCAGAGGCATCTTCCTCCACCTTCTCAGGGAAACGCAACGGCTCCAGCTCTTCCACTTTTTGGATCTCCCACGTATGCAACCGTTTGCCTTTCGCCTTCATACCCTTCACTCCGATAAACTCATCCGCATCGATCTCCAACGGCTCACGATGCGCATCCTTTCCGCCAAAGACGAGCTTCAAGCGAGGGTAATAAGTATCCGTGATCAGCAACATCACCGACTTCGGATTCTCTCCAATAAAGTTCTGCCGCTTGCTCGTCACCTCGAAGCGGAAACGCTTCAAGTATTTGAAGCCTTCGTTGGCATCGAAGAGAGCCACCGTCCATATCTTCTCCGGGTCGAATTTCTCCACAATCATGACATCCTCGTCGAAGTGATTGGTATCCTCAAAACCGGAGAGGTAATATTCGCCCTTGGACGAAACGACAAGGATCTTATCCTCCGACTGGAAGTCGCCAAGAGGCTCTCCCCTTCCGTCATAGTTCAAACGAAGCACATCCCTGTCGAACCATACGGAACGTCCGCCCAACGTGGAAGAACCGCGCTGCTTCAGTGTAATCCTCATCACCTCGTTCTTGGTCAGGATGTTACCCATGGACTGACGACCCTTGATGGCTATCTCGCCGAAATCACGGTCGAAAGCCGATACCTTCAGGCGCAGGCGAGGCTTCAGCACCACATGTATCGTCTCCGCCTCCGCATTGGAATTAGCGGAGAAGTACAATATCTTCGAACCAGGCGTACCCTGCGTGATATCATAGTCCTTATCCCTTGAAACGCCCGTTATCGCAAAGCGTTTGATATAGTTGAAGCCAGTCTTTCCATCTCGGTAAGCCACGTTATAGACCGTCCGTTTATCATTCTTTCGGAAGACGTTCACATGGATAATATCCTTGCCCACATACTTCTTGTCAGGCACTTTGATGATCTGATACTTACCATCCTTATGGATGAGGATGATATCATCGATATCCGAGCAGTTGCATACGAAGTCGTCCTTCTTCAAGGCCGTTCCGACGAAGCCCTCCGCCCAGTTCACATAGAGTTTCTCGTTCGCCTCGACCACCTTGGAGGCCTCAATCGTCTCGAAGTTGCGGATCTCCGTCAGACGAGGGTATTTCTCTCCGTACTTGTTCTTCAAAGACTTATACCAAGCGATGGTAAATGCGACAAGGTGCTCCAGGTTGTAATCCACGCTCTCGATCTGTTGCTTCAACGCGACGATCTGCTCCTCCGACTTGTCCGAATTGAATTTGAGGATGCGTGCCATCTTGATCTCCAACAGACGCTGCAGGTCTTCCCTCGTCACATCCCGAACGAACAGCGAACGGAACGGCTCCAAGCGGGTGGCGATATGATCCAAGGCGGCATCAACGTTCTTGCTATCCTCGAACTTCTTGTCCTTGTAGATGCGCTCCTCGATGAATATCTTCTCCAACGAGCAATAGTGCAACTGCTCCAGCAACTCCCCACGTTGGATGAGCAACTCCTGGCGCAACAGATCCTTCGTACGATCCACCGACATCTTCAACATGCTCGAGACATTGGTGAACATAGGTTTTTTGTCGTGGATGACGCAACAGCAAGGCGAGATGTTCACCTCGCAATCCGTAAAAGCATAGAGCGCGTCGATCGTCTTGTCGGACGAGGTCTTGCTCTCCAAATGGATGATGATCTCCGCATGGTCGGACGTGTTATCCTCCACCTTGCGGATGTTGATTTTACCCTTCTCGTTCGCCTTCAGGATAGAATCGATCAACACACTCGTCGTCTTACCGTATGGTATATCGTTGATGACCAATGTCTTATTGTCAATCTTGCTGATTTTCGCACGGACACGCACCCTACCGCCACGCTCTCCATCGTTGTAGTGGGAGACATCGATCAGACCGCCAGTTTGGAAGTCCGGGTAGAGTTCGAACGGTTCATCGTTCAGGTATGCCACAGCGGCATCCAGTATCTCATTGAAGTTATGAGGCAATATCTTAGAAGAGAGGCCGACTGCGATACCCTCGACGCCCTGAGCAAGCAAGAGAGGGAACTTCACCGGCAAGGTAATTGGCTCCTTGTTTCGTCCATCGTATGAAGCCTTCCATTCCGTCACCTTAGGGCTGAAGACCACATCGAGGGCGAACTTCGAAAGGCGTGCCTCGATGTAACGGGGAGCG
>JAGCGM010000105.1 GCA_017649635.1 Paludibacteraceae bacterium | reverse complement strand
CAATGCGAGAGTGGTAACCACACCGTTCAGCCAACAAGAGGAGAAATACGCCAAGTTGGTGATGAAGGGAAGGGAGGTCTTCAAATTAGACGTACAGAGTTCGGCGCATGACATACAAGAAGTAATGGACAAGGCGCACTTAACAGCGGAAGACGTGAGATTCTTCTTGTTACACCAAGCCAACCTGCGCATCGTGGACGCCATAAAATCTCACCTGGACCAACCGGAGGAAAAATTCCCTCACAACATCGAGAGGCGAGGCAACACTTCCTCCGCAAGCGTGCCACTGCTGTTGGATGAAATCAACAAACAGGGCATGATCAAAGAGGGTGACATACTGGTATTCAGCGCTTTCGGTGCCGGATTCTCCTCCGGTGCATGTCTCCTGAGATGGTAATTTAATAAGACAAAAAATCTAAAGGATAAAGATATGATTTCAAGTAAGATTTGTGATTTAATCGGTATTCAATACCCTATTTTCCAAGGGGGTATGGCATGGATTTCAGATGCCAAATTGGCCAGTGCAGTATCAGAAGCGGGCGGACTAGGACTCATCTCCGCCATGAACGCCAATGCGGAATACGTCAGAGAGGAAATCCGCAAATGCAAAACGATGACGAAAAAGCCTTTCGGTGTCAACATCATGTTGCAAAGCCCATTTGCGGAAGAGGTTGCGAAAGTGGTTATCGAAGAGAAAGTGGATGTCATCACCACGGGTGCGGGCAATCCATCTAAATACATGAAAGCTTGGTTGGAAGCAGGCATCAAGGTCGTACCAGTCGTTGCATCCGCAGCATTCGCCATCTTGATGGAGAGAATCGGTGCGAGCGCAGTGGTAGCGGAAGGTTGCGAGTCTGGCGGCCACGTCGGCGAGCTCAACACGATGGCGCTGATCCCTCAGGTGGTAGACGCAGTGAAGATCCCTGTGTTGGCAGCCGGTGGTATCGGAGACGGTAGAGGTATGGCGGCAGCCTTCATGCTCGGCGCGGAGGGCGTACAATGCGGTACTTGCTTCCTCGTGGCTGACGAGTGCTGTGTAAGCCAAACTTATAAGGATAAAATCATCTCGGCAAGCGACACCGCCACCATCGTGACGGGTAAGAGATTCGGTCACCCGGTTCGTTCCTTGAAGACTCCATTCTCCAAGAAATTCGCGGACATGGAGAAGGACAACACCATCACCGACGAGGAGATCATGGCATTCGGCGCAGGATCACTCAGGAAGGCGGTAGTTGACGGAGACGCAAAGGGCGGTTCCTTCATGGCCGGACAAATCGCTGGTCTCATCAAAGAGCAACGCCCTGCCAAGGCAATCATCGAATCGATGGTCAGCGAAGCGGAATCCTTATTAAACAAAGCTAATAACAGAATCAAATAAGCATGAGAAGAGTAGTCATCACAGGAATGGGCATTATTTCGCCCATCGGGAAAGACATCAAGACATTTTGGGAGAATCTGAAGAATGGAGTTTGCGGTATCGACTTCATCCAAAATATCGACACGACCGGTTTGGAAGTGAAGATCGCCGGTGAAGTGCGGGATTTCCGTGCCGAGGACTTCGGCGTGGAGAAAGGCATGGCGCGCAAGGCTGACCGTTACTGTCAATTTGCCCTCGCCGCCGCACAGCAAGCTATGAACGACAGAGGTGACCTCGGATTGCCTAACGAAAGAGTCGGCGTTTACGTAGGCTCCGGAATCGGTGGCATGCAGACATTCCTCAACGAGAGCAAGAAAATGTTCGAAGAGGGTCCGGGTCGTGTCTCTCCCCTATTCATTCCAATGATGATCTCCAACATCGCGGCCGGCAACATCGCCATCGCACACCATGCGGAAGGTCCATGTCTGCCAGTCGTGACAGCCTGCGCAACCAGTACGCACGCGATCGGTGAAGCCTACAGAGCCATCAAATACGGCTATGCGGACGCTATCATCGCCGGTGGTGCGGAAGCGACCATCAATCCTTTGGCGATCGGTGGTTTCACCAACTGCAAGGCATTGTCCAAGTCGGGCGACCCTAAACGCGCCTCCCTGCCATTCGATGCGGAGCGCAAGGGATTCGTCATCGGCGAGGGCGCCGGAATCGTCATCCTGGAGGAATATGAGCATGCAAAAGCATCTGGCGCAAAGATATACGGTGAGATCTGCGGCTACGGCAACACCTGCGACGCATACCACTACACCGCACCGAAACCAGACGGAACATGCGCTTCCAGAGCGATCAAAATGGCTCTCGACGAGGCGAACTACAGCGAGAAGGACACGTTGTACGTCAATGCGCACGGTACAGGTACCCACATGAACGACTCCTCAGAAACCCAAGCCCTCAAGCTGGCGTTAGGCGAAAAGGAGGCTCGCAGGGCTCACATCAGCTCATCCAAGTCCATGACAGGACACATGTTGGGCGCAGCTGGTGGCGTAGAGGTAATCGTATCGGCCTTGTCTCTCCAAGAGGGCGTCGTGACACCTACCATCGGACTCAACAATCCTGACCCTGAGTGCGACTTGGATTACACGCCAAACAAAGCACAGAAAGCGGACTTGACCATCGCCATCTCCAACTCGTTGGGATTCGGTGGACACAACGCCTGCGTCGCAATAAGAAAATAAGTTCAGAAGAACGAACAACCTAGATCATAATTAGTATTTGTAAGAGGATGTCAGTCTACGGCATCCTCTTTTCATATATATACCACGATTTTTTGTCGAATTATTTCACATTTTGATTTAAATTTCTTATCTTAACGAATCGGAAAAACATATATTTGAGTCGCCAACCAATTAAGCACACATACGCCATGAAACATATAATTTTATATATCAACGTATTGCTCATCTATTTGCTATCCGCAAGCACCATGCAGGCCATGGTGTACAATGGGACACCCCATAAGATGACGCAACCCAACGGAGACACGGTGACCGTTTATCTGTATGGATCGGAATTCTATATCGATGCCGAAAGCGTAGACCACTACACGCTCACCACAGATGAAACCAGCGGAGAAATCTGCTACGCCATGCTCTCTAAGGACGGAAACGAATATGCCTCCACCGGCATCACCTACACCGGAGGAGAGACCCCAGAAGCCGTGAAAATGATTGTACAGGCGGATCTTCGCATCAGCAAGGAGAGCAGGACGAAGAAAATAGCCCAAGCGAAGAGCAAACTGAGCAAACCCGCAAGCGACACGAGCGGACCCGTTCTCCGCGCCGCCACCGTACTACCCGACACCGTATATGGGCTCTGCATCCTCATAGACTTCCCCAGCACGAAATCGAACATAACATTAGACCAGGTGAGGACCTTCCTGAACGGTGACAACAACCCCGTATTCGGAAACAAGAGTTCCATCAAAGAGTTCTTCCAATGGATCTCCCACGGAAAACTCACCTACATCAACTTCGTGCCGGACGGCTACTACACAGCGGAGAAAGAGTTCAGCGACTACTCGCCGTCCACCGCCACGGACTACACCATCGACCAATTCTATCCGCAAATAGAGGCGGCGATCAACGATTGGGCGAAGAAACACCCCGACGAACTCAACCTACTATCGGTTAACGAATACCAGGGCATCAAGGCAATAAACATCCTATACGCCGGCACGTGCAACAACAAATGGGCCACAGGCCTATGGCCTCACCAAAGTTACGTGAGCAACGCCAATCAAGTGAAGGTCACCAACTGGAGATACAAAGGACGTAACGTGTTCCACAGCTACCAAATCTCCGACATGGGCAACAAACTGACCATGGGCACCTTCGTGCACGAGAACGGACACCTCATCTGCGGATGGCCTGATTTCTACCAATATGAAGAACACGAACCCGCCAATAATGCATCACCGTACAACATCGGCGACGCCTTCAGCATCAGCAGCGAGACCAATCCACCCTACCCGAATCCATGGGCTTTGGACCAAATGGGCTGGTTGGACGACACCAAGACGGATATCACGAACATCAAGGACGGTAGGGTCATCACCCTCCAGAAAGGCTGCGGATACGTCGCCGTCTACAAAGGGAAGGGAGACAACGCCAAGGAGAAGTTCTACCTGGAAATCAGGGACAAACATTACCTCCACGGCCGTGCGAACAAGGAAACGGGCATATTCATCTGGCATAGCTACGATGACGGAGACAACTGTTACCCCGACAAAGAGGAACTGCTCGACTGCAGACCCGCGAAATACGAGCATCCGTTCTGGAGCAAAAGCAATGGTCCGGAGGTATTCTACGACGAGTCTGACCCGGACGCCAAGTGGAGAGATGGTGCGGCATCCGGCATATACATATGGGACTTCAGTGAAGGGGGAGAGACCATGACCTTCCGCTGCGGAAGGTACATAGAGACTCCTGAATTCACCACCCAAACGCTTCAGATAGCTATCGCATTCCAAGCATTCCACGACAGCATCCAACTGCAAGGCGGCGATGCGCCATACAAGCTGGAAGTGTACGACGGTGAATTGCCGGAAGGAATAGAACTGACAAGCGCCGGCGTACTCCAAGGCACACCGACCCAAGAGGGAGAGGCCACATTCACCGTAAAAGCGACCGACATCAACGGTAAAACCGTCTACCAAGAGTTCACCCTCTCCGTATTCGATTCATCGCCTTACGAGGGAACGCCTTACGCCATCCCTGGCAGCTTCCAGATGGAAAGATATGACCGAGGTGGTGCGGAGGTGGCCTTCCATGCCGCAAGGACGATAGACACACGAAGAATCAAGAGCGCCAGAGACGATAACGAGTTCTTCCCGATGTCGCAAGTCACCACAGGCAACTATGCGATAGAGTTTACAACAGAAGGGGAATGGACGAAATACACCGTCGATGTGATGAAGAGCGGATGGTACAACATGTCGATACAAAACGCGACGATATCAGACGCCATACTTTCCCTAATGATTGACCAAGAGATCGTGGACACCATGGGCATACCAGGCCTCTATACGGAAGAATCAAGTTGGTTCTTCACCACGACCAAAGCCGTCGGCAAGATCACCACGAAGGAGTTACACCTCGACCAAGGCGTGCATAAGCTGCAATTCATCGGGAAGTATTTGCCATCCACCCTGCAAATGGATAGCGTCCTTTTCGTGCTGGAGAAAGCGGACAAGCCGACCTCCTTGGAGAACATCTCAAGCAGGGGCATCACCATCTCGCAGGATGGAAAGGGGGAGTTCCTCCTCTCCGGCGCACAAGGTGACGAAACAATGTACGTATACACGCCTCAGGCGGAGCTGTTGGAAAGCAGGAGACTCCTCAATGGAGAGACTAAATTCGGAGGCAACTACCGCAAAGGAATATACATCATCCGCATAGTAGGCAACGAATTCTCACACACGCTTAAGGTGATAAAAGAATAAGGTGGGCCCCCAAGGGAGCCCACCTTTCAAAGAACAACTATTCCTTACACAAACGATTACATACGTTCCGGCACCTCAATGCCCAACAAGGACATACCTGTCTTGACGACAGCGGCCACCTTCTTGGAGAGGAGGAGACGGAATTGAGCCAATTGCACGTCCTTCTCCTTCAAGATGGAGAAATCGTGATAGAAGGAATTATACTGTTTCACCAACTCATAGACATAGTTCGCGATGAGGGCTGGACTATATTCGGCACCAGCCTGCGCCACCACGGCCGGGAAGTTTGACAATGTCTGGATTAGGTTCGACTCCACCTCGGAGATGTCCAGATCCGCAGGCAAGGCATTCGGCAACGTGATGTTGGATTCCGCGGCCTTGCGCAGGACAGAGCATATACGAGCGTGCGTATATTGGATGAACGGACCCGTATTACCATTGAAATCGATGGACTCCTTCGGATTAAAGAGCATGTTCTTGCGGGGATCCACCTTCAGGATGAAGTACTTCAGGGCTCCCAAGCCACAGATGCGGGCGATATCATCAATCTCCTCCTGCGTCATGCCATCCAATTTCCCCAACTCGCGGGAAACCTCCTTGGCGGAACTGATCATCTCATCCATCAAATCGTCGGCATCCACCACAGTGCCTTCCCTCGATTTCATCTTACCCTCAGGCAATTCCACCATGCCATAAGAGAAGTGAACCAAATCCTTACCCCAAGAAAAGCCTAGGCGATCCAAGAGGATGGAAAGCACCTGAAAATGGTAATTCTGCTCATTACCAACCACATATATCATCTTACTGATATCATATTCATTGAATCGCTGCGTAGCCGTACCGATATCCTGCGTCATATAAACAGACGTGCCGTCGGAGCGGAGCAACAACTTCTCGTCCAAGCCATTTTTTGTCAGGTCAGCCCACACGGAACCGTCCGGGCGGCGGTAGAAGGCACCCGACTCGAGTCCTTCGTTCACCTTAGCCTTACCGTCGAGGTAGGTTTGCGACTCGTAATAGATTTTGTCGAAACCCACGCCGAGACGCTTGTAAGTCTCGTCGAAACCAGCGTAGACCCATTCGTTCATCATGTTCCAGAGCTTACGCACCTCCGGGTCGCCGTCCTCCCATTTCTTCAACATCGATTGGGCCTCCACCATCAGCGGAGCCTCACGTTTGGCATCCTCCTCCGATTTGCCCTTCGCCATGAGATCGTTCACCTGAGCCTTATATTCCTTGTCGAACTTGACGTAGTAATCACCCACCAAGTGATCCCCCTTTTTCCCGGAGGAAGCAGGCGTTTCCCCATTGCCGAAGAGTTTCCAAGCCAACATGGACTTGCAGATATGGATACCACGGTCGTTCACAATGTTCGTCTTCACGACACGCAATCCATTCGCCTCCAATATCTTGCACAAGCTATAGCCCAAGAGATTATTGCGCACATGTCCGAGGTGCAACGGCTTGTTCGTGTTAGGGGAAGAATACTCCACCATATAGAGGGGAGCGTCCGCCGTCACCGTCTTCGTCCCATACTTCTCGTCGGCGAGCATGGCGTTCAATTGCGCCACCCAATTGCTTTTCGAGATGGAGATGTTGAGGAAACCCTTGATGACGTTGTATTTCTCGACCGCGCCATCGATCTTCATCAGTTCGTCACCGATTTCAGCCGCAGTCTCCTCCGGCTTCTTCTTAGACATCTTCACAAAGGGGAAAACGACAAGGGTCAAATCGCCCTCAAAATCCTTACGCGTAGCCTGCAGTTGGATCAGCTTGTCGTCGACGGGTTGTCCATAGAGCGTCTCAACCGCTTTTTTCACAGATTGGAACAAAGACTTATCTAAACTCATTTCTTAAAATCGATATGGGAACGCCAAAAGTTCCCGATTAGAACAAATAGTGCGGACACATCAGGCATTCCTGAGCGGGATGGAGACGGGTTCCGCAAAAACCTGCGCGAAAATACATAAAAATCTCCGATATTGGTCAAGGATGCGCAAGAAAACAAAAAAGGCGACCTTTTTCAGGTCGCCTTTTGTCCGTTTGTTTAAAACAATCAATTGAGAGCCTTGTTCAACTCTGCACCTGCCTTAAACTTAGCAACTTTCTTAGCTGCGATCTTAATCTTCTTACCTGTAGCTGGGTTAACGCCCTCACGTGCTGGATTCTCCTTAACTGAGAAAGAACCGAAACCGATAAGAGCTACTTTGTCCTTAGCCTTCAAAGCTGCAGTTACCACTTCTGAATAAGCATCAACAGCCTTCTTGCTGTCTGCAATAGTCAAACCGCTCTTCTCAGCGATTGCTTTAATAAATTCTGATTTGTTCATAACAAAATGTAATTAAAATATATAAGAATTATCGTAATATCACATCAAAAAAAATCACCATCACATCATCAGAGTTCTGCTCCAAATCCTCGTTTATGTCTTTCTTTAAGCGTAATCGCAACAAAGATAATCCCGAATATTAATTTTGCAAAAAAAAATGGCGGAAAAATGCTATGAAAACTAAAAAAGAATGTCATTAATTCGAAAAAAGAGACAATTTTATGTTCGTCAACATAATATGCGGGGATTTTGATTATTTTTGTAGCGTCAAAGGATGATGAATTCATGAACATTCACCATTCAGGCAAAAGGATACCAAACAATGGGTCAGGGAATCAACATCCAGGACCCGACTAAAAGATTCAGTATGGGAATAGCGATCAATAAAAATGGACCGACCATCGCAATACATTTGATCATTATCAATGTCCTATTCTGGGTGGCAGGTCAACTCTTGCCCAAAATAGACATAGACATATACGATCGATTAGGGTTACACTTTTGGTTGGGGACGGACTTCAAGCCTTACCAATTCGTAACCTATATGTTTCTGCATGATCCAAACTCCATCATCCACCTACTCTGCAACATGTTCAACCTATATATGTTCGGTCCGATCATCGAGCGCACATTAGGGAAGAACAAGTTCCTCCTCTACTATTTCGTGACAGGTATCGGAGCGGGCCTCGTGCAGCAGCTGGCTTGGGCATACGACCTCAACGCATTCACCGCAGAGGTCAACAGGGTATTGGAGACAGGATTAACTAATCCTATAGACAGAGGGGACGGTGTCCTGCTACGGTCGATCGGAGAGGTGACGAACTTCGCCGACGAAATCTACAACATGCGTCTGACAGTGGGAGCCTCAGGTGCCGTGTTCGGACTTCTCCTCGCATTCGGCATGTTCTATCCGAACCAACCCCTCTACATCATGTTCATTCCGATTCCTATAAAGGCGAAGTATTTGGTCGCCGGCTACGCCCTCCTTGAGCTGTTCTTCGGTGTCAAGAGCTTCAGTTTCGACAACGTCGCCCACTTCGCGCATCTGGGAGGATTATTGTTCGGACTGATTCTCATCCTTTATTGGAAGAAAAAGAACGTCGGAAGGATAAGATAAATGGTTTTAGCGGCAATTCATTGAACCCATCAACAGAGATTCATCATGAAAGGAGAAATCAAAGAGGAACTAATCGAGTCGTTCAAGCATGGAACCACCCTAACGAAGCTCATCTACATCAACTTGGGCGTCTTCCTGGTGGTCAACCTCGCCATCGCGATCCTCTCCCTATTCAACATTGACGCGCAATGGCTCGACAAGCTCATGCTCCCCGCGCATGTCGGCACACTGCTCTACCAGCCATGGTCTATCATCACTTACATGTTCCTGCACACGGACTTCGTCCATATCCTTTGCAACCTCCTGATGCTCTACTGGTTCGGTAAACTTTTCCTGCAACACTGCACGCAGCATGACCTGGTGGGGGTATACATCTTAGGAGGAATCGCAGGAGGGGCGACCTACATCGTCGCCTACAATCTATTTCCCCGATTCGAGAATCAACTCATATTCGCCCAACTGTTAGGAGCATCCGCAGCGGTCATGGCGATCACCATAGCAACCGCCGTATTCGCCCCCAACCAGACCGTCCGGCTCTTCTTTTTCGGGGATGTGAAAATCAAATGGATCGCCCTCATCAGCGTGGCGATCAGCATACTGCAGATCAAAGCGGAAAACGCCGGGGGCGAACTTTCCCACATCGGTGGAGCCGTCGCCGGTTACATCTTCGCCGCCAAATACAAGAAAGGAGTGAACATCACCACCTGGATCAACAATATCCTCCACCGCACCGTGAACCTGTTCAAAGGCGCAGGGAGAAAGCCTAAGATGAGGGTCTCCTACACCAAGGAGAACGACCAAGAGTACAACTATAGGAAGAGACAGGAGGATGAGGAGATAGACAAAATACTCGACAAGATAAAAAGCAGCGGATACGAATCACTAAACGACGATGAAAAAGGAAAACTCTTCGGAAAGAAAAGGTAAGAAACTGGGATTCATACGATTCACGGTATACACCTTTGCGGTCCTGCTCAACGGGCTCGTAGCCCTATGCATGCTAATCGCTAAAACAGCATGCTTCATCGACCCCGCCGAACATATTCTTCCCTCCTACTTGGGATTGGCATTTCCATACCTGCTCTTGGCCAACACAGCCTTCCTCCTCTTCTGGATAGCCAGAAAGAAAATCTATTTCCTCATCCCGATCATCGCCTTCGCCGTATGCTACAGCGAGGCACGACGGACCTTCTCCATCGGACATGACCACAAGGCAACGGGCGACACGATTTCCGTCACCAGCTACAACGTCCAGATGTTCCAATACTTCGCTCCGAAGGAGAAAAACCAAACATTGGATTACATCCTAAACTGCGGATCCGACATCGTATGCATCCAGGAATTCGGACACAGCTCCCGAAAAGGACACCTCTCGCAGAAAGAAATCACAGACACGCTTTCCATCCTATATCCACACTGCGCCGTCTACGAAAACCAATTGTCATGGAACGCACAAGTCGGAGTCGCCATTCTTTCCAAATACCCCATCGTGAAGAAAGGCTACATCGACTACGAATCGGAGCACAACAGCGCCATCTATGCGGACATCCTCTTCAAGGGAGACACCGTACGGGTGTTCAACTGCCACTTCGAGAGCAACAAGCTAACGGAGGAGGAGAAAGCCACCCTCAGGAAAATCAAGGCGGTCTCCAAAGACGATGCGAACAGTGTGGTGAACTCCGTCTCCACAAAGATGAGCACCTCCTATAAGATTAGAGCAAGGCAAGCGGAGGTGGTGGACTCCCTGGTAAATAAGACGAAGTACCCCATCATCCTATGCGGCGACTTCAACGACGTGCCAGTATCCTACACCTATTACACAGTGAAGGGCGAAAAGCTCGTCGACTCCTTCGAAGAGTGCGGTTCCGGCTACGGATATACCTATAACGGCAAGCTCTTTCACTTCCGCATCGACCAAATCATGCACAGCAAAGAGGGGAAAGCCCTTCAATTCAAAATCGGGAAGGATAAATATTCCGACCACTACCCCATCTCATGCAAAATCGTCTTCTAGTCATCGTATGCCTCGTTGCTCATTTGCCCGTGGCGGCACAAACGTTGGAATACCCGACACCGAATGACAACATGCTGGATGAGGTTACTGTCTCAGGAGAAAAAGAACGTGCCACGTCAGACTTCACCAGCGCCACCCCTTACAAGGCAGACTCCACCATCCTTCGTGAGAAAGGGCACACCTCCATCGCAGACCTCATCACACAAAGCACCCCCTTCGTCGTGAAACAGAACGGCAATGGCATGATGACCACCATCTCGCTGAGAGGCACATCCGCATCGCATACCCAAACATTATGGAACGGCATCAACATCAGTCCCCTCACCATGGGACAGACAGACTACAGCCTCATCCCCGTCTTTTTCTTCGACCAAATAGAGATTTACCCTGGCGGGGAAAGTTCCGTCTTCGGCAACGGCGCCATCGGCGGAGCTGTCACCCTCACCTCCAAGCCAGACTGGAGCAACCGTTTCAGGATCTCCCTCCAATCCGACCACGGATCCTACAAAAAGGATTTCAACGGACTCAAGCTGAGCATCGGCAACGAGAAGATCCAGAACTATACCGTCCTGTTCCACCAACGATGCGAAAACAATTTCTCCTTTCACTTCAGGGACGAGGAGCTTAGGCAAAAGAACGCCTCCTACAAAAATTATGGATTACTCAACGAGACCGATGTTAAGATAAATTCGCGCAACACCCTCGGGGCAAGCATCTGGCACACTTTCAGCGACAGGCTCATACAACCCATGATGCAAAACAATGAAGACCCCTCCAAATACGAGGACATAACGGACCAAAGCAGTAAAGTCATCCTCCGCCACGAAGGGAAAGGGAAATGGATCACTTGGCGCAACAAAGCCGCATGGAACAACGACAGGGAGCACTACAAAGAGGACCTCATCGCCACACACGATTTCTCCCTCTCCTCCAACGTGAGAAAGGAGCTAAAAAAAACCACACTAGAGGCAGGAGGGGACGTCCGATACATCTATCCTGAAGTGGATGCCTACCAAGCGGGAACCCACGAATGGCGGGGGTCCATCTTCCTCCTCTCCCGATTCCGTCCCTCCTCCAAGCTCACCCTCCATGGGAACATCAGGAAAGGATTCGCCAGCAACATCCACATTCCGCTATCCCCCTCCCTTGGCATATACATCACCCCCATGCGGCTAAAAAAGAATGATTGGGGGATCGGTTGCAACATATCGAAGAACACCAAAATCCCCAACCTCAACGACCGTTATTGGGGACATCTGGGGAACATAGACCTAGATCCGGAGAACGCACTCAGCTGTGAAGTGAAATGTCATTGGAACACCACACTCGAGCATTACCGATTCACCTCAGGCGTCACCCTCTACAGAAACGATGTGGACAATTGGATCATGTGGATGCCCAGAGGAACCGTATGGAAGCCCATTAACATAGAAAGGGTCTTGGCCAGAGGCATTGAGTCGGGCATGACACACACCTTCCCAATCTCCCGGATTCAAAACAAAATCAGCATCCGCCACAACTACTCCTTCACGGAGATCAAGGCAGGATTCGTGAACATAAAACCATTCATCGGCCATCAGATGCCGCTACTACCCCAGCACACCCTCTCAGGGAGATGGTTGGTACAGCAAAAACGCACCAGTTTTTCCCTCAATGCGCAATACACGGGAGAGCGCACCACCTCCGATATATACGACATCATGCCCGCTTATCTCTTGTGGAACCTATACGGAGAGTTCAGAATTCCCCTGCGAAAGAAAAAATGTACGACTTGCGATCAGGAGATCATTCTCAACGGGCAAATAAACAATCTATTCGACACCGACTATCAGAACATTCCATACAGGGCGATGCCAGGGCGCAACTTCTCCATCGGAGCGCAATGGAAACTTGGCTTGAAGAAATAAGTGCGACGCGCCACAATCTGCAGGAAAAAAATTATTCGCTGAAAAACAAATAGTTGTTTCAAAAAACATACATTTGTCCTCACCAATATATAGCAAATCTTTTTATAAGATGAAAAACACTAAAAGTTATTCAGTTTTATTCCTGCTATTGCTGTGCCCACATGTTACGTTTGCGGGTGGCACACCAGCAGCGAAAGTGACCGTGGATTCGAGAAGCGGCACAAGAGAGTATTCAATGTATGAAACCGGCAAGATCTATTTCTCCGGCGAGTACTTAGTAGTGGAACCAGACGGGACAAGCACTCCCCAAAAAGAGAAGATCAGCGAGATCCGGAAACTCCAGGTTATGGAGTACTCATCATCTGGCACATCTCTTCTTCAAGGAGACCCCGATTTCCGCATCTATCCGAACCCTGCTTCGGATTATTTGGAAATCAATCCGCCATCTTCTGCGCCCGTCCAGTATGCGATATTCAACCTGAAGGGAGAACAGATCGCTTCGGGGAAGATCCAAAGGGGAGAACGCATCATTCTAAGCGACATTCCCCAAGGCATTTACACTATTAAGTTAAACAACACATACATTAAATTCAGCAAGAAATGAAAAAGTACATATTATTTGCGGTTCTGTCGGCTGTGAGCATTCTCTTATGGTCGGCACAGGAGATTTTGACCATACATTTAAAGGGCGGTCAAAAAGAATCGATGAGAACAGAAGAGATCGACACCATCAGATTCAAGAGGAACGAGATGCTGATCGAGGGTGACCAAACGAAGAAGTACAAGATCGCCGACGTGGACAGCGCCACATTCACGAGCAACACGATCCATCCGAAAGGAGACTTCTCCGACACCGTGGGCAAAGTCGTCATCGAGATGGTCTACGTGGAAGGAGGCACCTATACCAGAGGATGCGACGATTGCGCAGAACAAGACAAGAAATACGAGACACCTTCCCATCAAGTGACCGTAAGCGACTTCTTCATCTGCAAGTATGAGGTGACCAACGAGCTTTGGAACGCAGTCATGGGCACCACATCCAATTTCTGGGAGAAAGGCAAAGCCCCGAAAATTGGAGTCAGCTGGTTTGAAGCGAACGACTTCATCTGCAAGCTAAACGAGAAGACAGGACGCACCTATCGACTATTGACCGACGCAGAGTGGGAATTCGCGGCAAGAGGAGGCAAGAAAGGTGTGCCATTGAACCACAAATACGCAGGAAGCGACGATGCGGACGAAGTGGCATGGCATGCCGGCAACAGCGGAGACTCCCCTCATGAAGTGGGTACGAAGAAACCCAACGAATTAGGGATCTACGACATGAGTGGCAACTCATGGGAGTGGGTATACGATTGGTTGATCGCCTATACTGACACACCAAAAACCAACCCTATCCAGCTCACAGGCTCTGGTAACAAGACCCGTCGAGGCGGACACTACAGCGAGCCGGAAGAGTTCGCAAGGGTGAGTCGAAGAGCGATACGTTCAAGAGATGGCGCAGCCGGAATGGGTTTCAGACTCGGCTACTCGGAGAAGATGCCAGAAGGCATGACTGCTCCTTGCAAAGCCGCCAATCCACAAGCCTCCAACTGTGAAGGGAGCGAATACCGCGACTGTAGGCTGATCACCACCGATGAGGAGGCATGGGTCGGAGAAAGCGGCACACTCATCGTCCAAGAAGATGGAGCAGGTGGCGTCACCGGCTACCCTGACGTTACGGGAGATTGGTACACGCTCAACAACAGATCCCTGAACATTGTATCCAGTTCAGGGAAAACAACCACCTACGCATACTATGTATTCAGCGAAGATGAGATGACAATGATCGGGAACGACGGATTGCCATATCGCCTCTACAAACGAGCTAAGTCAGAGGCCTCAAAACTGCCGAAGATCAACCAACCATTCTCCACATTGGACGACCTGATCAAAAACGTCGAGCCAGAGAGATTCGTCACGCCTGAGCAACTCGCACATCCGGATACATCCGTACGCGATCCAAGACTCATGCCCGAAAACGGATATACATGGTTCATGGACGGCCGATGCTGCGGTGGCAACCACAAATACAGGTACCATCTCTCACCCAATGGAGACGCCGAATTCGTGGTGATGGACTATGACGACAGCCACAAAGAGAACATCCTTGCCAAAGGGCGATGGTTCACCGTCGGCAACATAGCACTCCACATCGTCTTCAAAGACGGATACTACAATTACCTCTACACGGTAGGAACCCGCACCATGTCCCATAATGAATACCTGCCAGAAGGACCGATCTACTGTCACATTTCATTCCAAGACTACGAGCGAGGCGATTTCCGAATATTCAGCAAAACACGCTACGACGAAAATGTCAAACGTCCAAGAGGATTCAACGGTGAAAATCCGATACACGAGCCCGGGAAGTACCAAACATGCTCGGAATAATGACTAAGAGTAAACGATTCCTGCCAATTCATTTTATTTTTTAATTTTTAAGGTGAGAGGTCATCCTTCTTTACGGAGAGGATGACCTCCTTTTAAGACGCTAAACCGCCAGAACGACCTCCTATTCCGTTCGTCACTGAAAAAATTTGGCATTTCGTCTAAAAGAAATTGCCCAATCGGGAAATATATAATAATATTACAGCCAAATTGGATTAATTGGTAATCAGCCAGTCTTAGTGACATTAACCCTCGGTTTTCTAACTGACACGAACTATCATGAGGATGCAAGAAAGGGGTACGATTCCCCCGCTCCACATTAGAAGAACACTAAGTTAGGCCATGAAACGACTAGACGAACCTATATAAAAAACACATAAACTCAAATCATATGAAAAGGAACATTATACTTATCGCATGCATGTTCATAGGGTTGTTCGTTTGGGCACAGACAACGATCATTTTCCACTTCGGGAGTGACAAGGCATCTCTCCCCGCCGAAAGTGTCGACACCATTCGATTCAAAGACGGGAAAATCCTACTAGAATCCCTGAACGGAAAGACGACGGACTATGACCTTAGCAACATCGACAGCGTCACCTTCGGCATGAAGAAAGGAGACACGGTGTTCGTCACCTACAAGGGGAGTTCCGTCACCGTCGACAACCCATTCGACAACATTGAGGTGGTCACAGATGGTTCGGATGTGAATATCATCTCATCAGAAGATCAAAAAGGCATCGTCTACTATCTGTCGGGCTCTTCCGACAACGGGTCCTTCAGCCTCACTCCCGACAAAGGCTACACACTGGTGTTGGACAACCTCTCCCTCACATGTGAGACCGCGCCGATCATCCTAAACAAGGGATTGGACGACGAGTCATACGCAGCCACCATATACCTCAAGGGAAAATCCACTCTCGCCGATAGCGAGAACAACAACCTGAAATCAACCCTCTACTCGAAATCCAAGCTTAAATTCAACGACTTGGAGAACGGGCAATTGATCATCAAGGGTCAAAAACAACATGCGATCAACTCCTCCAAGCGCGTAGAGATCTATAGCGGAGAGGTGAAGATCAACGGTTCGAAGGGTGATGGAATCAATGCGGACGGTTTGGAGATGTACGGAGGCACCCTCTCGATAGCAGAAACCGCCAGCGACGGTGTGGATTGTAGCGAGCTCATCCGCATCGAAGGAGGAACATTAGACCTCAACGTCTCTGCGGACGATTCCAAAGGATTGAAGTGCGACAGCGTCATAGAGATCACGGGAGGAAAGGTAAACGCGGAAGTGACGGGTAAAGGTTCCAAGGCGGTGAAAGCGAAAGGGAAAGTGACCGTTTCAGGAGGCGAACTCATCGCGGAGCTCAATGCGAAAGAGCCTTTTGCCGGCACGAACAACGATTACGGATACAATGCGGCCATCGCCTGCGACGGTGATATTGAGATCGCCCAAGAAGGCAAAGTGAAAGTCACCGGAGTCGGCATCGCGGCCAAGGGATTCAATGCAGACGCCAATGTAATCATCAGTGGTGGAGAGACCTCCATCAACCTGACAGGCAAACAATACGAAGAAAAAGCCAACAAGGATACGGTATCCTGCACGGGCGTCAAGTGTGACGGCAAGTTCACCATGGTCGACGGAACGATGGAAATCAACATCGGTTCAGACGCATACCTCTGCAAGGGTATCAAAGTGGACGGTGACATGGAGATGACTGGCGGTGACCTGACCATCAAGATAGAAGGAGGCTACTACATCACTGGACAAACCCAATCCGGAGGTGGCGGAGGTGGTGGCATGTGGGGCTTCGGCGGAAGCTCTAAGACAACCTACAGCTACGCCGCATCGAAAATCATCAAAGCGGGCAAGAACTTCACCATGACAGGAGGTTCTGCCAATCTGACCGCCACATTGGGCAAAGGCCTCATGTGCGACGGGAACGTCATCATCGGAGAGAAAAACGGTGACGACAACAACCTGAAGCTCGTCATCAACGCCGGTAGCCAAAAGAACGAGACCCACACCCACGACGGAGGATCCATCGAGGGAGTCCGCACCAAGGCGCATGGTTCGCCGAAGGGTATCAAAGCGGACGGCAACATCACCATCAACAGCGGATGCATTGACATCTACGCATACGACACGGGTATCCTCGCGGAGGGAATCCTCACCATCAACAACGGAAACATCGAGGTGGACGCACCATACGACCAAGGCGTATTCGGCAAGAAAGAATTGAACATCCTTGGCGGAAGTGTGACGGTACCTTCTTCTTACGAGGCATTCTCCGGCGCCTCCATCACACTTGACGGAGATAGCCGCACCTACGTGGTCGCTTCGGACGACGCATGGAACGCCACCAGCGGAGAAGACATAGACAAGACAAACTCCGTACACATATACATGAAAGGAGGAGTACACTACGCACAAGCGGGAGGTGACGGTCTGGACTCCAATGGAGATATGATCATCTCAGGCGGTGTCACCGTAGTGGCGCAGAGACACTCCCTGAACTCCCCTTTGGATGCAGAGGGAATCACCCACAAAGGCGGTTTCGTCTTAGCGGTCGGCGGAAACGGAATGTTCAACGAGTCTATTCCAGTCGCATCGGAAGGCCACATCTACAACAGCAGTTTCACCATAAAAGCGGGACAATACATCGTTGTAGCGAACAACTCCGGCAACGTCATCGCAGCGTTGAAGATGCCACTCGACCCATACAACGCAAACAACGGGAATGGAGCCATCTGCGCCTACAATGCTAACATAAGGAACTACAACTTCTATGTGGGTAACAACTTCAACGGAGAGTTGAACTACTTCGACAAATTCGGGTTCTACGAGCCGGAGCAGAACTTCAACCTCAACCAATTCCAACGGTTAGAAGTCAAGACAGAAACCGGCAATGGTAGCGCATTCGGCGGCGGTGGCGGCCAATGGGGTGGCGGCCAATGGGGCGGTTGGTAATCTTCCCCTGCGCTATACGAAAAACGCACAATCATATTCACCCTTTGCGACGTGCAATCATCATCGTCGCAAAGGGTGATTCTTTTTCAGCCCCCACTTCGGAAGAATCCATAGACCTTCAAAAAGAGGGATAACAAGGGAATAATATTGGAGGAAAAAGATTGGTGAATCTAATTGTATTCATTAATTTTGCAATACTAAAAACATAAGAAAATGAGAAATAATAAGTTAATCAGACAATTTGGATTATTTGTTATCGCCTCCCTATTCGCCATCAACTTCAACAGTTGCAAAGACGATGAAAAGGATAACAAAGAGAGCAATAGCTCATCAACGAACTACACCTGCATCATCCTAAACCAAGGAAACTACAGTGAAGCGAACGGAAGCATCAGCACCATCGACGAGAAAGGGAACATCACCAACCAAATGTACAAATACGTCAACGCCTACTCCCTCGCCTCCATCATCGAGTCAGGACTCATCGACAGGGGAAAACTCATTCTCATCTGCAACAACGAAGACAAAATCGAGGTGTTAAACATAAACGATTTCAAGACATTGTTCACCATCAAGGGCATCGTCACCCCAAGGTATGGAACCATCGCGGACGGATCACTTTTCGTGACCTCCGTACCAGACTGGAACAAACAAGAGGGCTATGTCTATAAGATAAACATGTCAGCTGCGAAAATCGACACATTCATCAAGCTGGACGGACAGCCAGAAGGAATCATCACACAGAACGGCAAGGTCGTTGTGGGAGAAGGAAGCAAAGTGAAGGTCATCAATCCAACCACATTGTCCATCGAGAAGGTTGTGAAGGGACCTAGCGCCCTCAGCGCAAAGCACTTCACCAAAGACAAGGACAATAACGTATGGGTATCCTTCGTGGGATATGACGCATTCTATAACGCCACAGGAGGTATCTCTCAACTGAATTTCAGCAAAGACTCCATCGACAACTTCGCACAGTTGAACAACATTGCGGGAGAGGGTCATCTCTGCACCGATCCGGACAAGACAAAAATTCTTTACCGCACCATAGTGGGAGCCTACACACCAGATGAGAAAAGCGGCATCAGCAGCTACGACATCGCCACAAAAAGCGAGAAGGAGATTGTTTCGGGCGACGGATTCTACGGGTTCAACGTAGACCCGAAAACCGGAGACATCTACACCGCCAATATCAACGGATGGATCACCAACAGCACCCTGCTCATCTATGATGCGCAAGGAAACGCGAAGAGCACAGACCAAACTGTAGGAGTGGGCGCCTGCAGATTCCTCTTCCAATAAAGAAAGAATACGGACCTTATACAAAAAGAGTGTGGCACATCCGCACTCTTTTTTTGTTTCCACCCCACCCTTCAACACCTCATCGAAATATATTCTTGAGCCTCCAATCTGCTTGTAAACCAAAAATAACTAAATTCGCGGGAAAATCTGAAAAGGCGTATCGAAGTGGAGAGTAAGAAAGAACAAGGAACTGGATGGATAGACGTTTACGGCGCCAGGGTACATAACCTGAAGAATATCGACGTAAGCATCCCCCGGGACAAACTGACCGTGATCACAGGCTTGAGCGGAAGCGGCAAGTCCTCATTGGCGTTCGACACCATCTATGCGGAGGGACAGCGGCGCTACATCGAGACCTTCTCCTCCTACGCGAGGAACTTCCTAGGCAATATCGAGCGTCCGGACGTGGACAAGATCACCGGACTCAGCCCCGTCATCTCCATCGAGCAAAAAACGACCAACAAGAACCCTCGCTCCACCGTAGGCACAACCACCGAGATATACGATTTCCTCCGACTCCTCTTCGCAAGGGCCGGAGTGGCCTACTCCTACGTGACGGGAGAGAAGATGGTGAAACATACCGAAGAGCAAATCCTCGACCTCATCCACACGGAATACAAGGACGAAGCCGTGCTGATCCTCGCCCCGCTCATCAACTCCAGGAAGGGACATTACAAAGAACTGTTCGAACAGACCCGTAAGAAGGGTTACCTGAACGTGCGGGTGGACGGAGAGATGAGGGAGATCACCCACGGCATGAAGCTGGACCGCTACAAGAACCACACCATCGAGGTGGTCATCGACAAACTGGTCATCACCGACAAGAACGAAAAGCGCATCAAAGACTCGGTACGAATCGCCATGAAGCAAGGAAACGGGACGCTCATCGTGGTCAAGAAGAGCGATGGCAGCAGCCGTCACTTCAGCCGCCACCTCATGTGCCCCACCTCCGGCATCTCCTACGCGGAACCAGCCCCGCACAACTTCTCCTTCAACTCGCCCCACGGGGCCTGCGACAAGTGCAAGGGTCTAGGATACGTCAATGAAATAGACCTGGACAAAATCATACCCGACAAGCGGCAAAGCATCTATAACGGAGGCATATCCCCGTTGGGAAAATATAAGAAATCACTCTTCTTCTGGATGTTGGAGGCCATCGCGGAGAAATACGAATTCTCCTTGAAGGACCCGATAGAGGAGATTCCAGAGGAGGCGCTGAACGCAATCCTCAACGGAACGGACGAACGCATCTGCGTGAAGAACAGTTCGTTGGGCGAATCACACTGCACCTACAGCTTCGAGGGCGTCATCCGCTACATCGAGATGCAACGGGAGGGTGACACCTCCGCCACTTCGCAGAAATGGGCGGAGCAATTCAGCAAGACGGTCGTCTGCCCGGAGTGCGGTGGCAGCCGAATCAACCAAGAGGCGAGGAACTACAAGATCGCGGGAAAAAGCATCGACCAACTCGCCAACATGGACATCGCCGAGCT
>JAGCGM010000104.1 GCA_017649635.1 Paludibacteraceae bacterium | reverse complement strand
GCGTCGGGCATTGGAGGAGATCGGCTTCGCACTACACGAGGAAGAAGCCATTTGAGTATTCGATTCATTTGTCGTACAGATGTGTGGAAAATGAATCTCAGATGTTGGTAATGTATGGCAATGATAGTGAATCCTAAGGAATCGGGTAGCGCATGTTTCGCATTGTCGGGAAAGAATCTCCTGCTAAAGGAGGGGGGGGAAGCTCTATCCTTCCATGACTTGTGCGAATTGAAGGCTAAATTCGTTGAGGCTGATTTCTTCGACGAGCCATCCTTCGGGGTCTGTGCGATAGACCTTGGCGAGGGGAAGGATTTCCCGGCGGGCTATGAGTTGAAGACGATCCGCCAATACTTTGCGGAGCATGCGGAGGAGGACTCCTTCCGTCTGGCACGTGCCCGCGCGTTGCTCGCATGGCGCAGGGATTGGAAGTTCTGCGGCAAATGCGGCAGCCCCCTACAGGATCATGCGGAACTCACCGCAAAGGAATGCCCCCACTGCAAGAAGATCTATTTCCCACGCATAGAGCCTTGCGTCATCGTGCTGGTGAACCGTGGAGATAAGATACTATTGGCCCGTCATACGCAACGCAACCAGGACATATACGCCTGCATCGCAGGCTTCATGGAGGTAGGCGAATCCGCCGAGCACGCTGTGCGCCGCGAGATCATGGAGGAGGTAGGCATAACGGTGAAGAACATACGCTACCGGGGCAGTCAGAGCTGGCCGTTCCCCGACCAACTGATGCTGGCCTTCACCGCCGAATACGAGAGCGGAGAGATCAAACTGCAAAAGGATGAACTGTCGGATGCCCGCTGGTTCAACAGGGAGAATTGCCCGGCGAGCCCGCAACCAGGCTCTATCGCTTACAAACTGATTCACAATGAGATATAGGAAATGACCCATCTAAAGGCCTTCGATTATTTTTATCGTAAAAAACAATTATTTTTAGTATGTTTTTTTGATTAAGATTTGTAATTTTGAACATTAAAAAAACCAAAAATTACTAAGAAATGAAACTTTTAGATGAATTCAAAGAGTTTGCCATGAAGGGCAACGTCATCGACATGGCTGTCGGTGTGATTATTGGAGGTGCGTTCGGTAAGATCGTCTCCTCATTGGTTTCTGATATCTTCATGCCATTGGTCGGTTTGGCCGTGGGTGGTGTGGACTTTAGCGGTTTGTTCATCCAATTGGGTGGCGACCAGAAGTATGACACAATTGCGAAAGCCCAGGAGGCAGGTGTTGGAACATTAAACTACGGAAACTTCCTGCAGGTTACATTCGACTTCCTGATCGTGGCAATCTGCATCTTTGCGTTCATCAAATTAATTAACGCCCTGAAGAGAAAGAAGGAGGAAACCCCTGCCGCTCCTGCTCCTGCGCCAGAGCCAACAAAGGAGGAGATCCTGTTGACGGAGATCCGCGACTTGTTGAAGAACAAATAATCATAATGTCTATATAGAATGAGGGAGGTCGTGTAAGGCCTTCCTCGTTTTTTGTTGTATAAGTTTTTTCGTATGGAGAAGTTGACGGTTATAAAGGTCGGCGGCAAGATCGTCGAAGAGGAGAGTACATTGAAGCAATTGCTGGAGAGGTTCTCCAAAATTGAGGGGAAGAAGGTGTTGGTACATGGAGGCGGACGTTCCGCCACGGCTATCGCCACAAAACTAGGCATCGAGAGCAAGATGGTGGACGGACGACGCATCACGGATGCGGAGACGCTGAAGGTGGTGACGATGGTCTACGCTGGCTTGGTGAACAAGAACATCGTGGCGAGCTTGCAGGCTTTGGGTCTGAACGCCTTGGGTCTGACGGGCGCCGATCTGGATTATATGCGTTCGGACAAGCGTCCGGTGAAGGAGGTCGATTACGGTTTTGTCGGAGACGTGAAGGCGGTGAACGCTTCCCTCTTGGCGGATTTGATCGGCAAGGGCGTGGTACCGGTATTGGCTCCTCTAACACATGACGGAAAAGGTAACATGTTGAACACCAACGCAGACACCATCGCAGGCGAAGCCGCAAAGGCACTGTCACGCTTCTTTGAAGTCACCCTGGTCTACTGCTTCGAAAAGAAAGGTGTATTGCTCGATGAGCAAGACGATGATAGTGTAATCCCTGAAATAACCCGCCCTACCTTCGAGGAATATGTGCAGAAGGGCATCATCCAAGGCGGTATGATCCCTAAACTGGAGAACTCCTTCGCCGCCATCAACGCAGGCGTCTCCAAGGTGGTCATCACCAAGGCGGATGAGCTGGGCAAGGATTCAGGAACAGTGATTCGATAGGAGTTTTACTCCGATCGAACCGCTACGAGGGGATAATGGGGGATAAGCAATTGGCATTATCCTCCTTATAGTATTTTAGTTAAACCTTTGCCAAAATATCAGATATAAACCCCGCATCAAACAGTTCGAAGGCGAAGCATTTCCTGCCAAGGTCCTTGAGCGAGGCGCCGAGGTGGTAGAGGATAGTGTTATCGATAATCAGAAAGCGATCATGCATTGATGTGGTGTGCCTTACCGTAAGTGTAGGGTACTGCGCATTGAAGCTGCGGACATCCTGCGCTGTCAGCCTTGTGTTGGGCAAGGTGTAGATGGTGACATCCACGCCGCTATTCTTGGTCGCCAGCCGTTCGAGCACTGTGATATCCACATAATTGTCTATCAGTATAATTTTCTTCTGTGCTTGGGCGATAAAGCTCTGGGATTTAGCGTACGCATCGAATATCTGGCCTTGGAAGAAGATACCTTGGGTATCATCGATTTTGTATCGGTCCATTCGGGTGAATAGTTCGTCAATGCGCTTATCGGATTCTATACGATGTATTTCAAGCGAATCGAGCCGTTGAAATATTTGCGCATTTGACAGAAGGAATCTGCGCATAGAGACGAAAGCCTTGATAATCTGAATACTTGCATTCACTGCGGTCTCACTTCTCAGAACAGATGCAAGCATAGTAACACCATGTTCAGTAAACACATACGGAAGTTTTCGAGTACCACCATCTTGTCCTACGAACAAATTATTTGGTGAAGTCGCAAATTGCGACTTCACGGACTCAAGCTCTTCTCTTGTAATTTGGAACATAAATTCTTCTGGGAAGCGTTCTTTGTTACGTTTCACCTGCTCATTGAGGCGTTTCGTCTCCACTCCATAGAGTTCCGCAATGTCCCGGTCTATCATAACCTGCTGGTTACGAATAAGTAAGATTCTGTTTTGGATGGTTGTTACTTCTATTGGCATCATTTTTCTTGTTGATTTATAGTTATACTTTGGTTAAAATATCAGGTATGAAACGCGCATCGAATAGTTCGAAGGCAAAGCATTTCTTGCCAAGGTCTTTAAGCGAAGCGCCGAGGT
>JAGCGM010000103.1 GCA_017649635.1 Paludibacteraceae bacterium | reverse complement strand
TGAAGGGAAGGAGATGCCTTACCTCCGCCCGGACGCCAAGTCGCAGGTGACCATCGAGTATGGCGACGACAATAAACCGAAAAGGGTGGACACCATCGTCATCTCCACGCAGCATGACGAGTTCATCACGGACGAGAAGAACCAGCTGAAGGCGGACGAGGCGATGGTGAAGAAGATCGAAGAGGATGTGCGCAATATCCTGATCCCGCGCTTGGTCAGCAAACATGCCGAATACAAATCGCTCTTGCAGGGCGATTATAAGCTGTTGGTGAACCCTACCGGCAAGTTCGTGATCGGTGGTCCTTACGGAGACACCGGTTTGACGGGCCGTAAGATCATTGTGGATACCTACGGAGGCAAGGGTGCCCATGGCGGTGGCGCCTTCTCGGGTAAAGACCCTTCCAAGGTGGACCGTTCCGCCGCATACGCCGCTAGACATCTGGCGAAGAACCTGGTTGCCGCTGGCGTGGCGGACGAGGCGCTGGTGCAGGTGGCCTACGCTATCGGTGTGGCCGACCCGATGAACCTCTTCGTCAACACGTATGGTACCGCGAAGGTGAAGTTGAGCGACGGTGAGATCGCGCGCAAGATCGCGGAGAGCAAGATCTTCGACATGCGCCCGAAGGCCATCGAGGACCGTCTGAAGCTTCGCAACCCGATCTACGAGGAGACCGCTTCGTACGGGCACATGGGCAGAACGCCTCAGGTGGTGACCAAGACTTTCACGGACCGCTCAGGGAAAACTTTCACGAAGGAGGTGGAGCTATTCACTTGGGAGAAAACCGATAAGACGGACGATTTGAAAAAATTGTTTAAATTGTAAGATATTACCCCTTCACAATGTATGCGCGAAGTGATTTATTTTTTAACTTTGCGTAAAATTGTAATGCGATAAATTCTTTTAAAAAACAATTATAGTATGAGTTTCTTATCTAACAAAAAATTGGTTATCGTTGGTGCCGCTGGTGCTATCGGTTCTACAATGGCTCAATTGGCCGCTGTTAAGGGTTTAACAAACAATATCACGCTTTATGATCCATATTTGAAGGGTCTTGAGGGCGTTTACGAGGAAATGCGTCACTGCGGTTTCGAGGGCGTTAACTTCACGTTCACTGACAATGTGGAGGAGGCTTTGACTGGCGCTTCTTTCATCATCTCTTCAGGTGGTGCTCCTCGTAAGGAGGGTATGACCCGTGAGGACCTTTTGAAGGGCAACGCTCAGATCGCTGCAGACTTCGGTGACAACGTAAAGAAATATTGTCCTAAGTGCGAGCACATCGTCGTTATCTTCAACCCAGCTGACGTGACTGGTTTGGTTGTGTTGGTTAAGTCTGGTTTGAAGCCTAACCAAGTGACTACTTTGGCTGGTTTGGACTCTACTCGCCTTCAGAGCGAGTTGGCTAAGTACTTCGGTATCCCTCAGTATGCGGTTAGCGGTTGCGCTACGTTGGGTGGACACGGAGAGAAGATGGTCCCTGTAACTTCAGACGTGATGGTAATGGGCAAGCCTCTTTCTAAGTACAACATCCCAGCTGACAAGTTCGAGGAGATCAAGCAAAAGACTATCCAAGGCGGTTCTAACATCATCGCTCTTCGTGGTCGTTCTTCTAACTTGAGCCCTGCATACGTGGCTATCGAGATGATCGAGGCTGCTATGGGTGGCAAGAAGTTCACTTTGCCTGCAGGCTGCTTCGTAAAGGACGGCATGTACGGTTACAAGAACGTTTGCATGGCCATGAAGTCAACCATCGACGAGAACGGTGTTTCTTACACGGAGGCTAACCTCTCAGCTGATGAGAAGAAGGCTTTGGACGCTTCTTACGAGCACCTTTGCAAGATGCGTGACGAGGTGATCGGCATGGGCGTTCTTCCTGCAGTCGCTGACTGGAAGAAATACAATGCGAACCTCTAATCCTAGGATTGGATTCGATATAGGAGCGGGCGGGGTATATCCCTGTCCGCTTTTTTTGTTGGGGGAGGGGAGTCGATTGTGGAGATTGGTCGGGTATGAATTCGGATGAGAAATCCCGAGATATGCTTCCCCTCCCTGTAATAAATAGAGAAATACCCTTTCTCACCTCCTAATAATTTTAGCCTCTCCCATAAACGAACAAATCTCCTCTGCCAGGCGGTTCATGTTGTGGAAACAACTGTAATCGCTATCGGAAGGGACACCGTCCACATCTGGCATTTGGTCGAGTCCCCAAGGCGCAAGGATGAGCAGACTGCCATTGGCGCAGGCGTCGAAGCGTTGACGCTCGGGTTTCCAATAGGGTGTGATGGGTTCTTTCTGTATGTGGATGAGCGGATAACCCTTCTCCAAACACTCGTTTTTCATCTGCAGTTCGCCACGGGAGATGCCTGGCGTCACAATCACCGTGGAGCCCTCAAGGATGGCTGCCACCCACTGGTCGTGCTGGCGGGCATAGTCGGCCGTTTCCTCGTAGGGTTGACCGGTCGTGGGATGCTTGCGGTGGCACTGCACCTGTATCCTACGGGCCCACCGTAACAGGAAGAGGTTGCCAAATGCGCCATAGCTACGTCCCGCCAACCGCACATGAAGACATCGTCTCATCACGTCGGGCATGGCTCGTCGCAAGAGTGCGCGGCGTGGGTTGTCCTGCACATAGGCGATCATCGCGGCTCGGTGCCGCTCGTCGATGCAGACCGTGTCGTCGTAGTTGTCGTCGAACAGGGGGCGGCGCTCACGCCCTACTAGGGCGTAGTATTCTTGCCGCTGTTTTTTGGAGAGGTTATTGATAAGAGCGCTTTCGTCTTTGTGGATTAGAGCTTTCTTTCGCAACCAATCGGGATATGTGTCAGAATCGACCAATATGGGTCGATTCGCAACCCCGTTCATTTTTCTCCACCTGCTAGTGCAAGCCGCCTTGAACGCCTGCATGATATCCCCCAGATTCCACTGCATGGGTTCCAGCACCTCGATCACCCCGTGGAAATGGTCGGGCATGCATACGCAGGCGTGTGTCACCACACGGTTGCCATGCACCGCTTGTCTCTCAGAGGTCTCTCCCCAAAAACGGAGCAGTTCTTCCCCAAGCACTGTCG
>JAGCGM010000102.1 GCA_017649635.1 Paludibacteraceae bacterium | reverse complement strand
CCCCTCTTCCGTCAGGAAAGGTTCTACTTCGTCGAGCGGGATGGCTGCTTCTGGACAGCAATCGTCTGTAATCTCATAGCGCTTAATAAACACTTAAAGAGCCATGATTTAGAGTCCCGAAGGGACGACACGATTATCTGTCGACCAGGGAATCAGTTCAAAAGCCAGTTATTCAAGGTGCTAATCAAGGTGTTACAAAAGAGACTAATCTTGATGGAAAAATTAATTTTGTCTTGCACACAAAACAAAATATACATAATTTTGTCTTGCACGCAAAACAAAACAGAGAAATGTTAGATGTAAATCATATTAAAACAATCCTTCGATCCAATCAAGTCATGGTGGAGAATGTGAAGGTCGTACATCGAGATTTTGATTTCTACGATGGGGCTAATTTTGTGCTTGTAGGTGTACGACGCGCAGGCAAGTCTTTCCTTTTGTTCCAGCAGATGCAACACCTATTACGCATCGGGAAGACTTGGAGGGATATGCTTTACATCAATTTTGAAGATGATCGGCTTTTAGGATTTGAGACATCTGATTTCGAGCGACTGTTAGAGGCTCATAACTCTATGAGCGGTAGCGACGAACATCCAATATTGTTCCTAGATGAGATTCAAAACATTGATGGATGGCATAAGTTCGCAAGACGGCTAGCAGACCACAAATATCAGGTCTATATCACTGGTTCAAACGCAAAGATGTTAGGTTCTGACGTGCCGACAACCTTGGGCGGACGCTATGTGGTGAAAACAATTTTCCCTTATAGTTATCACGAATTCCTGAATGCCAATGGCGTTAATTTGTCTGACAACCAGATACGCCTGACAACTGAGAAAGCAAAACTGAATTGGTGCCTTGAAGAATATATGTGCTATGGGGGGTTCCCCGAATGTGCGACGTATCCTGCTAAAACAGAATACCTAATGTCTGTGTATCAAAAAATATATTTAGGTGATATCGCATCTCGTCACAAGATAGAGAACACGTTCGCTTTGCGCCTGATGTTCAAGAAATTGGCGGAAAGCATAAAACAACCCATCTCATTTTCTCGCCTCACATCCTTGATTTCTTCAACAGGAACAAAATTCTCAAAAAGTACGGCCATAAACTATATGGAATATTCCAAAGATTCATTCTTGGTCATGCCAATACAGAATATGGCCGACAATTTTACGGAGAGGGAAACTAACATGAAGTATTATTTTGTCGACAACGGCATCATCTCTCTTTTAACACTGGATAATCGAACCTCATTGCTTGAAAACATGGTTGCAACAGCATTATGGAGGAAATATGAGGCTTTCGAAAATACGGTTTTTTTCTATAACCATAATATAGAAGTTGATTTTGTCGTACCCGAACACGGACTTGCCATACAAGTTTGTTATGATTTAGGTGAAGAAGGGTCCGAAACTTATATCCGCGAGACACAGGCTTTGCTGAAAATCAGCAAAAAATTCAGTGCCTACGAGAGACTTATTATCCTGACCTATTCCGGCAAGGAGTATAAAATAAAAACGGACGACAAAACGATTGATGTGGTGAATGTAGGGAATTGGTTGTTGAGCAATGATTAATCACATTTTTTAGTCGCACTTTCTGTACCATCATTACACTTTTTAGTCGCACTTTTTGTCTGTTCGATACACTTTTTAGTCGGAGTTTTTGTATCGATAGAAAAAAGAATTATATTTGCAGAGGTTAAAAGGCTGAAATATGGATAGATACGCAATCGAGCAATTATACGAGTGGAAAAACAAGGCGAAACGCAAACCCCTCATCCTGCAAGGTGCACGGCAAGTCGGCAAAACATGGCTGATGAAACACTTTGCCGAGGAGGCTTTTGCCCAAAGCGTATACATCAACTTCGAGAGCGAAACACAACTGACAAAGGTCTTTGAACAAGACTTCGACATCCAACGCATACTGTTCGAGATCGAGCTCGCCATGGGTGTCCATGTCGACGAGAACACCCTACTGCTTTTCGATGAAATACAGGAAGCCAAGAGAGGCGTCACCGCACTGAAATATTTTCAGGAAAATGCCCCTCAGATCCCTGTCATCGCGGCTGGGTCACTACTAGGCATCGCCACCCATCAAAGCAGCAGCTTCCCTGTCGGCAAGGTCGATTTCCTATCCATCTACCCGCTCTCCTTCCCCGAATTCCTGAAAGCCATAGGCAAAGGTGGCTTCGTCGAAGCGATACGTCAACGCAAGTGGGAGATGCTCGCCCCTTTCCATTCGGAGCTGCAAAACCTGCTTCGCCAATACTTTTTTGTCGGGGGCATGCCCGAAGTGGTGCAGTCTTTCATCGAAGAACGGAACATACAGACTGTCAGGGAGTTGCAACGGAACATCTTAGCCGCCTACGACCGGGACTTCTCCAAGCATGCGCCTATCGACGAAGTGCCACGCATACGAATGGTGTGGCAAAGCATCAGCGGACAACTCGCGAAGGAAAACAAAAAATTCATCTACGGCTTCCTGAAAGAGGGCGCACGGGCAAAGAACTTCGAACTGGCCATCGAATGGCTGAAGGACGCAGGACTCATCTACAAGGTCAACCGCACGAAGAAAGGGTTGCTACCGCTGGCGGCCTACGAGGATTTCGCGTCATTCAAGGTCTTCATGCTCGATGTGGGACTGCTCTGCGCAATGAGCAACATACCGCCCCAAACACTTCTGCAAGGCAATTCCATCTTCACAGATTTCAAGGGAGCGATGACGGAACAATATGTGTTCCAGCAACTTACACAGAACGGCAACCGATCCATTTATTACTGGTCGGCCGATAGCTCACAAGGCGAAATCGATTTTTTAGTGCAAGACGGTGAGAGGATCATGCCTATAGAGGTGAAAGCCGAGGAGAACCTGCAAGCGAAGAGCCTACGCATCTTTGTCGAGAAAAATCCAGCGCTACACGGCATCCGCCTATCCATGTCACCCTACCGTGAGCAATCGTGGATGACGAACTATCCGCTCTATGCGGTATCGTCCATAACCCCAACGATTTAACCGAGCCACATCAAACATGCGCATATATTTCCTCAAATGAAGGGAAAATTATATATTTGCACTATCGGAAAAATTCCGATGTATTATGTTTAACGAAATTTTCAGTAATTGGATATACCACTTTTATCTTTTATGGAATGGGCCGGCACACCGGATGCTTGGTGGACGGCCACTCTTACGGCGGCGGTCATTGTCGCGATTATCTCTTTTGTGTTGCTAGCCTTCGTTTCATTCTTCGAATCGGAGTTCTTCTCCTTGAACAGCAATGAAATAGCTGAGATCAAGATTTCCAACGACAAGAAGTTCGAACGGCTGAAGAACCTCTCCGAAGACCCGCTCAGAACCTTAGGCGGCGTGATCTCAACCCGCTACATCTTCATCGTGACGGGCATCTCCACCACCACCCTCCTGCTGTGGCACCTCCTTTCGGGTACCTGCGTGGCGCTGTGGGGGAAATGGCTCATCGTCATCGCCACAATAGGCATCCTACTGACCATCTTCGCGGAATATATCCCGAAGAAAATGGCCAACAAACAAAGCCAGAAACACCTGTGCCAAAGCGCTAACATCGTCAGCCTGTTCGGCCTGCTATTCTCCCCGCTCACCAAACTGCTGATGCTCAAGACCGGCGTCGTGGAGCGCAGGCTGGAGTCGCGCACCCAACACAGCGCGGCCATAGAGGACATCTCCAACTCGCTGAACCTCTCCGACGCGGAGACGGCCGACGAGAAAGAGATCCTGCGGGGCGTGATGAACTTCGGTAAAATCAGCGTCGACGAGATCATGCAACCGCGCGTGGACATCGTGGACGTGGACTTCAACAGCGATTTCGACACCGTGCTCGAGATCATACGCGAGTCGGAATACTCCCGCCTCCCCGTCTACGAGGACTCCATCGACTACGTGAAGGGTATCCTCTACATCAAGGACTTCCTGCAATACACCGACCAGAAGAAAGACTTCAAGTGGCAGAACCATATCCGTGAGGCCTACTTCGTGCCGGAGAACAAGAAGATTGACGACCTCCTGAAGGAATTCCAACAGAAGCATATCCACATGGCGGTCGTGGTGGACGAGTTCGGCGGAACGTCGGGCATCGTCACCATGGAGGACATCATCGAGGTCATCGTGGGCGACATCTGCGACGAGCACGACGAGGAGGAGAAACAGATCATCCCGATCGACGCCAACACCTATATCCTCGACGGGAAGCTCCTGCTCTCGGACTTCTACCACATCAACGGTGTGAACAAGGAGGACTTCGGCGAGACGGAGGGCGACGCGGACACGCTGGCGGGTCTCATCCTCGAAATGAAGGGCTACATCCCTACCCCAGGCGAAACCATCGAGCTGGGCAGCAGATACCGCTTCGAGATCAAATCGGCGGATAAACGCAGAATCAAGGAAATAAAGTTCATCATCAATGAAGAAAAGAATGAATAAAGGCATATTGTTCCTCTTCGCCATGGTGCTGCTGAGCGCCTGCACGGAATACATGCCTAAGCCACGTGGATACTTCCGCATAGACCTGCAAGAGAAGTCTTACAAGAGATTCCATACGGAGGGTTTCCCCTGCTCCTTCGAATACGCCGACAACGTCTCCGTCGTCAAGACAAGCGGTGTCGAGGCGGACTCGGTGTGGGTGGATATCATATACCCGCAATACAACGCGCGCATCTACGGCACCTACCGCAAGGTGGACGGCAACTTCGCCCAACTCTCGGAGGAGGCCTACAAACTGGTGTACCAACCCCACGTCTCCAAGGCGGAGGGCATCAACACCTCCTTCTTCTCCAGCGACGAGCACAAGGTCTACGGCATGCTCTATGAGCTGAAGGGCAACACCGCATCGAACATCCAGTTCGCCATGTCGGACAGCACCCGCCACTTCCTGCGCGGGGCGCTCTACTTCAACGCCAGCCCGAACAAAGACTCCATCGCCCCTGTGGTGGACTACATCAAGGAGGATATCATCAACCTAATCAACACGTTAGAATGGAAATGATAAAAAAGAGCATCCATATCATCCTTTTCATCATAGCGGTCATCGCTGTCTACTTCATATCGGAGCGGCACTTCTTCCGCATCGACCTGACCTCGGAGAAGCGCTATTCCCTCTCCGACAACACCAAGAACCTCCTCGGCTCACTGGACGACGAACTGGAGGTGAAGGTCTATCTGGACGGCGACCTCAACGCGGGCTTCCTGCGCCTCCGCAAGGCCACCAAGGAGATGCTCGACGAGTTTGACGCATACGCTGGAAAGAGGGTCCGCTACTCCTTCGAGAACCCTTCCGCAGGCGCCACCAACGAGGAGCGCGACAAGAAATACGAAGAGCTGGAGAAACGTGGAATGCGGGGCATATTGGTCCACGACAGGGACCAGGAGGGTCAGGCCATGCAAAAGGTGGTCTTCCCGTGGATTGAGATCCTCTACAAGGGGAAAAGCCGCCCCGTCAACCTCCTGAAGAACGTGCCGGACAAGTCGGGCGAGGAGAACCTCAACACCTCCATCGAGACGCTGGAATACGAGATCACCGACGCCCTGCGCCTCATGACCACGAAACAGGTGCCTAAGGTGGCCTTCCTGGAGGGCCACGGCGAATGGGTGCAGCCGCTGGTGTACGACATGACCCAGGCCTTGAGCCACTACTACCAGGTGGACAGAGGCGCCATCACCGACGACCCCTCCATCCTGAACGACTACAAGGCGCTCATCATCGCCGGACCTACGGAGGACTTCCCCGAGAAGGATAAATACGTGATCGACCAATACATCATGAAGGGGGGCAAGGTGCTCTGGCTGGTGGACGGTGCCCGCATCTCGCTGGATAGCCTCTCCACCGCCTCGCAAACCATCGGCATAGAGAACAAGCTGAACCTCAGCGACCAACTCTTCAACTACGGCGTGCGCATCAACGCGGACCTCGTGCAGGACGTGCAATGCCTACTGATCCCAGTGAACACGGCGCGCATGGGCGACCAACCTAAGTACGAACCGATGCCTTGGTACTACTCGCCGTTGGCGTTGGCGACCCCTATCCACCCAATATCCAAGAACCTGGCGCCCGTGAAGACGGAGTTCGTCAGCTCGATCGATTTCGTGAACGAGGGAATGGACGTGAAGAAGACTCCTCTGCTCGTCACCTCGACCGGTACGCACGTGCAGAACATCCCTTCCGTCGTCAGCATGGATGTCATCAACGTGGAGAAGAACGGTTACTACTTCAACAAACACAACATCATCCTCGGAGCGGTGCTGGAAGGCGTTTTCCCTTCCGTATTCAAGAACAGGATGGTCCCTCAGGGCGTGACGACGTCAGACCCGATGCTGACGGAGAGCAAACCGACCAAGATGGTTGTCATCGCGGATGGCGACGTCATCCGGAACGATGTGCAGGGAAAGGGTGAGAACATG
>JAGCGM010000101.1 GCA_017649635.1 Paludibacteraceae bacterium | reverse complement strand
CTTCAGGTACCTCAGTCCTGTGCATCCACGGAACATTCCCTTGTAGCAATCCTCCTCCAAGGAAACGGCAGGCAACTCGGGAGCCCGCTCCAATGCGGTACACCCCGCAAACATACCCAAATAGCAACCCAACTTCATCTCTTCGGCGGGAAGCGAAGGCGCAACGGAAAGGTGCGCACACCCATCGAACATATTCGCATAGCAATAAGAACCTAAAACCTTGGCAGGAAGAGCCGGAGCCTCCGTCAGCGAATCACAGCCTCTGAACAGACTACTATAACATCCATCCGCCAACTCCGTCGCAGGCAATGAGGGTGCACGGCGCAACGCCCCACATCCGTCGAACATGCCCTGATAGCATCGATCCCGCAGCACAGTGGCAGGCAAGGCCGGAGCCTCCGCCAAATTCGGGCATTTGGAGAACATATACGAATAACATCCAGGAGCCAAGTTCAATGCGGGCAGAGGAACGCCCCGCCTTATCGAGCCGCACCTCCAAAACATGTATTGGTAACAATCCTCCGCCAATGTGTCGGCAGGCAATGCAGGCAGACTATCCAACCCACACCCTGCAAACATCTGTCGGTAACACCCTTTCGCCAAGCGACGAGCGGGCAACGCAGGGGCACATTTCAGGGAGCTACACCTCTCGAACATGGAGGCATAACAATCTTCCGTCAGGCGCAAGGCGGGTAATTTCGGCGACTTCTTCAGCGAAGACTTAGAGAACATCTTCTCGTAGCAGTGATCCGCCAATACCTTAGCAGGGAGTTCAGGCGCCTCGGTCAAACCCGTGCCCGAGAACATCTTAGCATAGCAACGCTCCGCCAATGTGTCGGCAGGCAATGCAGGCGCATGCTTCAAGCGACGACACCTATAAAACATTTCCGCATAGCAACCATTCGCTAGACGGACAGAAGGCAAGGGAGGTGCACATTTCAAGCGGGTACATTCGCCAAACATACCCTCATAGCAGCCATTCGCCAAACGGACAGAAGGCAAGGAAGGAGCCTCCCGCAAATTTTCGCAACAATAGAACATGAGATTGTAGCACTCCTCCGCCATCACCTCGGCAGGCAATGCAGGCGCACGCCTCAACCCCTTGCAACCGGAGAACATAGCCCTGTAGCAATAGGAAGCCAAGGAGCGGGCGGGAAGAGCAGGAGCCTTCCGCAGCGACGAGCATTGCAGAAACATCTTGTCATAGCAATAATCCTCCATCCTCTCCGCCGGCAATTGTGGCGCACATCGCAAGCTCTTGCAACCAGAGAACATACACATGTAACAACCCACACCTAGTTCGGTGGCCGGCAAGCGGGGCGCACGGCGCAAGCCCTCACAATTCTCGAACATATACGCATAGCAACCGTTAGCCAAGCGCAGGGCAGGCAATTCGGGGGCTTCTTTCAACCCCTTGCTACCAATGAACATGTGGGAATAGCACCCCTTGGTCAACGTCGTGGCGGGCAAACGTGGCGCACGGCGCAAGCCTTCACAATTCTCGAACAGGCGGTAGAAACAATATTCGGAAGGAATCTCCGCATGCGAAGCGTCCCCATACAGCAGACTCATCACGTCGCCGTCCGCATAAACCTCCCCCTCGATCACGAAAGCGGTATAACGGGTACTATAGAAGCCCATATCATTCGTCGAGGTAGAGCCGGAGAGTCCGTTCGGATTGTCTCCCCTGAAGCAGACCGTTTCGCCCGCATGCTGCAGTTCGATCAGTTCCGACATGGTGTTCACGGGGTCCCCATCCTCCCTCGGGTGGAAGCGCAACGGAGACCACGAAGCGCCCTCATCGCGGGAATACTCCAGGGAAGGATGATTGCCCGCATACGATGCGACAGAGACCATCACCCCATCCTCCACGGCCGTAAGGCGAAGAGGGTCCGCCGCCCTGCCCACCGAGGCAAGGAGAGAGAAAAGGAGGAGTAAAAAAAAGTAACGTCTCATACGATGAAAAATTATTAGACTAAAAATATTTTCGCCACGCTAAAAGCCTGAAGGGCTTTCTCTTTACATAGCCCAGGGCAGCGCCCTGGGGCAGTGCGACCATGCGGACATGCGCCCTGAAGGGGCAAAAGAATCACATCACCTCGCCACGCTAACCGGCTCTGCGACCAACTCCGCACACAAAAAATCGTACGCCTCCGTAATCGTACGGAAACGTTGAGAAGCCTCCTCCCGCTCCTTTATCATGGCGGTAGGCGGAAGGGTATCGGGGTGGCAGCTCTTCACCTGCGTGCGGTAGGCGGTTTTTACCTCCTCTATCGTGGCATCCACTTTCAGGCCCAGCAGGTTGTAGGCCTCCCGTTTGCGGCTGGAGTAGCTAAATTGGCAACGCTCACGCTGTCGGGCGTTCTCCTCGCCATTCCGTCGTTCCCTGGATTGTTTCTCCGTTTCGAAACGATATCTCAGGGAGAGGAAGTCCCAATCTTTTATGCAAAGATAAAATGCGATGCGGGAGAGACGGTTCAACTCCTCTTCGTCCACCAGACCATCGCTCGCATAGGCGCACTCGAAGAGATGAGACAGGAGCTCCAGACGGTCGGCGTAATCAGCCCCCTTGTTTTCCACAATGGACAAACTAATGTTCACGAAACTATCCTTCGACGGGACGGACCCCTTCTTACGAAAACCCCTAAAGCGCTCAATCTGCTCGGACAAATCATGCGTATAATCATACTTGCGGAAAGCCGACTCGGAGAGGTACTTCATGAGGCACTGATAACCCGCATCCTGGTACGAATCACCCATCCTGAGACATATCATATTCGCGAAGAGTCTTATCATATCCGTGTAATAACGCTGCTTCATGGACATGGTTTTCCTCACCCGTTTTGATAGGTCGCGCTTGTAATCATAGCTGACATACTTGGACTTCGAGAAGTATGTCAGTGCAGACTGGAGGGCCTCCTTCTGGCACTCCGGCATGGTCTTGAAACATATTCTATTCGCGAAGCGCCTTATCTCGCCCTCATATTCCTCCTTGTAGCAAATCGGGTCCACATAACAAAGATCGGGGAAACACGTTCGGAAGAAATCCACCAAGGTGGTTCGAGGAAAATATGCCAATTCGGGATCCTCCACCAATTGATTATAACCTCTAAATTCCACCGTGCAATCCGAGTTCCTACAGACGATACGCTTTATAGTCCAATAGTAATACGTCTTCTTCCATAGTCCCCGAAAATGACGCAACTCAAGGCGGTCTTTGTAATAGTAATATGAAGAAGAAAATCGTTCTTTTAGATACTCCCCCAAAAGCTTAACAACATAAGAGAGACCTATCCAAACAAAGGATATAAGGAGCACCAAAAACTCAAACATCGATTTGCTCGAGGGACGAATATTCCCAAACAAACTCAAGCACATGATAGAAACCACAAAAAACACGAAGTAGAGAATGAAAGGCAAAAAATTATTCTGCCAACAATCCTCAAGAGGTTTCTTCAGCGCCCCGTCTTCCGTCAGCAAGGATTTTTCCTTCCACTCCTTGAATATCCTATCTATCTTTTCCTTGTCCATAGTTTCAAAATTAGCACAATTTTATGGGAACGCAATGGAGCATGGCATTGATTAAAATTTGTTTTGCCCCCTCCGGGGGCGTCACACACCCCGCACATCTACATTCCCCAGGGCGTTGCCCTGGGCTAGATAATGTGATGGCCTTTCAGGCCGTAGGAGAACGACTCCACGTCATCACGAACGGTTCCTCACTTAATGAGGAGCACTACTCCAAGCGTAAAAAAGCCTGAAGGGCTTTCCCTTTACATAGCCCAGGGCAGCGCCCTGGGTCATACGCGACCATGCGGACATGCGCCCTGAAGGGGCAAAAGAACCGTGTCATCTCGCCACGCTAACCGGCTCGGCGGCCAGCTCCGCACACAAGAAATCGTACGCCTCCGTGATGGTACGAAAACGGATCGACGCCTCCTCCCGCTCCTTATCCTTGGCGGTGGCAGGCAGTGTGTCGGGGTGGCAGCTCTTCACCTGTGTGCGATAGGCACGCTTCACCTCCTCCAATGAGGCATCCGTCTTCACGCCCAGCAAGTTGCAGGCCTCCCGCTTACGGCTGGAGCAGACAGATTGGTAACGCTCACGCTGCTTGGTTTGTTCTGCGCTTTCGGTCCGGCTGTCATACTGTTTTTGCTTCTGTGATTCAAAGCAATACTTCAGGGAGAGGAAGTCCCACTCCTTGATGCAGAGGATATAAGCGATGCGGGAAAGGCGTTTCATCTCCCTGTCATCCACCATATCATCACTCGCATAGGCACATTCGAAGAGGTGCGACAGAAGTGTCAAACGAACATCGTAGTCCGCACCTTTGTTCCGTAGAATGGAAAAACATCTCTCTTCGAAATAAAAATCCCAAGGGATACACTTCTGTGCTTTACACCGATTGAGCAAATCAATATATTCCGGGAGTCTTCTCGAATAATCATAATCCTTGTACTTCGGCTCCGTGAGATGTTTCATGGCGCACTGCAATCCATCCTGCTGGCTTTTGCGGAAACTCAAGGTGATCATATTGGCATAGAGCCGCAACATATCCTCACATAGAGGTTCATTGACATAAATCGGTTGGAAGGCAGAGCTAAAAAGATGCGCCACATGGGTTAGCGCCGGTTTCTTATCCACCACGAACGGCTTATCCATTCCCTTGAATAGTATCTGGACACAAAATCCCTTTTTTTTCGAAAGAGGGCACACAACCTTCTCCAAATCAGCATAATAGAATACCCTTTTCTTTCCTATCCACCCAGAAGAGGCCACCACATGATCCTTGTGGAACAGAAGGATAGGGTTAGACCGAAGATACGGGAGGAGCAACGGTTCCATCAAAGCGAGGAAGGCCGATTCGCATACATGGGTAAATTTAGCCCACACGGAAAGGGGGAAAGAATACAAGACCGGGAATTTTAACCCAAGAAGATAATATATTCCTATGATAAGCAAAGGCAAGAAGCCTGCGGAATTATGATGTATAATATCAAACAGGATGGAAGTCAACGTGAAAAAGAACACGGAAGCAAGTGCGACAGGGATTAAGATTAAGAAAAGGGGAAGGCACAATTTGAGACACCTCACGACATTCGGGTCTACCCGCAGCGCACCCTCCTTCGTCAACATAGACTTGCTTTGCCACTCCTTGAATATCCTATCTATCTTTCCGTTATCCATGGATTCAAAATTAGCACAATTTTATGGAAATGCGATGGAGCATGGCATTGATTAAAAAAGAATCGCATCATTTCGTCACGCTAACCGGCTCGGCGGCCAGCTCCGCACACAAAAAATCGTACGCCTCCGTGATGGTGCGGAAACGTATCGACGCCTCCTCCCGCTCCTTATCCTTGGCGGTGGCAGGCAGTGTGTCGGGGTGGCAGCTCTTCACCTGTGTGCGATAGGCTCGCTTCACCTCCTCCAACGTAGCGCCCTGCCTCAGTTCCAGCAGGGAATAGGCCTCCTGCTTACGATTAGAACAAACCTGTTGATAGCGCTTCCGCTGTCGGGTATCCTCCTCCCCCTTCTGTTTGGACTCCTCCTGTTTTTTCCCTTCAAAACGATGCTTCAGGGAAACGAAGTCCCAAGATCTGATTTCGAGGACAAAGGCGATTTGAGAGAGAAGTTCCAGTTCCCACTCATCCACCAAACCATCCTCCACATAGGTACACTCGAAGAAATAGGCAAGCATTTCCAGTCGTTCCTTATAGACCATGGTTTTAGATTCCATGATTTCACGACCCAGTGTGCGGCAATCCTCCACACATTTCGCCATCGTATCACGTTTGTATTGTCTCAACCAATAAGCGAGACGGTCTGTAAAATAATGTTCTTCGGATTCCTGGCCACGATACGTCTTTAAACTAGTGAAATAACGCACCACACATTGACGTTCCTTCTCATACGGACGACACTCGGTAGCATTTCTTTTAAGCACTCTGGCAAAGAGCTTCATCCTCAAATCATACTCATCTTCATGCACATCGTCCTCTTGTTCGGAAAAGATATCGCAAAAACAAGAGAGAAAGAATTCGCACGCACGTGGATCATCATTTATCGAGATAGAATCCATACCGCGTTTGCGGAAGGATATATCTATTGTCATTTGATACGTCTTCGACTTTACATCATATTCCGGATATCTTTTAATTCCACTGATATCGGAATAACTATACTCATGCACATTAGCTCCAAAGGAATTTTTTGTCACAAGGCGGTCTCTATACCAATATAGACGTTTAGGGAACATCCAAATACCACACAGAAACAAAAGAATGTATGGGCAAAAAAACATAAGCGCAACTATTCTACTCCATCCACTCAATGACCATAAGCAGGAGAATATCAGGCCAAACAAAGCAAAAAGGATCAGAGTACAGACGTATGTGCCTATCGTGGAGACTACAGAATCTCCCATATAAAAAGACCCGTCTTTCTTCAGCATTTTCTTGTTCTTCAGGTCCTCGAATACACTATCTATCTTTTCCTTGTCCATAGCTTCAAAATTAGCACAATTTTATGGGAACGCAATGGAGCATGGCATTGATTAAAATTTGTTTTGCCCCCTCCGGGGGCGTCCGACACTCCACATGTCCACATTCCCCAGGGCGTTGCCCTGGGCTAGATAATGTAGTGGCCTTTCAGTCCGTAGGGGAACATCGCCTCGTTATAATGAACAGTTCCTCGCTTTACAAAGAGACCTTCTCCATGCACCCAAAAGCCGGAAGGGCTTTCCCTTTACATAGCCCAGGGCAGCGCCCTGGGTCATACGCGACCATGTGGACATGCGCCTTGAAGGGGCAAAAGAATCATATCATTTCGCCACGCTAACCGGTTCGGCGGCCAGCTCCGCACACAAAAAATCATACGCCTCCGTAAGGGAGCGGAAACGGATCGTGGCCTCCTCCTTTTCTCTATCCGAGGCGGTAGGTGGCAAAATGTCCGGGTGGCAGGTCTTCACCTGCGTGCGGTAGGCGCTCTTCACCTCCTCCAGCGTAGCGTCAAGCTTCAGTCCCAACAGGTTATACGCCTCACGCCTACGGCTGGAACAAACGGACTGGTAACGCTCCCGCTGCTGGGTATTCTCCGCACCCTTCCGCTGGTCCTCCGTCTGCTTCTCCGCCTCGAAACGATACTTCAGGGAGAGGAAGTCCCAATCCTTGATGCGCAGGTAGAAGGCGATGCGGGAGAGACGTTCCAGCTCCGCTTCGTCCACCATGCCATCACTCGCATACATGCATTCGAAGAGATGAGACAGGAGATCCAACCGCTCGGCGTAGTCCACCGCCTTGTTCCCCATGATGGACAAACAAATATTCATATAGCCCTCACCCTTGGGAAGCCTTTTCATCGACTTGTACCTGTTGAAACTTTGGAGCGCAGTCCGAAGGTCCCGACTATAATTCCGGTCATGGTACTTCGACTCCCCGAAGTAGTTCTGAACGCATTGCATCTCCACATTCTGGTAATCGGGGTCATTCTTCAAGGCTATCACATCCGCAAAAAGCCTGATCATATCCTCATAAAATAGTTCATTGATAAAGATCGGTTTAAAGCATGTGCCGAAGAGTTGCAGTAGAGCGTCCGCCTTTGCCTGCGTCATATAAGAGAACTTCATATCAAAGGCCTCAGCGCCAAAATGAAGCACGATATGTTTGCCTTTCTTTTCCTTCGCATCGCCATAAGAATACTCGATTCGTTCCAACTTGTCATAATAATAGGTCCGATCACCATACTCCATGCATTTTGTACGGAAACTCACCTCCGGAACGAATGCACGGGGAGATATGGCGATAAGAAATGACACAAGGATGAAAGTGTACAAATCAAGATTCCAACCGAGTACCATGGAAACAAAGAAAATGGCAGAGAACAGGAGGGGATTCAGCCAGCTGACCATATTCACATACAACGCACCCACGTTGAGGAAGGATTTCCCCTCCCAACTCTTAAACAAATTCACTATCTTCTTTTCGTCCATAATCCACACATTTACTCGCTAAAAACCATTATGATACCACAACACGTTCCTCCTTCAACTCCGCACACAGGAAATCGTACGCCTCCGTGATCGCACGGAAACGGATGGCAGCCTCCTCTCGTTCCTCCTTCGTGGCGAAGGACGACAAGGTGTCCGGGTGGCAACTCTTCACCATTTTGCGGTAGGCGATCTTCACCTCCTCAAAAGTGGCGCCAGGCCTCAAGTTCAACAGGGAACAAGCCTCCTGCACGCAATTAGCGCGGGCCTGCTGATAACGCTCCTTTTGTTGGGCATTCTCCGAGTCCTTCCGTTTCGACTCCTCCTGTTTTACCCCTTCGAAACGACGCTTCAGGGAGAGGAAGTCCCAATCCTTGATGCCAAAGGTTGACGCAAGTTGGGAGAGGAATTTCAATTCTTCCTCGTCCACCATGCCATCCCCCACATAGGCATATTCAAAGAGACTGGTAAGCAATTCCAACCGATTCTCGTAAGTCATGTTGTCTCCGACCATGAGTTCAAAGCCCTGCTTCTGGCAATCCTCCACACACGCCTCCTTCGATTCGTAATCATACTGCTTCATCATGGAAAGGAGTCTGTCGGAGAAATAAGACGCGTCACATTCCAAACAATCATAACGTTTCAAACCGGTAAAATAGCGCACCGCACATTGGAGTTCCTTTCCGCTCGGATAGCCCGATAGCGCATTCATTTTGAGCACCTTGGCAAAAAACCTCAACCTGATATCAAGTTCCTCATTCACATAAAATATTTCACCGAAGCAAGAGCTGAGGAAATGGCGGGTACGGGACTCATCAACTAACGAAATAGGCTTCACATTCGGATTACGGAAGAATATTTTTATGTCATAAGAATAATCCCTTCTCTTCGAATCATATTCTTTGCACCTTGCGATTCTTTTCATATCGGAGTACATGTACACTTTCTCATTACAGTTGAAAATGTTTTTCCCCACAAGACGATCCCTATACCAATATAGGCGGGAAGGATCCGTCCACATTCCATGCAGGTTCACCAAGACGACAAGAAGCGCAATAATCGGGAATATTATACTAAACAATTTCCAACCCATCCAATCATCTGGTGGGGAGGGGAAGGATCCAAAAGCAAAGGAAAAGCCTAGGAATATGACAAAAAAGGGAATGAGTATGAAATAGGAAGACTGCGAAGGGGACCCACAGTAAAATGCCCCATCCTTCGTCAGCAATCCCCAACGATTCAAGTTCTCAAACGCGCTATCTATCTTTCTCTTGTCCATAGTCTCAAAATTAGCACTTTTTTATGAAAATGTGATGGGGCATGGCATTGAATTATATATTGTTTTGCCCCCAAAGCGTTGCCCTGGGCTAAATAATGTAGTGGCCTTTCTGTCCGTGGGGGACGTCACCTCGTCACGCTGACCGTTTCCGTGCACATCTCCGCGCACAAAAATTCGTAAGCCTCCGTGATGGTGCGGAAACGGATGGCTGACTCCTCCCGCTCCGCCTCTGTGGCGGTAGGCGACAAGGTATCGGGATGGCAGCTCTTCACCAGTACGCGGTAGGTGGTTTTCACCTCCTCCAACGTAGCTTTCTCATCCAATCCCAGTATTTTATATGCCTCTTTCAGACGATTGGAATAGGCGGATTGGTAACGCTCACGTTGCTGGGCGTTCTCCGTGCCGCTCCGTTGTTTTTGGGTCTGGCTCTCCGCCTCGAAGCGATACTTCAGCGAAAGGAAGTCCCACTCCTTGATACGCAAGTAGTAAGCGATGTGGGAGAGACGGTCCAGCTCCACGTCGTCCACCATGCCGTCACTCACATAGGCACACTCGAAAAGCGAAGAAAACAAATTCAACCGGTCCGCATAGCACACGCCCCAGTTCTTCAGAATGTCAAAGCATATGGAGGCATATCCCAATTCCGCAGGGAGTTTATTCATCCTCCTATACGCATTGTATCGTTTTATTCCGGAGGCAAGATTTTTACCATAATCCGTAGAGCTGTTTCCACACACCTCCGCAAGATACCTCGTCGCGAACTGGGTCTCCACGTACTGATATTGAGGGTCATCCTTTATCGTTATCATATACGCGAAGAGTTTTGCCATCTGCAGATAATAGCACTCGTTGACAAACAGAGACTTGTGGCAAGAAAACAATTGCACCAAACAATCGAACTTCGTCTCATCGATAGAATCACAATCCACTTGGTATAGCAAATCTTTGAACGTGATGATAAGGGACGTCTTTCCGACGTTCGTTTTTTTATCGAAATAGGATGAATAGACAATTTTCTTCAGGTCAGTATAATAAAACTTACGTTTTACAAGCCCGCAGAGATATTTAATCTCCATGCGATCTTTGTAAAAACACTTGACAGGAAACGCGGACACAACCAAGAAGGCAAATATTATCGTACAACAAAGAGAAACAGGTCCGTTGCCATCCGTAATCAGCAAAAAAACTAATATGTAAAAGAGAGAAGGACATGCCCCTATAATATAAGCGAGAGGTGATCGTCCAAGAGACAATGCCCCCTTCCTTGTCAGGAAATAGGACTTTTTCCTCCAGTTCGCAAATAAGTCGTCTAATTTCTCCTTGTCCATAGTTTCAATATTAGCGTATTTTCATGGAAATGCGTTGACGCATGGCATTGATTGTATTTTTTGCCCCCAGGCGTTGCCTTGGGCTAGATAATGTAGTAGCTTTCAGGCCGTAGGGGAACGTCATCTCGCCACGCTGACCGGTTCGGCGCACATCTCCGCACAAAGAAAATCGTATGCCTCCGTGACCGCGCGGAAACGGATGGCTGCCTCTTCCCGTTCCGCCTCTGTGGCGGTAGGCGGCAAGGTATCCGGATGACAGCTCTTCACCAACGCGCGATAGGCGTTCCTCACCTCCTCCACCGAGGACTCCGAGCCCACGCCCAGCAGACTGAGGGCCTCCCGCTTGCGGCTGGCATAGACGGAACGGCAGCGCTCACGCTGCTTCGCATACGCATCGCTTTCAGCCTGACCACCAGACTGCTCCTGCTTCATCGCCTCGAACTGATACTTCAGCGAAAGGAGGTCCCAATCCTTGATGCAGAGGTAATAGGCGACGCGGGAAAGGTAATCCAACTCCTCCTCGTCCACTGCGCCATCGCTCGCATAGGCACACTCGAACAGGTGGGTCAGGAGCTCCAACCGGTCGGCATAGTCCACACCCTTTTCCTGCATGATGGCCAAACAGACATTGATATACCCCATATCCGCAGGGAGCTTGTTCGCCTGCCTATGTTTATTATACGAACTAAGCTGTTCGGAAATCTCTTTTTGGCAATTATACACCCCGTATTTCGACTCCGTGAGATACTTCAACGCACATTGGGTCTCCACCGACTGATACTGGGGATCCGATTTCAGCGAGATCACATTCGCGAAGAGTTGCATCATCTTCTTATAATACAATTCATTGATGAACAGCGACTTAAAGCCCGAGCAAAACAAACGGGTCAGACACTCGAACTTTTTATTACTACCACTACGTTCATTAAAAACGACATTCTTCCCCTTAAAGTAGACGCGAAGCGTTTTAACCCAAGCCTTCTCTTTCCTGTCGTATTGCTTGGTAAACGTAATCTTCTCCAAATCAGTGTAATACACTTTACGATTATAAAGACCAAACAGGTAGGAATAATCCATACGATCCCGGTAAAACTTCTTGGAAGGGAAAAGCACCACATATACGAGGAGAATAAATGCCGCCAAAGCAACCGACAGCATAATATCCCCCAGTTCCCCCTTGACATAGAAAAAGATGGAAGCGGCAATAAATAAGGCAGAGATCGTGGTCTTTAGACTCCCTCCCATGTTCAACGCTCCCTTACTCGTCAACAATTTTTTCTTCTTCCAACTCTCAAATAAGCTTTCAATCTTCGCACTATCCATAACTGAATTCCTTTAGTCAAAAAAACAAGTAAATATAACAAAACGGAGCGAATACAGGAAATAAAAACAGGGAAATACGAAACATCCGGGGAACATATTTCTCACATCCATCACGGGCATCATTTCGTCACGCTGACCGGCTCCGCGCTCAGCTCCGCACAGAGAAAATCGTACGCCTCCGTGATCGTGCGGAAACGCAGGATAGCCTCCTCCTTCTCCTTTTCCGTGGCGGTAGGCGGCAGGGTGTCGGGATGGCAGTTCTTCACCTGCGCGCGGTAGGCAGCCTTCACCTCCTCCAAGGTGGCGTTCTCCTTCAATCCCAGCAAACTGCAAGCCTCCTGCAGACGGTTAGAGCGGACAGATTGGTAGCGGTCACGTTGCTTCGAGCTTTTCGTATCTTCCTTCCGATTCTTCTTCTGTTTCTCCGTTTCGAAGCGGTACTTCAGCGAAAGGAAGTCCCATTTCTCGATATACAGGCGGGAAGCTATCTGCGCAAGGAAGACCAACTCCTCATCATCCACCATGTCATCGCTCGCATAGGCGCATGCGAAGAGATGGAGCAATAAGTCCATGCGCTCTTCATAGGACGAATATTCAGCCATGATAGACGAACATACGAATTTGTAGTCATCCTCTTCCGGGATGCTATCCTGCGACCTGTATTCGTTAAACAAGTCCACCATCTCAGTGAGTTTGTCAGGATAATCATGGAAAAGGAACTTCGGATCGGAAAAGAATTCCAAGGCGGATTTCAATCCTTCCGATTGGCACCGCACATCGTCTTTCAGGGTGATCACATCCGCAAAGAGCCTCAACGCGTTATCACATAGAGTTTGATTGATATATTCAGATTCGAAACAGGTACGGAAAAAGGGATGCAAAGCCTCGTTCAGGGAGAGAGAACGATGGTCCTTAAAGTCAAGGCACATGCGATTCCTCGGCAACCCCCTCACACAGACCAAATCGGAGAAATAGAAACATTCATCTCGACGCCCCCATGATTGGTGCTTTTCAATACGATCAGTGTAAACAAGGGTAACAGGAAAGGCTTCTATACGCTGCATCAAGAGCAACCAACCAAAAAACAATGCCATGATTCCGAAAACCCACATGGAGGAGGCTCCTAACGAGAGAGCAATAACTGAGATCATAATGAGAAGGATAAGTCTACCTTCCGGAATAAGATTCGAAGCGACTTTGAACGCCCCGTCCTGCGTCAGTTTTCCCTCTCTTAAAAACTCATCGAAGCATGTATCTATTTTCTTTTTGTCCATAGGCCAAAAATAGCATATTTTTTTGAATGCGATGGTGCCATAATCTAATTTTGTTTTGCCCCGAAGTGTTGCCCTGGACTAAATAATGTAGTGGCCTTTCAGGCCGTAGGGGAACATCATTTCGTCACGCTGACTGGCTCCACTACCAGCTCCTCACACAAGAAATCGTATGCCTCCGTAATCGTGCGGAAACGGATCAACGCATCCTCCCGCTCGCTATCCTTGGCGGTGGGCGGAAGGGTGTCGGGGTGGCAGGTCTTCACCTGCGCGCGGTAGGCGGTTTTCACCTCATCCAACGTGGCTTTCTCGTTCAATCCCAATATCTTATAGGCCTCCTTCAGGCGGTTGGAATAGGCGGATTGGTAACGCTCACGTTGCTGGGCGTTCTCCGTGCCGTTCCTCCTACCCCGTTGTTGTTTCATGGCTTCGAAACTATACTTCAGAGAAAGGAAGTCCCACTCCCTGATGCGGAAATAGTAGGCGATGCGGGAGAGTCGGTCCAGCTCCACCACGTCCACCATCTCCTCGCTCGCATAGGCACATTCGAAGAGGTGCGACAGAAGCGCCAAGCGACCATCGTAGTCCACGCCCCTATTCTTCAGGATGGACAAACATCTGTTGATGTAATCCTCGCTTCCAGGCATGCGCTTCTGCGCCCTGTAGTGATTGAACGTGTCAACCAGTTCCGTGAGTTTTCGGGCGTAATCATAACCCGTGTACTTCGGCTCCGAGAAGTATTTCATGGCGCATTGCAGTCCGTCCTGCTGGCTTTTGGAATCGCTTCCCAAGGTGATCATATCCGCATAGAGCCGCAACATGTCCTCACACAAGGGTTCATTGACAAAGATCGGATGGAAGGCGGAACCGAAGAGATGCAGCACCTCACCCAACTTAGGCGTGTTCACCACATCAATCGGCTTTTCCCTACCCTTGAGCACAATCCTTAGGCGAAACTCTTTCTTATTCAAATAGGAACACGTAATACTTTTTATTTCAGAATAATTGTATTTTTCCTTAGGCCCAATCCAACCGGTAGAAACCACCAGATGAGCCTTATGGAACAATAAAATAGGCTTAGAACGCAAAAAAGGAAAAAGCAAGGGTTCAACAAAGGGGTATAATATCGTCTCGAAAAAATCCGGGCATTTACTTAGCAATAGGGAAGGGATAGGATAGAAAACGATACACAACACACAACACAACACAAATAATATCCCCAACACAAGTGAGACAAGAGCTTCTCCTTCTTCTAACGAAAAAAGGAAGAGCACGGGTCCCACGATAAGCACAAGGCCGATAATAAGGGTAATAAATATCGCCAAAAGAATTCCTGGCAGTGACAAGATTGTTTTAAGAACACGCACATGTTTCGGATCCACTAGTAGCGCACCCTTCTTCGTCAACACAGCCTTCTTTTGCCACTCCTTGAATATGTCCTCTATCTTTACCGTGTCCATAGTCTCAAATTTAGCACATTTTTATGGAAATACGATGGCGCATGGCTTCGAATTAAATCTGTTTTGCCCCCTCCGGGGGCGTCCGACACATCGTTCATCTCCACATTTCCCAGGGCGTTGCCCTGGGCTATATAATGTAGTGGCCTTTCAGGCCGTAGGGAAACATCATTTCGTCACGCTAACCGGTTCCACGCTCAACTCCGCACACAAGAAATCGTATGCCTCCGTAATCGTGCGGAAACGGATCGACGCATCCTCCCGCTCCCAGGGCGTTGCCCTGGGCTATATAATGTAGTGGCCTTTCAGGCCGTAGGGAAACATCATTTCGTCACGCTAACCGGTTCCACGCTCAACTCCGCACACAAGAAATCGTACGCCTCCGTAATCGCACGGAAACGGAAGGCGGCCTCTTCCCGCTCGGTCTCCGTGGCGGTGGGTGGCAGAATGTCGGGGTGGCATGTTTTCACCTGCGCACGGTAAGCTGCCTTTACCTCCTCCAACGAGGCTTTCTCGCTCAATCCCAGTATCTTATAAGCCTCCTTCGTACGGTTGGAGCAGGCGGATTGGTAACGCTCACGTTGCTTCGTTTGCTCCTCGCTCTCGGTCTGACCGGCATACTGGTTTTGCTTCATCGCCTCGAAATGACACTTCAAAGAGAGGAAGTCCCAATCCTTGATTCTGAGATAATAAGCGAT
>JAGCGM010000100.1 GCA_017649635.1 Paludibacteraceae bacterium | reverse complement strand
TGAAAAACATGAATGTGAAATCCGTTGTTCGAAACGGGCAAAAAATATCAAAATGACTGAAAAGTATTGGGAAGAAGAGATTGAGACGATGAGTCGTGCCGATCTCGAAAAACTCCAACTGGAGCGTTTGAAGAAAACGGTGGCGCATGCGTCGAACTCACCGTTCTACAAGAAATTATTCGCGGAGAAAGGTCTTTCCGCTGATTCTATTAAGACGTTGGACGATTTGAGGAAGTTCCCGTTCACCACGAAGGAGGATCTTCGTAACAACTATCCTTTCGGACTCGCCGCTGTTCCGATGGATGATATCGTGCGTCTCCACTCATCCAGCGGTACCACCGGTAATCCGACCGTGGTGCTCCACACCAAGAATGACCTCGACGCTTGGGCGAACCAGGTGGCGCGCTGCATGTACATGGTGGGCGTGCGCAAGTCGGATGTCTTCCAGAACACTTCGGGCTACGGAATGTTCACGGGCGGTCTCGGCTACCAATACGGTGCGGAGCTCTTGGGCTGCTTGACGGTCCCTGCCGCAGCCGGTAACAGCAAACGTCAGATTAAGTTCATCCGTGACTTCGGTACCACGGTTCTCCATACCATCCCAAGCTACGCTACCCGCTTGGCGGAGGTCTTCCAGGAGGAGGGGCTGGACCCTCGCAAGGATTCCAAGTTGAAGATTATGTGCGTGGGCGCTGAGCCTCACTCTGAGGAGCAACGGAAACGTATCGAGGAACTCCTTGGCTTGAAGGCTTATAACTGCTTTGGTATGTCCGAGATGAATGGTCCGGGTGTCGCTTTCGAATGCCAGGAGCAGAATGGTCTGCACATCTGGGAGGATATGGTGATCGTCGAAATCATCAACCCTGAGACACTGGAGCCTGTGAAAGATGGTGAGGTGGGCGAGATGGTGCTGACGACTCTCCGTCGTGAGGCGATGCCTTTGATCCGCTACCGTACACGCGACCTTACCAGCTTCATGCCGGGCGAGTGCCCTTGCGGTAGAACCCACAGGAGAATCTCCCGTATCAAGGGACGTTCCGACGATATGATGATCGTGAAGGGTGTGAATATCTTCCCTATCCAAATCGAACGTATCCTGATGAACTTCAAGGAGTTGGGTATGAACTACCTCATCACTATAGACACGGTCGGCAACAACGACGAGATGCTGGTGGAGGTGGAATTGGGCGACCTGCACACGGACGACTTCACGAAGTTGCAGTCCCTCACGAAGGAGATCACCCGTCAACTCAAGGACGAGATCCTGCTGACCCCTAAGGTGAAACTGGTGGAGAAAGGTTCTTTGCCGGTGTCCGAAGGAAAAGCGGTGAGAGTGAAAGATTTAAGGAAAAACCACTAATAGAGATATACTATGACAATCAACCAGATATCAATTTTCTTGGAGAATAAGTTCGGTAGGCTGAACGAGATTCTCTCTTTTTTGAGCAAGGAGAACATCCGTGTGATCACCGCTACCGTGGCGGACACTTCCGACTATGGTATCCTGCGTCTCATCACCTCCAACCAAATCAAAGCCCTCCAATTGCTGAAGGAGAACGGTGTGAGCGCCAACCTGAACACGGTGTTGGCCATTTCGGTGGATTCTTCCATCGATAAGTTCGCCGAGACGATCCAGTGCTTCACGAAGGCGGGCATCAGCATCGAATATATGTACTGCTTCTCCATCAACCAGAAGGCGATACTCGTCCTGCGCACCAACAACATCGATGCGGCGCACGAGGTGATCCGCAGGTATGGTATGAACAACCTCTCGGAGGCTGAACTGAACAATTTGTAATGTATTAATATAAAAGAGAAAGAATATGTTTGGCATTTCGGATCCCGGCATATGGATCGTGTATCTATTGTCGATATTGTGTGTGATCGGCTCGATCATCTTTGGTGTTAAATATTGGAATAAGGAAGACGATAACGATAAAGAATAAATAGTCATGGAGAATTTTTCAATGTATTTGATCGTGATGGTTTATTTCTTGTCCATCGCTTTTTTAGGATATTTGGGATATAAGAAAACAAAGGATTCGAAAGACTTCCTGATCGGTGGTGGTGAGATGAATCCAATCGTGATGGCGCTTTCTTACGGTGCCACGTTTATCTCCGCTTCAGCCATCGTGGGTTTCGGTGGTGTGGCGGCTACCTTCGGTATGGGTATCCAATGGTTGATGTTCCTGAACATGTTCGTGGGTGTGGTCCTCGCCTTCATCGTCTTCGGACGTCCTACGCGCCGTATCGGTGCGAAGCTGAAGGTGGGTTCGTTCGCCCATTTCTTGGGTGCGTTCTATGAATCCAAGAAGATCCGCATCTTCGTGGCGGCCGTGATCTTCATCTGCATGCCGCTCTATGCCGCCGCCGTCTTGCGTGGTGGTGTCTTCTGCATGCAGCAGGTCTTCGGTATCGATTTCGACTTGGCTTTGCTGGTCTTCACGGTGATCGTCGCTTCATACGTCATCGCAGGCGGTATGAAGGGCGTGATGTACACGGATGCTTTGCAGGCAGTGATCATGTTCGTATGTATGGCTTGCTTGGTGTTTGGCGTCTACAAGGCGTTGGGTATGGGCTTCTCCGAGGCGAATGCGGCGCTTGGCGCTATCTCTGACCAGGTGCCTGAGAAGTTGGCGGCGGTCGGTCATAGAGGATGGACCTCCATGCCGGAAGGGGGCTCCCAGCAATGGTACACGCTGGTCACTTCCCTGATCATGGGCGTGGGAATCGGTTGTTTGGCGCAGCCTCAGTTGGTGGTTCGCTTCATGACGGTGAACAGCACGCAGAAGCTGAACCAGGGAGTTGTGATCGGTTGTGTCTTCTTGATCATCACGGTGGGCGTTGTTTACCACGTGGGTGCGCTCTCCAACCTCTACTTCTGGAAAAACGACGGAGCGGTTTCCATCAACATGGTGGAGGCTTCCGATAAGATTATACCATACTTCATCAGCCGTGTCATGCCGGCTTGGTTCACGACCATCTTCATGTTGTGTATCCTCTCCGCCAGCATGTCCACGTTGAGCGCACAGTTCCACACGATGGCTGCCGCCGCTGGTTCCGACATCTACGGCTCTTGCGTGGATGAGGAGAAGAAACGTAACAAGATGACGGTGATGATCCGTCTCGCCGTTTTGGTATCCATCCTCATCAGCTTTATCATCTGCTTTGTGTTGGGCGAGGGCAATGATTCTCCGATCATCGCTATCTCCACCTCCCTCTTCATGGGTATCTGCGCATCGGCTTTCTTGCCATCTTATTTCTGCGCATTGTACTGGAAGAAGGTGACGAAGCAAGGTGCGTACGCCAGCATGTGGGTAGGTGTGGTTGCCACCCTCTTGGCGTTGATCTTCTTGCATGCGAAGGAGGCTACCGCTTTGGGTATCTGCAAGGCGTTGCTCGGAACGGATGTCTTGGTGACGGATGGTATGTTGAAGT
>JAGCGM010000099.1 GCA_017649635.1 Paludibacteraceae bacterium | reverse complement strand
CTGCTATGTTAGTGCCCAAATGCCCAGTGGCACCCAGTACTATAACGTTTTTTCCCATGTCTTCTGCTCTTTTTTCTCCTTACTACACTACAGATATGTTCTTAATCGTCAGGTGAATCACGGAATTACGCATGATAAACCGTCCGTTTCGCATATTTATTGTGTTCGAGCCTTGTTTCCAACTTTTTTGAGGATTTTTTCAGAAGATTTTGAGAAATGTTGGACGCACGATTCGCACCCACGGATATTTCATTTGTAAGTGCCGGAATAGAGCCCAGTCTGTCTCCTTGCGCCTCCCAAATAGTAAATCGTAAATAGCTAAATAGTAAATTGTTAAATAATAAATCCCAAATAGTAAATCGTAAATAGTCAAATAGTAAATAGAACCCCCCAAATAGTAAATCGTAAATAGTCAAATAGTAAATAACAGTAAATTGTAAATAGCTAAATAGTAAATCACTTTGATTTATTTCTTATATTTGTGGAAAATCGTGAGCCTTTTTTCAGTGGGAGGCCGCGGTGGTTTCTTATTGGTTTAATAATGATAAATAATACAGGTACTTATGAGTGAAGTAGTTGAATTGTCTTATTTGACTCAACGCAAGGTGATTGGATGGTTGGGTCTCTTTTTGCCTTTGATGTGTTTGGCGGGTGGTTGGATGATTTCGGACCGTCCGGACGAGTGGTGGTACAGCTTGAGCGCGACCTATCATTTGACGCCTGTCCTTACGATGATGTTGAGTTGCTCGGCCATCTTCCTGATGACCTATTATGGATATGATAAGGGTGACAGGATCATCAATTTCTCTTCGGGCGTGTGCGCCTTGGGGGTTATCCTTTTCCCTTGCAACACGACGTTCCTGCCGCAGGATACCCCGATCGGCTTTTTCCAGCTGATGCCGGCCACTAGCCACGTCATTCACACGATCGCCGCTTCTGTCTTGTTCGCGCTCTTCAGCATCAATATCCTGGTGCAGTTCACGAAGGGAAATAGCCGGAAGAAGAACCGTATCTTCCGTATCTGCGGATGGAGCATGGTCACATGCCTGGTCTGCTTCCTTCTGGTGAAGGTCTTCCATCTTGTTCCTCGCTATGTCACGATGATTGTTGAGGCTATCCTGCTGATCCTTTATGGTGTGGCATGGTTGGTGAAGGGTAAGATGATTGAGATCGAGGATTGATATCTTGTGTGTTACGGTCGTTCCTCCGAGAATCGTCCGTGGGCGTCGTTGGCGTGTGTGTTGAATTTTATACCTTCGCGGAGGATTCTCTGTGTGGAATGATTCAAGGATAGACGTACATGAAAGAACGGTTCAAACCAGGAACGATGATTTACCCGGTGCCTGCCGCACTGATTTCCTGCGGCAAGGACGAGGAGGAATACAACCTCTTTACGGCTAGTTGGACGGGCACGATATGCACGGACCCGCCCATGTGCTACGTCTCCATTCGCCCGACCCGGCACTCCTACGAGATCATCAAACGCAACGGGGAGTTCGTCATCAACCTCACCAACGAGGCGCTCGCCTATGCGACCGACTGGTGCGGCGTGCGTTCGGGCCGGGATTTCAATAAGTTCAAGGAGATGAAGCTCACCCCCGCACCGACGGAGGTCATCCATAGCGTGTTCGTCGAGGAGGCGCCCCTCTCCATCGAGTGCAAGGTGGAGCAGATCGTCCCGCTCGGCTCGCACGACATGTTCATTGCCCGGGTGGTGAATGTCTTGGCGGACCGCCGGTACATGGACAATGAGACGGGTGCCTTCAAATTGTCGGAGGCGAAACTCATCGCCTATAACCATGGACATTACTACAAGTTGGGTGAGATGATCGGTAAGTTCGGTTGGAGCGTGCAGAAACCGGTCAAAGGGAAAGGAACTAAGCGCAAAAAATAGGGCTGGGTTTACGAGCATCGAGACACGCGACCCCCAATTGACTACGTCGAACTGACGTTTCTTAATTCATAATTCAAAATTATTAATTACCATGTGTCGCCCTTTCAGGGCTCGGTTGCACCCTCCGTTTCATGCACAGGGGTTTACACCCCTGCCTGGGGGATGTCGCCCCGTCGGGGCTTAGGTCGTGCGTGTCATGTGGCGATGCGAATCCCCCTAATTTTTAATTTTTAATTCTTAACTCTTAATTTTTAACAGTTCATTTCAATCACTTCCAAGTCTCGTATGTCTGCTCCATCGATGACGAAACGCATCAAGGTGCGCACCTGATGGAACCCGTATGTGCCCGCGGCGCCGGGGTTTAGGCAGAGCATCTGCCTCGTCGGGTCATACTGTGCCTTGAGGATGTGGGAATGTCCGCAAATAAACAATTTAGGTTTCAACAGATTCAGACGGTTGGTGATGCCCGGTGCATACTTGCCGGGGTATCCGCCGATGTGCGTCATCAAGACGTTCACCTCTTCGCAGCGGAACGATTCCTCCTTCTTCAGGAACTTGCGGAGGTCCTGCCCGTCGATGTTGCCGACCACCGCACGCAAGGTCTTGCCCAACGATTCGAGCTTCTCGTAGAGCTCCAGACCGCCGATGTCGCCCGCATGCCAGATCTCGTCACACTTCTCGAAATACTTCGCGTAACGGTCGTCCCAGCATGAATGCGTGTCAGACAGTAGGCCAATCGTCACCATCGGTAAAATCCAATACTTTATTCTTCAGGAGGGCTTGCTTCACGTAGTCGCAGAAAGGTATTTGGTAGATTTTGCTGAGCAGGTTGCCCAACTTCACGATCTCGGCGACAGCCCTGAAATCGCTGGCGGAGACGAACGACACGAATGTGTTGTCCGGCTTGACGAAGCGCAGGTCATAGACGTGCTCCTCCACATGACGGTTCATGAGGAAACCGAACTGGTATTCGAAGTTCTTGTCGTACTTCTGGAACGCGATGAACTTATACCCGTCCAACACGAGGGGCTTCCACTCGCCCCTGCGGAACGATAGGAACTGTGCCCCTCGGAAGTAGGTTTTCTTTTCAGGATCGAAGCAGGTGATCCGCCTCGTGGAAAGGAGAAAGAAGCCAACGGCGGAGAGCAATACCATCAATGGAAATTCAAACTTGAGAAACTCGACGATGATGGTCCCCCAAGGCTTGAATATATCGATTGTCAGGCTGTAATATAGCTTACAGATAAGCAAAGACAATGCTCCCATCAAGAGTATGAATCCTATCGCGACAACCACTGTAGGGAAGTAGCTGCCCGAATTGACTTCTATCACTTTCCTCTCTTCCATTATTTTATGTTTTTAATTCTATCAATCAGCTCGTTACCAAGGGCTTCCTTGGCAGCAATGTGCTTCTGCACCTCTATCACGAATGGGTTCTCGTCGAATGCGCCACGCACGTTCTCGAAGTCCTTTTGCCTGCGGAGGTCGCCTCCATCCACGCCGAAACCGGTCTGCACCGTCAGGGTGAACTCCTTCTTGGCATCCTCGTAGAGGGTCTTGTCGAGGGAGATGACCGCAGTCTTCCAATCCTCCACCAACTTGATGATGTCCTCGACCGTGATCTCGTCGATCGTCTTGTTCAGACGCTTCTGGATCTTGTCGATGGCCCACGTCCACTCCAAAGTGTAGTAGTTCTTATGCAGGTTGATGAAGTCGTTGTTCAGATCCTTCACGGAAGCGTATTGCTTGTTCTCCACCTTCTTGATGATATCCTCGACGCAGTGTTTAGGCGCGATCAGACCGGAGATGTCCAGCCACTCGCCCAAACCGTCCTGCACGTCTGGTTTCAGACGCTCGCGGATCTCTTGTATATTCTTGAACTTGGTGATTTCCAACCGTTTGATGATGGAGTTGCCCAAGAACTTGCAGATGGCGGTGTCGTATAGTTTCACACCCTTTATCAGGGAAGTGCGTTTGATGCGGGTGTTGTGGTAGTAGTAGCGGTCGCACTCCTCGCCGGAGAGTTTCTTCAGCGACTCCAACGCCTCGATACCGTTCATCATCTTCTGGATGGTGTATGGGCTCAACAGGTTGAAGTTGATCTGATCCAGCTTGTCCGGGTCGGTACGGCGGTCACGTTTCGGCCACTTCTGCGCGTCACGGATGGTTCCGACGCTTCGGAGGTTGGCGGCTGGCACCAACAAGGTCTCGTTGGAATTCTCTATCATGTAGGAGAACGGAAGGTCCGTCGTGTCCGGATGGGTGGTGTGGCGTCCCATGATCAATGTGAAGGCGCCCACCTTGGCTGGCCACAGCACGTAGGAGTCGCTCGTGGTCTTCGAACCACGCTCCACGACGCCTTGGTGGATAGGCCCCAGCTTATACATGTGGTTGCTCTGATTACTTCCCGAACCGGCGTTCAGGAAGGAGAACATACCAGCGATCAACAAGCTGGACTTATGGTGTGTGACGGTGAATGGTCCTGCGAATACGGAGGCCGCCTCACCGTGGAATCCTTGGCAGTTGGAGAAGAAGAGGGTGTCCGTAGCGGAGTACTGCTTGCCGATCTGGCAGGCCTGGCCGACGAAGCAACGGTCGATCATCGCTCCCTCGGTGATCTCGCTGCCGGAGGAGATGATGAAGTTGCGCGCCATCACGTGCGTGCCCAACTTCACAGGAGCGTATTGGTTACCGTTCACGCTACCGTTGAGCAACTCAGCGCAACCGTCCGCCTCCGTGCAGTCGCCGAACTTCACGTTCACGATCTTCCCGCAGTTGCGGATCATGACGGAGTGGCCGATGTGCCCCATGTCAGAGGAGATGCTTTCGGTATATTTAGCCGCCAATTCCTGGAGGTTGTGTGTCAGCTCCGGGCGGTGGCGGTAGAGCGCCATCATGTAGGCGGTATGGGCGGAGAGCAGGTCGAAGATAGGCACCTCACGTCCGCCACCCTCGTTCAAGGCGGCGACCATGGTTCCGTTACCAAACGAACTCTTCTCCGTCACCGTCATCATATCCACGTTCTCGATGTACGAATCGTCACCGATCTCGTAGTTGGCGATGTAATTGCCCACACGTCCGATGTAGACGTTGTCGCCCACGACGCAGTTGTGGAGCGTGGCGTTCGTGATGCCCGAATGGCGGGATATGCCACCCTCCAGATTGTATGTTTTATCGAAGGCTCCCATCCTGATCTGTCCCGTGAAGATGGTGAATCGAACCCTCGTGGCGTCAAAGCTATTCGTCACTTGAATATTGTCCCAATCGTCCGCGTTACAGCCTTGTGATCTCAGTGTCTCAATCTCAGGAGCGGTCAGTTTCCTATATTTCCCCATACTATTATTCTTTTAGTTCTTAATAATCTAATTCAAAAAAAGAGGAGGAGATAGCCTCTCTATTCTATCTCCTCCGCGTTGTCGTCATATTTTTGATAAATAAAATCGTTGTAAGGGAATCTGGTTACGTGAATCTCCTTCACTTTGTTGTAGAGTAGTGTCTTCAACTCCTCCAGATTCGTCTTGTCCTTGGCTGAAATGAAGATGCAGTTCTCATGCATCTTCGACATCCAGGTTTTCTTCAGCTCCTCCAAACTGATGTTCTCCCGCGTCATCGGGGTGAGATCGTCCTCCTCCTTCGGTGTGTAGGTGAAGGCGTCGATCTTATTGAAGACCAGGATTGTCGGCTTGTCCGCCGAGTTGATATCCTTCAGCGTCTTCTCCACCACGGCTATTTGGTCCTCGAAGTTCGGATGGGAGATGTCCACCACGTGCACCAGCAGGTCCGCCTCCCGCACCTCGTCCAGCGTTGACTTGAAGGACTCCACCAAGTCTGTCGGCAACTTACGGATGAACCCTACCGTGTCCGTCAGCAGGAAGGGCAGGTTCTCGATGATCACCTTGCGCACGGTGGTGTCCAACGTGGCGAAGAGTTTGTTCTCCGCGAAGACGTCCGACTTGCTGAGCGTGTTCATGATCGTGGATTTCCCCACGTTCGTATAGCCGACCAGTGCGACACGCACCATCTTGCCGCGGTTCTTCCGCTGGGTGGTCTTCTGCTTGTCGATGGAGACCAGTTCCTCCTTGAGCAGGGATATCTTCGTGAGGATGATACGACGGTCGGTCTCGATCTGGGTCTCACCCGGACCACGCATACCGATACCGCCTCGTTGACGTTCGAGGTGGGTCCACATACCCGTCAGGCGGGGCAGCAAGTATTTGTATTGCGCCAACTCCACCTGCGTCTTGGCGTGGGCGGTCTGGGCCCGCTTGGCGAAGATGTCCAGGATGAGGCTGGTACGGTCGAGGATCTTCACGCCCAACTCCTTCTCGATGTTGCGGAGTTGCTTCGGGGAGAGTTCGTCGTCGAAGAGCACGAGACCGATTTCATTCTCCGTCTCCTCCTGCTCTTTGACGTAGTTCTTGATCTCCTCCAGCTTGCCGGGGCCGACAAACGTGTTAGAGTTCGGACCATCCACCCGTTGGAAGAAGGTCTTCACAGGGTGTGCGCCCGCCGTCTCCGCAAGGAAGGCGAGCTCGTCCATGTACTCCTTCGCTTTCTGCTCGTTCTGTTGGGGCGTGATCAGTCCGACCAGGACCGCCTGCTCCTCGTATATCTCAGTTTTTACGATCTGTCCCATCTAATCAGTTATTCGCTTTCTTAGCCGCCTCGCGCACTTTCTGCTCGATTTCATCGGCCAATTCAGGATTGTCGCGCAGCAGGTCTTTTGTGGCGTCGCGTCCTTGCGCCAGCTTTGTGTCGCCGTAGCTGAACCACGAACCGCTCTTCTTGATGATGCCGAACTCGACGCCCATGTCGATCAGCTCACCGATTTTGGAGATGCCCTCGCCGAACATGATGTCGAACTCCGCCTTCTTGAACGGAGGCGCCACTTTGTTCTTCACCACCTTCACGCGGGTTTGGTTACCGATCACGTTCTCGCCGTCCTTGAGCTGACCGATTCGACGGATGTCGAGGCGGACGGAGGCGTAGAACTTCAGGGCGTTACCACCCGTTGTCGTCTCAGGGTTGCCGAACATGACACCGATCTTCTCGCGCAATTGGTTGATGAAGATGCAGGTGGTGTTCGTCTTGTTGATCGTACCCGTCAGTTTTCTCAG
>JAGCGM010000098.1 GCA_017649635.1 Paludibacteraceae bacterium | reverse complement strand
CCAAGTATCCTTTGAGCGGCAACGCCTCGTCGTCCATCGGCATGTTGAACATGACCAGCAGATCCTGGTAGTGGTTGAGGAAGGTGATGTCCTTCTTGCAAGCCTCCGCTCCCACACCGAACGTCTCCTCTACGAACCGTTGCCCGTAGATGTGGTCGAAGTGCAGGTGCGTGTCTATCACCCGTTTGATTTTTAGATTATTGCTTATGATATAATCCTTGAATGTTTCCCTTTCCTCCGCACTCTGACAACCAGGGTCGATGACGATTGCTTCGCTGGTTTTTTCGTCTATAAGTACATAGGTATTTTCGTCCAATACGTTGAATGTGAAACGTTTAACAATCATTTCTTAGAATTATGGTTCGTCCATTCGTTTAAAATCAGGCAAATATATGCTTTTTTTGTGAAAAAATGGGTGGATTAATGCTTTCTTTGACGCTAAATGAGCAAAATTTACGTTACTTTCGCGCATTGAAACAGTATTGTAACTGCGTTGAACCATAAAGGGTAGGGATTATGATGATTCAAATCGATGACACGATCATTTCCACGGACCTCTTCGACACGAGGTTCTGTTGCGACTTGTCCGTATGCAAGGGAGAGTGTTGCGTGGAGGGTGACTCCGGCGCCCCGTTGGAGCGGGAGGAGTTGCCGGAACTGGAGAAGGTGTTGCCCGTCGTGTGGGACGAACTGCCGGAGAAGTCACGAGAGGTGATAAAGCAACAAGGCTTTTCCACAGTGGATGGGGACGGTGATTTGGTCACTTCCATCGTGAACGGATGTGAGTGCGTCTTCGCCTATTTCGACGAGGATGGCATGTGCAAGTGCGCCATCGAGAGGGCCTACAAGGAGGGTCGTGTCGATTTCTACAAACCGATATCCTGCCATCTCTACCCTGTCCGTCTGGAGACGCTCCGAAATGGGACGGTGGCCCTGAACGTTCATCGTTGGAAGGTCTGCCGTTGCGCTTTCGCCAAGGGGCAGGAGGAGAACGTGCCGCTGTATGTTTTCCTGAAGGAACCGCTGATCCGTCGCTTCGGCAAGGAGTGGTACGAGAAGGTGGAGATAGCCGCTGAGGAACTGAAAAAGATGGAGGATCGTGGATGAAGGAGCCCCCTATATCATACAAGAAACTGCCTAATGGTGTCCGCTTGGTGCACCTGCGTGACAGAAGCCCGGTGGCCTACTGCGGTTTCGTCGTGAACGTGGGTACGCGCGACGAGCTGCCGGAGGAGTCCGGCATGGCGCATTTCGTCGAGCACCTGCTTTTCAAGGGTACGCGGAAACGCAAGGCTTGGCATATCCTGAACCGTGTGGAATCGGTGGGAGGCGAACTGAACGCCTACACGACCAAGGAGGAGACTTTCGTCTACGCCACGGTGCTGACTACCCACTTCGAACGGGCGATGGAGCTCTGCGCCGATGTGGTCTTCCATTCCACCTTCCCTCAGAAGGAGATGGACAAGGAGGTGGATGTCATCATCGACGAGATACAGTCCTACAAGGATTCTCCGTCTGAACTGATCTACGACGATTTCGAGAACATGATCTTCTCGGGCTCCCCGATGGGACGGTATATTTTGGGCGATAAGAAAGCCCTGAAACACTACGTTTCGGAGGATGTCCGCAGGTTCGTGGACCGCACCTACTCGGCGGACAGGATATTGTTCTTTTCTATCGGCAACATCGATTTCAAGCGTATCGAGCGCTGGGCGGAGAAGTATTTCATGGATGTGCCGGTGGTGGCCTCAAACGCCTCCCGCAGTGCGCTTCCCCTCTACGTGCCGCAACAGAAGCTTATTCGGAAGAACACCTGCCAGTCTCACGTGATGATTGGTACCCGTGCCTTCGACCTGAACGATGATAGGCGCCTGGCTTTTGGCTTGGTTAACAATATATTAGGCGGAACGGGCATGAACAGCCGGCTGAATCTCCTGCTGCGGGAGCGGAACGGTATGGCCTATAACGTGGAATCGGTATTTACCCCTTATTCGGACACGGGCATCTTCTCCGTCTATTTCGGGACGGACGAGAAGAACAGGGAGAAGTGCACCTCCTTGGTGTTGGGCGAACTGAAGCGTATGTACACCGAACTGATCCCGCCGCACAAGCTACTTCAACTGAAAAAACAGTGGTTGGGGCAATTGACGATAGCCCAGGAGAATCGGGAGAACCTATCCATATCCTTGGCCCGTAGCTTCCTCTATTTCGACAAGTTCGAATCGCTCGACTATGTGGCGGAGCAGTTGGATAAGATCACGCCCGAGATGTTGCTGGATGTCTCCGCTGAACTTCTCTGCGAGGACAACCTCTCTGTCTTGACCTATTCGGGCAAGGCATAATCCATCGTGTCAGGGTTCTTCTCCCTGTGGAATTGAAAACGTTTATACAAATCGTTGATGGATACTCAGGGGGGAGGAAAATGCCCCCCTAACTAACACCAACAATATAAGGAAACTACCTTCCTGTTGCCATAGCGGATTAGAAGCTCTGATGGCTACTGTTTTGTTGTGAGTTTTTCGCCTAAAAAAATCGTCCGTTGGCTGATGATAAATGCTTCTTCGTTGTATTTGTCGCTGATTCATTGTGTTTTATGTATTCAATCACTATTTTTGAAGTGCGATTGTTAGATTAATGACTGATTGTTTTGACGGTATG
>JAGCGM010000097.1 GCA_017649635.1 Paludibacteraceae bacterium | reverse complement strand
TTCTTATATTCGCGATACTAAAAAAACAAAAAGGAACGGATAAACATGAAAGCAAAAATTTTGGCGATTGTCGCAATCCTTGCTCTTACTAGCATTGAGGCGAATGCACAATGTAAAGGGAAATGCAGAAATGGTTTCGGTACATTCACCTTCGAAAGTGGTGAAACGTATACTGGCAACTTCGTTGACGGTAAATTCGAGGGAAAGGGAACTTACAAGTTTAAGTCCGGTTCTGTCTATGAAGGAGAATATAAGGCAGGCGTTCGTGAAGGACAAGGAAAGTTCACGTACCCTACGGGTGACGTATACGAGGGTCCTTTCGTGAATGGTAAGCCAGAGGGCGTTGGCGTATACACTTACTCCAACGGCGATAGATACGAAGGCGAATTCAAGAACGGTAAGAAACACGGTAACGGTGTCTACACGTTCGCTAGCGGAACCAAGCAGACGGGCGTTTTCGAAGATGGTGATATCATCGAGGAGATCAGCATCGAGCGTCCTAGAAAGAATGGTTAATTTTTGAATCTTAAAGGTTTAAAGGGACATTCCTTTCGGGGTGTCCTTTTTTTGTGATATGGCGAGATATATCCTCTTATTATCCTTGGCCCTCCCCCTGCTCGCGCTCTCGTGCTCGGATGGATTCAACGTGGGCCAAGATGGTGCGGAGTCCTCTGTGGCGGACTGCACCTCCCAGAACTTGTTGCTCTCCGATTCGCTGGTGGCGGATTCCATAGCGGTTGATTCCGCTCATGCCATCCACGCCGATTCGGTGCGCATCGTCATCGAGTTCTTCGACGCCTTCGGTGAACCGATGAACCACCCTGTGGAGATCCAACTGGAGGATAATTTCTTCCCTGACACCCGCATGACGGACCACCATGGCACGCTCACCTATATGACGCACAAGGATCACGTCGTCTACGTGGTCTACTCGAACGATACGCTGATCACGTATGAGAACATGAAGGGTGGGGAGGAGCTGACCGACCACCTCCAACTGAATGTGCGCCCTATGTATGGTAGGATTATGGACAACAACGGTACGCCCCATGTCAATATGCCTGTCCATATGCACTTCCGTAGCGGAAGGAAGGACCGCACCTCCGCCTGTGGCTCCGATGTGCTTTTCACCACCGACTCTTCCGGCTATTACCACACGTATGTGCCTACGTATTTCCATAGCATTGTCCTGCGTACCTGCGGCTTTGTCTTTGGCGTGATCCCTCGCGCCGAGTTCGAGTCTTACCCGAAGCAGAACTTCCTCTTCGATCCGTTCGAGGTGGAGAACCGATGCGCGTATGGCTTGCCGCATCATGAGTTTTTCCTGGAGATCCCTGTCTCGGAAGGCTATGATAAGATGTCTGTCGAGGCGAAGAATTGGCCTGCGTTGTTCGCATTGGACGAGACGCTGGAAATGGAGGAATCCGTGATTGTTAAGATTGTCTTCCCTCATCGCACCTCCACCTATAAACTGAAGAAACGAAACGGCGCGTTCTACGTGCCTAAAATGCAGGTGTGCATACGATGACCACGCCGGAGGCTTGATGGCCTCTGGTGCGTTTAAAACCGCTCTTTTCGGGCGATTTTACTCTTTCCCCTATTGGTGGTTTTTATGGATTATACCTTGAGCCTTGCAGGATCTTCTGCGAGTTGTTCTCTTGGATCAGGTCTGTCAGACTCAAGTTCGGGTTGCGCTCCATGTATCGCGCGATGATCTGCCAACCCAACCATACGGCGGCCCTTCCCGGGGCGGCGTATTTTTCGGTGGAGAAGTACTTGGTGGAGCCTGCCATGATGATGAAGTCTGTGATGATCTTGTTGTCGGTCTCGAACAGGAGGTTGTTCTCCCGGAGGTAGTTCCACATGCTCGCCTCGTTTTTCTCGCACCATTCCCACTCATCCTTCGAATAGCCCATGATGTTCTTCTCGTCTTCCTGTGGCAGTATGGCCTCTGTGATGTAGAGCATCTTGCCGAAGTAGAGCAGGTTGTCGAGCAGGTTCCCCGCCTCGATTTCAAGAGGGAAGTGCTCGCAGGTGCACTCGTAGATGGCGTCCGTCACCATCCGCTCACGCTTCAGGTTCTTGATCTGGTATTGGTAGATGCCCGGCACGTATTGGTAGTTCTTGTAGTCTTCCCCGAGGAAGTATTCGAGCGACACGTACAGCGTGTTCTCGTCGATGCTCAGATAGTCTCCGAAGCCTGAGAAGATGTAGAAAATGTTCTGCGGTATCTCATAGCCTGGAATGAGCTGTTGCGCCCGTGAGAAGGCTTTCGTGAAGTAAGCGTTGAGGTCGGACACCTCTTGGTACTTCTCCTGGCAATCCTTGTAAAGGTCATGGTAGGCCTCGTTGGAGAGGAAGAGGTAGAAGAGCGTCTCGTCGGCGACGTCGTATCCGCTGGACAATTCGCCTAGCATCATGAGGTAGTGCTTGAACTGCTCCGGATACTTCCCCTTGATCTGCTCGATCTTCTGCCGTAGGCAAAGGGAGTCTTCGTCGGGGATGTCCACCTTCAGCAAGTCGTAGTCGCCAGCCACAGCGGGTCTGTGGATGCAGTTGTCCAAGTCGTAGATGACCTGGTCGAATCGCTCGTAGTTGATGGTGGCTTCCGCTTGCTGCGTCTCCTGCTGCTCCTTGAAACGGTTCTGATGACCGCCGTTGCAGGCGGAGAATAGGGCCATGGCGCCTAAACATGCGGCTATTGTTGCATTCCTTCTCATCCTTCTCCCTCCTATTGATTGAAAAAGAGGAGACGTACGGTCACGCCTCCTCCCTCTTTGTGTGATTATTATTTCGCGTAATATTTCTCTTTCAGCGCTTTGATGTCGTCGCTGAGGATGTAGTCGTCGTAGTCCATGCGCTTGTCGATCGCACCGTTAGGGGTGAGCTCGATGACACGGTTGCAGACCGTCTGGATGAACTCGTGGTCGTGGGACGACATGAGGATGTTCCCCTTGAACGTCTTCAGCGTGTTGTTGAAGGCTTGGATGGACTCCAGGTCGAGGTGGTTGGTCGGAGAGTCCAGCACGAGGCAGTTGGCGTTCTTCAGCATCATCCTGGAGATCATGCAACGCATCTTCTCACCTCCCGAAAGCACGCTGGCTTTCTTGTAGATCTCCTCGCCGGAGAAGAGCATCCTGCCGAGGTATCCCCTCACGAACGATTCGTTGGTGTCTGGCGAATATTGCGCCAACCAATCCACCAGTTTCATGTCCGTGTTGAAGAAATCGGTGTTGTCCAACGGCAGGTAGGCGGAGGTGATGGTCACGCCCCACTTGTATGTTCCTGTGGTTGGCTTCAGCTTCTCGTTGATGATCTCGAAGAAGGCGGTCATCGCCCTTGGGTCATGCGAGAGGAAGACCACCTTGTCGTCCTTCTCCACGTTGAAGCTGACGTTCTTGAAGAGCACATCGCCCTCTGGCGTGGTGTAGGAGAGGTCGTTCACCTCGATGATTTGGTTGCCCGGCTCACGTTCCGGCGTGAAGATGATGCCCGGGTATTTACGTGTGGATGGTTGGATCTCTTCGATGTTCAACTTCTCCAACATCTTCTTTCTACTGGTTGTCTGCTTGGACTTCGCCACGTTCGCGCTGAATCGTTGGATGAACTCCATCAACTCCTTGCGCTTCTCCTCGGCCTTTTTGTTCTGCTGTGCCTGCTGGCGGAGGGCCAACTGGCTGGACTCGTACCAGAAGCTGTAGTTACCGGCGAACATGGTGATCTTACCGTAGTCAATGTCCACCGTGTGCGTGCAGACTGCGTCGAGGAAGTGACGGTCGTGGGATACGACCAACACGGTGTTCTCGAACTCAGCCAAGTAGTTCTCCAACCACATGACGGTCTCGAGGTCGAGGTCGTTGGTAGGCTCGTCGAGCAACAGGTTGTCCGGCTTGCCGAAGAGCGCTTGCGCGAGCAATACGCGGACCTTCTCTTTGCCGCTGAGTTCCTTCATCAGTTTGTAGTGCAGGTCTTCCTTGATGCCCAATCCGCTCAACAGTGCGGCGGCGTCGCTCTCTGCGTTCCATCCGTCCATCTCGGCGAATTTTTCCTCCAGTTCAGAGGCGCGTATACCGTCCGCGTCGGAGAAGTCCTCCTTGGCGTAGAGCGCGTCCTTCTCTTGCATCACGTTCCAGAGCGGTTCGTGTCCGCGCAGGACAGTCTCGATGACGGTGCATTCGTCAAACTGGAAGTGGTCCTGTTTGAGCACGGAGAGACGCTCGCCCGGTGCGATGGTGATGGTTCCCTTCGTCGGGGTCAGCTCTCCGCTGACGACTTTCAGGAAGGTTGATTTGCCGGCACCGTTGGCGCCGATGATTCCGTAACAGTTACCACCTGTGAATTTAAGGTTCACATCTTGAAAAAGTATTCGTTTGCCGAATTGTACTACAATGTCTGAAGCAGTTATCATAAATTTTTCCTTTTGTTTTCTGTCCGCGAATTTACTATTTTATTCTCTATTCTCAAATTCGTGGAGGGTTCCTTCGGTTTTATCGCTTTTTATATTCGTATTTCAGTGTTACTTCATTTATCGTGTCGTAGACGATCACACCGTTACTGTCTATGTATCCATGGTTCTCGTATTCCTCTTCCCCGTCCCGTTTAATGGGGACCGCATCGTCCTCGTAGTAGGTTCTCTTGTGGAAATAATAGTGGATTTTCAGGTCGTTGTCGATGGTAAAATAGTTCTCGTCTGTCAGAACATCCTCTACATATTCCACGGAACTATGGTTGTTCATGTATTGTGAGAAGATGAGTTCGCAGTTTTTATCGAAGGTGAGGATGTATCCTATGTTGTCTTCAAATCCACGACTTCTGCCTATTAGGGTGAAAAACTTGGAAGTGTCTGGGAGATATCCGATCAGGCATTCACATCCGCTCAAAAAATTCTCGTTGGTGGAGACATGGGACATTATATCAAGCCATGCCTGATCGTATTCATCAGAACGATAGGAGGGATCCTCTTTCGGTGCGCTAATGTCCATTCGTAGTTTATACGGCAAGGTCAACTGCTTGCTTGACTCCAGTTTCGCCCTGAAATTCTTGCGGTATTGAGCAGCCTCTTGGGCGTCTGTCCCTGTCTCGCATCCTGCGAGTGTGAGGAGGCAAAGCACTGCGCTTAGTGCTATGTGGTAAAACCTTTTTGTCATGCTAAATATATTTGAGCTGTTTTTGATGCGCCAGTCAATCCTAAATATGATGTTTTCCCATGAACTTCCGAATACAGCCCATATTATGCGGTCTTGTCTCTTTATCTGTCATTGGTTGTATTATAGGTTTTTTATTTCTTTGTAATAGAAGGAATAAACCAACAAGGCATAAAGCAATGCGTTAAGTAAAAAACAAATGATGGGAGATGGGAAAAAATCCCATTTGAAGGACATCGCAAAAAACATCCAGAAACTGACTATAGTGAAGAACACAATAACTTCTATTCCTAGAAAGACGGTGATGGCAATTCTGATATCCTTATTTGTCGCCTGCCCTACAATACATATGATAATCAATGAGATAAAACAAAATGCGATTAAAAACGGAGTATATTCCGCATCCTTAATCCATGTTGCGACAGGCCAGCTGTCCGGGCTCAGTACTCCGGGTAAGAAAAGTGATAGAAGTAGTACTATCATATAAATGAATGCCTTGCCCAATGACTCGACATTCTTACTCGATATGTCTTTCCCTTTAGATGCCATTCCCAATATTTGTATGATTTATATTCACTTCTCGTAACCCATTAATTTAAACGGGCCAATAGCAAAGATAAAAATTTATCGAGGATAGAGAACTCCTTCTCCTGCATTATTTGTAATTTTGCGGAAATTTTAATTTTTAAGTAGTTAGGTATGCGTTGTCGATTTATTTGTTTGGGTCTTGCCCTTGGTTGCCTCTCCTGTGGCTCTTCGAAAAGTACAGCTCAAAGCGATAGTACAAACACTGAGGTGAAGGTGGTGTCCGACACTCTTGTGCGGAACGAATCTTCCTCCGCCAACCCGGAGGTTGAAGCGGTGCCGGTGGTTGTCCCAAAGGGTGAGGTCTCCTCTTTTTCCGTGGGTTCGGTATCTTTCCAAATGGTGAAGGTGAAGGGCGGTTCTTTCGTAATGGGTGCCACGCCTGAGCAGTCGGGTGAGGCGACAACGGAGGAGAAACCTGCGCACAAGGTTTCTTTGCCTGATTATTGGATCGGTGAGACGGAGGTGACCCAAGCGCTCTGGTCGGCTGTGATGGGTTCCTGCCCTTCCCAGATTCAGATGAAGGGGGATAGTCTCCCCGTGGCTTGCGTTTCCTGGAATGCCTGCCAACAGTTCATTTCAAAACTGAATGCCTTGACGGGCAAGACATTCCGTCTGCCTACGGAGGCGGAGTGGGAGTTCGCTGCCCGTGGGGGTGTGGAGAGCAAAGGATACAAGTATAGCGGTGGCAATTCGCTCGCCGAGGTGGCCCGCTGTGATGTCTATGCCTCTGATTTGTACTACAATGTGGCAAGTTATCGCCCGAACGAGTTGGGCATTTATGATATGAGCGGCAATGTCGCCGAGTGGTGTGAGGATTGGTATGGCGCCTATGCGGAAGGTGAGCAGACCTCTCCGAAGGGCCCTAAGACGGGCGAGGTGCGCGTCTCCCGTGGCGGAGGCGGTACGTTGGGCGCACCGTTCTTCCGTGTCTCATCCCGCGATGGTGGTGCGCCGGATCGTTGGTTCTATCATGTTGGTTTGCGTTTGGTGACCTCTGCGGACTGATGCTTGCGAATCAGTCGGTTAGCGTCTCCCATTGAATCTCTTCGTCCCGCTTGAACCAGGTGAGCTGCTTCTTCGCGTAGTGGCGGCTGTTCTGCTGGATCATCTGCTTGGCGTAGTCTAGGGTCCAGTTACCGTCGAAGTATTCGAACAACTCCTTGTAACCCACGGTGTTGAGGGCATTGAGCTCTCTGTGGGGATAGAGCCGCCTCGCTTCCTCCACGAGACCCTCCTCGAACATCTTGTCCACGCGTCGGTTGATGCGCTCGTAGAGTTCCTCCCTTGGGCGGACAAATCCTATTTTCTCTATTTTGAATGGACGTTCCTTCTTGTTCTCTGTGCGGAACGAGGAGAATGGCTTTCCTGTCTGTAGGCAAACCTCCAACGCATGTTTGATGCGTTTATGGTTCATCGGGTCCACTTGTCGGTAGTAGGTCGGATCGAGCATTTTCAGCTCGTTGCGGAGGCTCTCCACGCCCTCCTCGGCTAGTCGTTGGTCTAATTCTTTCCGAAGTTCCTCGTCGATCTTGGGAATGTCGTCTATCCCCTTGCATACAGCGTCGATGTAGAGCATGGAACCGCCCACCATCAGCACGGTGTCGTGCGTTTGGAAGAGCTCTTCGCACTTGGCGAGGGCCTCTATCTCGAATTTGCCGCAGCTGTAGTAGTCGAATATGGAGAGGTTGCCAACGAAGTGGTGGGGCACACGCTTCAGTTCCGCCTCGGTGGGCGCCGCCGTGCCGATTTTCATCTCCCGGTACATCTGCCTGGAGTCGCAGGAGATGATCTCCGTGTGCAGCTCTTCCGCCATGCGGAGGCTCCTTTCCGTCTTGCCTACGCCCGTGGGGCCCAATAGGATGATCAGTTTCTTTTCCATGTGGCGAAGATACAAAAAAAGCGTGGGGGATGCCCACGCTTTTGCTTATTGTCGTACTTTTGATTAGAACCAACGTACGTAGCAGAAGTCTTGGCGGTGAGCCAAGTCCTTGTTGTTCGGGAACATACGGAATGCGTATTTGAATGTTCCGGAGCGTGAAACCCTATCCTCCAACTTGAAGTAGAGTTTCGTACCCTCCTCTTTCACAAGTTTCATCTCCTTCACCTCATCGATTTTATCGTTGTTGCTGTTGTCTTTCATCGTAGAGACGAAGTCGATGCCTAACCTATTGTCGTTCAATCCTTTGGTATCTACGATCACCTCAGCTACATACTTGTCGCCCACCTCTGGGTTCTCCGTCAGTTTGTCGGAGACGGTAGCGGAGACGATTTCGATCTGATCCCAATGCTCTGCGACCTTCTCCTTCCAAGCCGCGATCTCCTTCGCTTTGGCGAAGTTGTTGTCAATCAGCTTGTTGAAGCGTTCACGCAATGGGTTGTAGAACTTTCTCGTGTAATCGTCGATCATACGCTTGGTGGTGTAGTTCGGAGCGATCATGGCGATGGAGTTCTTGATGGTCTTCACCCATTCAGGAGAGTAGCCCTTGCTGTTCGTAGCATAGAACATAGGGATGATCTCATTCTCCAGGATGCTGTAGATTGTGGCGGCATCCAGCTGGTCTTGGTGACCTTGGTACTCGTAGGTGCGTTTCTCGGTCAATGCCCATCCTGCGCCCTCGCGGTAGCCTTCCAACCACCATCCGTCTTTTACGGAGAAGTTGATGACACCGTTCATCAAGGCCTTCTCGCCGGATGTTCCGGATGCCTCGAGCGGACGGGTAGGGGTGTTCAACCAGATGTCCACGCCGGAGATCAGACGTTTCGCCAAAGCCATGTCGTAGTTCTCCAGGAAGATGATTTTGCCTTGGAACTCAGGTTGGCGGGAGATCTCCACGATTCTCTTGATCAAGCCTTGTCCTGCGCCATCCGCAGGGTGAGCCTTACCTGTGAAGATGAATTGAACCGGGCACTTAGGGTTGTTGACGATCTTAGCCAAACGCTCCAAGTCCGTGAAGAGCAGGTGCGCACGCTTGTAGGTGGCGAAACGACGACCGAATCCGATGGTCAAAGCCTCTGGATTGATGCTCTCCAATATCTTGATGATGCGGGAAGGATCCCCTTGGTTCCTCAACCAGTTGTCTTGGTATTTCACCCTGATGTAGTCGATGAGCTT
>JAGCGM010000096.1 GCA_017649635.1 Paludibacteraceae bacterium | reverse complement strand
TTTGTCCAAATATTGGCATAAAGTATGGATAACAATTCTAATGTTTTGTGTTTTTGTGGAATGTTTGTATTGTTTATTATGTTGGTGAAACCTGTTTGGTAGAATAAATCACTTTGGGGAAATATGTTCCAAATGGATTCCCCCTTTCTGTTTTAAAATTTATAGTTAACCGATTCTTTTAGTCTAACGAGTAGATTGGTTTGGATTGGCTGATTTCAAATCGCCCACCGTCAATGGATGATTAGTAAGTGTCTGATAATCATATCTTGTAAAAAAAGACATTGCCCGAACATTCGTTGCGGAGCAATGCCTTTCGTTACAAAATACTATGGTTTCTTATGTACTGTTTATAGTCGCCCTATTTTTGTGCTTTTTGGGAAGCCTTTTCCCCAATTGTCTGGATGATTTGTACCAACCCGATCAGTAAGAGCACCGTAATGATCATGACATCTGTTTGGTAGCGATAGTAACCGAACCGTATGGCAAGGTCGCCGACGCCACCGCCGCCCACTATGCCGGCCATGGCCGAATAGCCCACCAGCGTGACGGCCAAGACGGTTAGTCCACGGATCATGCCACTGAAAGCGCCTGGCAACAAGACGTTGGTGACGATCTTGAACCATGTGGCTCCCATGGCCACCGAAGCCTCTATCACGCCTTTGTCCACGCCATGCAGATTGCCCTCCACCAAACGTGCGTAGAAGGCGATGGCTACGATACCCAACGGTACCGATGCGGCCTCGGGTCCTATGGAGGTGCCGACCACAAACTTCGTGAATGGCAACAGCAGCACGAGCAGGATGACGAACGGAGTGGACATGATGACGTTCAGGATGAAGCTGACCAATAAGTTGACGAACCTGTTTTGACAGATGCTGCACTTGCTCGTGATGTAAGACAACACGCCTAATGGAATGCCCAATATGATTGCCAATAATAGTGCTATTCCGCACATTTCCAATGTTTCCCCGAACGCTGGCAACAAGTTGCTTGCCAGTTCGGAATAGTTAGTTTCGTTCATTTATCACCTCCGTTCTATAAGTGTTCTTACTCAAATAATCTAATCCTTGGGCCAACTCGTCTTGCGCACCGATCAATTGGACAATCAGTATGCCGAAAGGTTTGTCGTTGATATATTCAATCTTGCCGTGCAGGATATTCACGTCTATCGCGTAATGCTTCACCACGTTGGAAACGATTGAATCCTCCGCCTTTTCGCCATTGTATACGATCCTCACCAATGGCTTCGTGTGGTCTTGCGTCAGGCGCTCAGGGAGATCGAGGTCGAAGGTGTGCGACAGGAGCGTCTTCGTGAATTCGTGCCGTGGTTTCGTGAAGACATCAAACACTTCGCCTAACTCCACCACCTCGCCTTTGTTCATCACAGCCACTCGTTGGCAAATCTTCTTGACCACATCCAGTTCGTGGGTGATAAGCACTATCGTGATGCCGAACTTGACGTTGATCTTTTTTAGGAGTTCCAACACGTCGTTGGTGGTTTCCGGGTCCAATGCCGAAGTGGCCTCGTCACAGAGCAGGATCTTGGGGTTGTTGGCCACGGCGCGGGCGATTCCCACGCGCTGTTTCTGTCCGCCACTTAAAGTGTTCGGATATACATCCGCGCGATCAGCCAAGCCGACAAGCTCCAACAGTTCGGGCACTCGTTGTTTAATTTCCTCTTGGCTTCGCCCCGCTATCTCCATGGCGAAAGCCACGTTCTGTGCCACTGTCTTGGTGCTGACAAGGTTGAACTGCTGGAAAATCATACCGATGGAGTGGCGGAACTTCGCCAATTCTTTCCCAGATAGGCTACTTATGTCCACACCATCCACTATCGTTCGACCGCCAGTGGGGAGTTGCAGCTGGTTGACCGTGCGGAGAAGCGTGCTCTTGCCTGCGCCACTCGTGCCTACGATTCCCCATATCTCTCCCTTTCCTATCTCGAAGGAGACGTTCCTGACCGCATTCACCGTATGGTCCTTCTTGTCTGAAAATGATACACTTACTTTGTCGAATTTTATCATCTCTAAACTCTTTTTGATGGGTGAATAGATGCTTGACCCGTATCGATCAAGCATCTATGAAAAACAATTGTGTTTTATCTGTTTTGTATATTCCACTTATCCACATACCACTGCGGGCGCTGGAATCTGTCATATTCATGCGTCGGATCCTCGAAATAGTTCTTGAAATCCTCGGATTCGTAAGCCTCCTGCACATCCTTCACGAATTGGGCATTTGCGTCTTTCGTGTTGACGACAAACCAGATGAGTAGTTCTGAAGGCAAAGCCTCGCCGACAATGGAGGAGGAGAGCTTCAGCCCGGAAGAGATGGCGTAGTTGCCTGGGATCACCGCGAGCGTGCTACCATCCAGGGAACGAGGCAACTGGGCGGCTTCCAATGGAACGATCTTGAGTTCGAACGGGTTCTCGTCGATGTCGTTCTCCGTCGCCGTTTTGTCGTCGACCGTGGATTTTATCGTGAGCAAGCCGATCGAGCGGAGGAAGCGTAACGCGCGGGCCAGGTTGACCGCATCATTAGGCACGGAGACGATTCCGCCCGGCTGCAGTTGCGCTTTCAGTTCGTCAACATTCTGCGCCTTGTACTTGTCGGAATATAGTCCGAGAGCCGCTGTAGGCACGGAGAAGGTGGCCGTCAGGTCAACTCCCTTCGTGTCGCAGAAATTCTGCCTGTACAGGGTGTTCTGGTAAATGTTGGCGTCTATTTCATTGTTCGCCAAAGCGAGGTTCGGAGTCACCCAGTCTGTGAATTCCACCACCTTCACGTTGTAGCCTTTCTTCTCAAGGGCAGGTTGGATGGCCGCTTTGAAGAGGTCTGAATAAGGACCAGGCGAGAAGCCTACGGAGATATCTTTTCTGTCTGCACTGGATTCCTTGGATGCATTGCCGCATGATGAAGAGATGAATGAGTATACTATAAGCAATGCGATTGTGATCAATTTAGTCTTTTTCATACGATTCAAATTTTTTAAATGTTAGACAATGAGTTTTTATGATGATTGGATTTAGAAGAAGAATGTGGCAGCTAACAGACCTCTGACTCCTGATATGTTATGGGTGTCCTTCACCTTCCCGCGATCCGCATAGTCCACAGTTCCGTAAGCGGCTATGTTGTAGTCTAGTTCGGCTTGTAACAACCATTGTTTATGCGAGAACTTTATTGATGGGGCAACTCTGACAAGATGGTCCACGTTCTGCCATCTTCCGAAGAATCTGCCTCCTTCTAAAATGTCGTCGTCGAATCCCAGATTCTTCGAGTAACCCACGAACACACTCGGCGCCCAAGTCTTCCCGTACGAAAGATTGATCCAGTAGGAGGTGACCTTCGACGTGGAGTATGTGCGTTTGCCTGTGCGTTCGTCGATTGATTTCACGGCGTATCCGCCTTGTTGGAAGTATTCGCTTAGATTCTGTCCGTATACACCACCTGTCTTGAGGCCAAAACGTCCTGATATAACCTGAATGTAATAGCCTAAACCGAAGGAATTCACCTTTTCGTCTGTTTTGAATATGTCGCCGGCATCGTTGGTGACCTTCGTGGCAGGACGCACGCTCTTAAATTCACTGAGCAGTCCTGCACTGAACGAAGGTGAGGTATAACGCCATTGCAAGTGGAACTCTGGCGTAGGATTCTGACGGATGTCACTATTGGATGATTCCTCCAACACCGATTTGTGTTCGGTTTGGTAGACACCTGCCACTACGAAGCTGTGTCGTTCCGTCGGTTTAAATGTATATCGCAACTGCTCGCCTCTGTTGAATGGACGGTAGGGCACTCCAATGTGCAATGCGGCTACGTAAGGGAATGGAATGTCGGAGAATGGACTCCATGCCTTTCCGAAAAGCAGTTCGCCCTTCTGCCAGACGAATTTCGCCCACGCCTGTCGTAACCTGAGATTCACGGTGTTGCCACCTGAAAAGTCAAATTCGACGTAGGCTTTGGAACTTGCCCTGCCTAGTTTTGGTCCATCTACGGTTGCTGTGAATCGTGTGGCCTCTGTGGTGAAGTTCTGTCTTACCACTGCGTTTAGGTCTTCACCGTTTTTGTCATAGACTTTGTCCTCAGGGAAGAATCCGAAGAGGTCGTCTCCGCCTCCTACGATTTCGCGACTGTCCACGTAATATTCGGCTCTAAGGAAACCTCCGAATTTTACTTTTATTTCGTCCCCGAACCTTACTGTTGGTATCAGATCCTTGGCGGTCTCTGAAGTGATATCTTTGTTGATAGTCTCAATGGATTCTTGCCTCTTGGCATCCTTCGAGGAGGCGCTTCCCGCACTTACGACTGCCTCCGTCGCTTCTTGGTTCTTGATGGCTTCCGATTGGACCTCTTGCGCATTCACTGTAGCCGTGTACAGTAAGAATAATGTTAATGCCTTATAAAATATATTTCTTTTCATTGTGTTCTGTCTTTAATCGTTTTTGACTTTTATTTCTTCTTAACTTTCTGTGAGAGAAGTTTTGGGGAGACTCTCATGAAATGTGGGTTAAATCCCCGAAGCTTATGGGAGGTCCCTCCTCCGAACCCGTCGCATGATTTCCTCTTGCTTACCCTTTCTTATTGTTACAACATATTTCCATAATCGATATCGTTTTTTTTCTGTTCAACCTAATTTTTTTATGGGCTATGTAATTGCAATTACTTTATATACAATGTATTATTTCGCTTTTGATTAAAATGTGGACAAGACAAACCCGTAATTTTGGAAAAAATAGAGCTTGAAGATCGCACCCTAATGGGTTAACCTTAACGTTTTGTGATTGTCCGAATGTGGAATGTTAGCAGATCGGCATACAACATCGGCAACAACAACAGTGCATGGAACATCGCATCTGTGTCCGCCGAGAAATTTTTATAGATTCTGAATAGTTTGAGGCATGGAATAGGCGCTCGTCAATCTTGGGAAGGTTCTTCCCAAGCATTGAGTTCGAAGTAGTATGTATGTTAATTGTCCTATTCATTTTTACCTCTCATTTTTGATATTGCAAAGATAGTGCAAATGTATGTTTGTTACAAGAAAAATGAAAATTTTAGAGTATTTACCTATATGTATATGTTATTGTAGTAAAATATTCCAACAAAATAATGTTTCGTATAATGTAGCAAAATAATTGTCTGTGAAGGGAACTCGTGGCGAAAAAGTGTCGCTTGAAATCTTGGCTGATTTCTTCCCACATATGGATTAATAAGTATGAAAATCGGGGAAAAAACGGTTGCGCCGGACGATGTTTATGTGAGATTTCCTTCGGGGAAGTGCGAACGTAAATATTATTTCTTGATGATTACTTTGTGCACATTGCCTTCCACGTGGGAGATCCCTATCACGTGATAGCCTTGTTCGGCTGCGGATTTGGGCACGTTATTAAGGGGCTCACCCTCAAGCAGAAGCACTTCGAGTATGTCTCCTTGGGCGATTTGAGCTAATTTGAGTTTCGTCTTGACGAAGGTCATCGGGCAATGCTCCTTCGTTATGTCTAATGTATGAGTTGCCATTTGAGTTTATGATTAAGAGTCGAGTGTTAAGAAAGAATAGCTGTACGTGAAAATCTAAAGGTTAGATGAATAGGGTCCGTCCACCTTCAGAGATTTCCAGGAAGGATGCGACGCCGAGCGTGTCCTTCACTTCGTGGATGAAGTCCGATTGCTTGAGACCAAGAACGTGCATCGCCATTTCGCAGGCGTAGAGGTTGATGCCGAGGGCGATGGCGGCTTCCACCAGTTCCTCCAGTGTCGCGACGTTGTTCTTTCTCATCAGGAATCTAAAAATCTGGGGACCTGCGCCGAAAAAGTTGAATCGGCTGGTGGGTGTGCTCTTCAGTCCGCCCATCAAAAAACCGAAGATCTTAGTTAGAAACGTACCACCCACGAGGCTTCTGCCGGTCTTCCGCTTGATGGCGTCGAGGCCCCAGAATGTAAAGAATATGTTCACCTCATATCCTACCGCCGCAGCCCCTGTCGCGAGGGTGAAGGCGGCGGTGAGTCTGTCGAATTCGCCCGAAAAGGCGATGATTGAGAGTTTTTTTTGTTGATTGTCCGCCATGATTCTAGTGTTGTTTTAGTTCGCAGCTTACCTGCTTGTATTCAATGAGTTGCTTGATGGTGGGTTGCTTGCCGCACACGGGACAGTTGTCTCGTTTGGGGATGGACATCTTCCTGAAATCCATGCTCCTCGCATCGAATGTGAGGAGTTGGTTCGTCAGCAGTTCCCCCACGCCCGTGATGTATTTGAGCACCTCGGCGGACTGTATCGTTCCCAGCATTCCAGCGATGGCTCCGAGAACTCCCGCTTGTGCGCAGGAGGGTGCGGATTCTGGTGGCGCGTCGAAGAGGCATCGGTAGCAGTTGCTGCCCGGGACGTGGGTGAACGTCTGTCCCTCGAACTGGAAGATACCCCCGTGGCTGAATGGTTTGCCCGTCAGGACGCAAGCATCGTTGATTAGGTATTTTACGGGGAAGTTATCCGTCGCGTCCACGATGAAATCATACTCCTTGAACAGATCCAGCGCATTGTCCGCCTTTAGAAACTCTTGGTAGGCGATCGCGTTGACGTGCGGGTTGAGCGCATTGACCTTCTCCTTGGCGGATAGGGCCTTCGAGTAGCCCACGTCGGGGGTTGTGTGGATGATCTGACGCTGCAGATTGCTTAGGTCTACCGCATCACCGTCGATGATGCCTATTGTTCCGACGCCGGCGGCCGCCAGGTATAGGATGACCGGCGAACCGAGTCCTCCCGCCCCGACAACCAGGACCTTGGCGTTCCGGATCTTTTCTTGACCTTCCACACCCACCTCCTTCAAGAGAATGTGGCGGGAGTATCGATTGATTTCCTCTTCGCTAAAATCAAACATAGTTCACTCTTAGTTAGTTATAAAGAATTTTTCTTAATCCATTGCGAACACGAATTTAGTCCAATTATTAAACAATTCTCTCTAATTTTAGCTGATGTTTCAACTTTTCACATATCCCCAGATGCCGAGTGAACGGCTTTGCTTGGGAAGGAATTTGAGCGGTAGAGCCTTTAAGCCTATACGCTTCCGTATTTTCTTGAACTCGTCCGAGTAGTAGTAATACTCGTCCGTCAGCTTAAAGGATTTGACCCATTGCTCGATTTGCCTCGGATTGTCGCATCCCCAGCGGAAAGAGGCTTTGGTGTTCTTGACGGATTCGTGGAGGTTGGTACGCTCGCTCAAGTACTTGTTCATGCGCTCCATGTACACTTCCGCGTTTTCGAAGTTCGCGTCGATGTTGTGGAAAACCCGCTTCACCTCTTCCTCTGTCAGGTACATCGCCACCCCCTCCAGGATGAACAGGAAGTGCCCATTGGGGTGCTCCTCCTTGATGGATTTGATCCATCCGTCGGTTGTGATATTGCCTGTGAGATATTTGTTGTCGGACGATTCTGGCAGGAACTGCCGCCTCAGATTGATCACGTCCAGGAAGTCCAATTCGTAGGCTTGGTACTTCTTGCTGATGGCGACACGCTCAATGCGCGGGTCCAGTCCGCATGCGACGAGCACCACCACCGCATCGTCGTATTTGCTCACAAAGTTCTTCAATACGTTATCGAAATATTTAGTTCTAAATGACACACATAGTTGACATCGTTCATCTGCAGAAAATTTGCTAAAGTCATAATCTACCATCGAAAGGATATCTTCCGACGTCTTGTCCGTGATGATAGGATCTTTTTCCTTGGATTCTTTAGCCCTCATGAAGAGAGGAATCAAGAGCGTTTCTGAAACGTTCTCCTGAAATTCGGGTCTGATCTTGCCCATAATTTTTCTTTTTTTGCAGATTAATAAATAATTATTTAGTGTATCATTTCAATGCTTGGCGGAAATCGTTGATTAGATCTTCCGTGTTTTCTATGCCTGCCGAGATGCGGATCAGCGTGTCGGAGATTCCGTTCTTCTCGCGCACCTCCTTCGGCACGGAGGCGTGTGTCATGATGGCTGGTATCTCCGCCAAGCTTTCCACGCCACCCAAACTCTCTGCAGTCGAGAAGAGTTTCAGCTTCGACAGGAAGTTCTCGGCGTCCGTGAGTGTTCCCTCCAGTTCGAACGAGAGGACGCCACCGAAGCCTGTGGTCTGCGCCGCTGCGATGTCGTGGTGCGGGTGATCTTTCAGACCAGGATAGAGTACACGCTTGACTTTCGGCGATTGTTGCAGGAACTCGGCCAACGCCTGCGCGTTCCTCTGGTGTTGCTCCATGCGCACGGCGAGCGTCTTGGCTCCGCGCAGGGTCAGGTAACTGTCGAATGGTGAGAGCACCGCACCGACAGCGTTCTGGTTGTAGGCGATCTTCTGGTAGAATTCATCGTTGTTCAGGACGATGGATCCGCCTAACGCGTCGCTGTGGCCTCCGATGTATTTGGTTGTGCTGTAGACCACCACGTCCGCCCCTAACTCAAGTGGTTTTTGGAAGTAGGGTGACAGGAAGGTGTTGTCCACCACGAGGATGAGCCCGTGTTTCTTGGCTATTTGTGCGATAGCTTTTATGTCGGCGATTTTTAGCAATGGGTTGGTGGGTGATTCTATCCAGATCAGTCTCGTCTCAGGCTTGATCGCCTTCTCGATGTTCTCGGGAACGGTTGCGTCGACGTAAGTGGTTGTGATGCCGAAGTTCACGAACACGTTGCTGAGCAGTCGTCTGGTGCCACCGTAGAGGTCGTCGAAACCGATCACGTTGTCGCCGGTCTTCAGCAGTGATATGATCAGTGTCGAGGCGGCGGCTAAGCCTGACGAAAAGGCGAGGCCGTGTTTCGCGCCGTCCAATGCGGCTAACTTCTCCTCCAACGCTTTGCGTGTTGGGTTGAGGCTGCGGGTGTATTCGTAGCCTGCTGTTGGATGACTGGCTTTCTCTCTTGCGAAAGTGGTAGCTAAATGTATAGGAACTGCGACGTCGCCGCTTGCTCCTTCTCTGAAGTCGGGCTCTTCTCCGTTGTGGATCGCCCTTGTTGAAAATCCGTATGCCATGATAATTAAGAATTAAGAATTAAGAATTGTGAATTGTGAAACGTTAGTTCGACGTAGTCAATTTATTATAGTCTGACGTTTAGGTTTTTCTCCTTCAACCATTCGTCGTTGAACATCTTGGAGAGGTATTTGTTACCGCTGTCGCAAGCTAGGGTGACGATCCGTTTCGGGGTGGTCTGTTCCTGTGCGTAACGTAGGGCGGCGCTTAGGAGCGTGCCGG
>JAGCGM010000015.1 GCA_017649635.1 Paludibacteraceae bacterium | reverse complement strand
CGGATATCGTCCAGCCAAGTGTAGCAGGTCTCGGTGGGGCACCATGTCTCGTCATCCCCGCCATGGAACGTCGAGATATAGAGGTCGTCCACCTTGTCGCCATTGGAGGTGAAACGCAGTCCTTTCAGCAGCAGGACCTGCTTCCCATCCACCCAAATCTCCACCTCTCCGTCATAGGTGTCGCCATCCGTGTTGATCTTGACACGCTCCGCTATGTGGTACCATTTGCCACGTTCGAAGAGCACAGAAGAGCCGTCCGGGTAGACAAGATCGTGGTTCTCCCCGTATTTGTCAGGCTTATCCATGTGGTAGAGATAGAGCACGGCCTTGCCACCCGCCCGCCACATCAGACGGGCGGAGAATCCGTTCGTTCCGTCACACAGATCGCCTCCGGAGCAGCATGCGCCGCCACACAGACCGGGCAGCTTGCCTCCATAGCTGGTGGTGCCCCACGAGAAATTCTCGGAAAAACGCAGGTTATAGGATGTGTACGCCTCCTCCCTGCTGTCGAACATCAGCTTCACTTGGCAGCCCGTCTCCTCAGGGCCATAACCGCCTGCGGGATAGGTGATCCGCATCGATTGCAGACCGGAAGCCGCCTGAGTGGAGTCTATGACGGTACGGGACTCCAAGGCATTGTCCCACGAATCCGTTCGGAAACCGTTCTCCTGGAATAGTGTGCGGGACATAGGGGTTCCGGAGCGCAGATCCTCGAAGTTGGTGGAGGAGATCATCGCGGCGGAGAGGGTGGCCGGCAAAACGAGCGACCCCATGGCGAGCAACCAATGTTTAGCTTTCCGGTATTTCATGGCACGTATTTATTTGTTTAGCATAAAGATACAAAAAGAGTTAAAAATTAAGAATTAAGAGTTAAGAATTATGTCTGCATGATTTGTACGATATGGGTTCCAACGGCCAACTATGGCGCAAAAACCAAGGAAGGGAACCCATCCTTTGCAGGATCGATTCCCTTCCCTTATATTACACAATAGAACTGAATTAATATTCTTGCCAAGTCTTGATTTCGATGTCCGTCTCCTTCATGTTGCAGAATGCCTTGATGAAGGCACTTGCCAAACGGGCGTTCGTCATCAACGGAATGTTATGGTCGATCGCGGAGCGACGGATCTTGTAACCGTTGGTCAACTCACGTCTGGTCTGGTTCTTAGGGATATTGACAACCAAATCCACTTGATGTTCCTGTAACAACGAAATGATATTCATGTTGTGGTTCTGCTCATCCGGCCAGCTAACCACCGTAGCTTCAACGCCATGGTCGGCAAGGAACTTCTGCGTTCCCTCCGTAGCATAGATCTTATATCCGCCAGCGGCGAGCAACTTGCATGCGTCGAGCAAATCCACCTTGCCGCGGATATCACCGGAAGAGACCAAAACGCCCTTCTTCGGAACGACATATCCTACTGAAAGGAGGGAGGTCATGATCGCACTATCGAAGTCCTTTCCGATGCAACCAACCTCACCCGTAGAGGACATGTCCACGCCCAATACAGGGTCCGCCTTATGCAGACGGGCGAAAGAGAATTGGGATGCCTTCACACCCACATAGTCGATATCGTAAGTAGAAGAATCCGGCTTCTCGAACGGTGCGTCCAACATGATCTTGGTAGCCGTCTCGATGAAGTTGCGCTTCAACACCTTGGATACGAATGGGAAGCTTCTCGAAGAACGCAAGTTACACTCGATCACCTTCACCGCATTGTCCTTCGCCAAGAATTGGATATTGAATGGACCGCTGATGTTCAACTCCTTAGCGATCTTCTTGCTGACCTTCTTGATCTGACGAACCGTCTCCAAGTAGATCTTCTGTGCAGGGAATACCAATGTGGCGTCACCTGAGTGAACCCCGGCGAACTCGACGTGCTCGGAAATCGCGTATTCAACGATCTCACCATTCTTAGCCACAGCGTCGAACTCGATCTCCTTAGCGCCTTGCAAGAAAGAAGATACAACGACTGGATACTCCTTGGAAACCTTAGCGGCCATCTTCAGGAACGTCTCCATCTGCTCACGGTTGTAGCAAACGTTCATCGCCGCACCGGACAAGACGTAAGACGGACGGATCAGGACAGGGAAACCAACCTCCTTGATGAAGTTGTCGATGTCCTCCGAGCTGGTCAACTCGCCCCAACGAGGCTGGTCGATGCCCAATTGATCCAACATAGCGGAGAATTTGTGACGGTTCTCCGCACGGTCGATGGAAACAGGGGAAGTACCCAATACCGGCACATTCTGACGATAAAGCTTCATCGCCAAGTTATTCGGAATCTGACCACCCACAGAGACGATCACACCCTTAGGGTTCTCCAAGTCGATGACATCCAACACACGCTCGAAGCTCAACTCGTCGAAGTAGAGACGGTCGCACATGTCATAATCGGTGGAAACCGTTTCAGGGTTGTAGTTGATCATGATGGACTTATAACCCAATTGACGGGCCGTCTTCACCGCATTCACGGAACACCAGTCAAACTCTACGGAAGAACCGATGCGGTAAGCACCAGAACCCAAGACAACGATGTTCTTGTCGTTTCTGTATGAATAATCGATGCTATGCTCAGTCTCGCCGTAAGTCATGTACAAGTAGTTGGTCAACTCAGGATGCTCCGAAGCGACCGTATTGATGCGACGTACGGCAGGTACGATATTCTGTTTCTTACGGAGGGCACGCACACGAAGAATCTCCTTCTCCATGTTGTTCGTAGGGTTCTCGGAGAAACGGGCGATCTGGAAGTCGGAGAAGCCAAGGCGTTTCGCCTCCTTCATCACGTCAGCCGGGATGTCCTCGATCTTCTTGTATTGACCCAGCACCTTCGTATAGTCCACGATGTTCTTCAACTTACCGATGAACCATTTGTCGATCTTCGTCAAATCGACGATTTTCTCGATGGAATAGCCCTTCTCCAAAGCGGCTGCGATGGCGAAGATACGCAAGTCGGTAGGGTGGGACAATTCCGTATCCAAGTCGCCGAACTCGATGTCGTGGTTGCCGACGAAACCGTGCATACCCTGACCGATCATACGAAGACCCTTCTGCATGATCTCCTCGAAAGACTTACCGATGGACATGATCTCACCGACCGACTTCATGGAAGAGTTGATCTCACGGTCAACGCCCACGAACTTGGACAAGTCCCAACGAGGGATCTTCACGATGATATAATCAACCGATGGAGCGACATAAGCCGAGTTAGGCGTGCCCATCTCACCGATCTGGTCGAGGGAATAACCCAAAGCTAACTTAGCGGCCACGAAAGCCAACGGATAACCGGAAGCCTTGGAAGCCAAAGCGGATGAACGGCTCAAACGAGCGTTGATCTCGATGATACGGTAGTCGTTCGTCTCGGCGTTGAACGCATATTGGATGTTACACTCGCCGACGATGCCGATGTGACGCACCACCTTTTGGGAGATTTCCTGCAACATGCTGATCTGCTCCTGCGTGAGGGAGATGATTGGCGCCACCACGATACTCTCGCCCGTGTGGATGCCGAGCGGGTCGAAGTTCTCCATCGGAACCACCGTGAAGCAGTGGTCGTTCTTGTCGCGGATCACCTCGAACTCGATCTCCTTCCAACCCTTCAGAGACTCCTCGACGAGGATCTGCTTAGAGTGAGCCAAGGCGCTGTCGCAAAGCTCAACGAACTCCTTCTCGTTGGCGCAGATACCAGAGCCCAAACCGCCCAATGCGTAGGCTGAGCGCACCATCACCGGATAACCGATGCGGCGAGCCACCGTCAAAGCATCCTCCATATTCTCGACAGCCTGTGAAACAGGAGTCTTCGCCTCGATCTCCTTCAGTTTCTTCACGAAGAGGTCGCGGTCTTCCGTGATCATGATCGCATCCACAGAAGTACCCAACACCTGCACGCCATATTTCTTCAAAGTACCAGAAGTATACAATTCAGTACCGCAGTTCAAAGCGGTCTGGCCACCGAAAGCCAAGAGGATTCCGTCCGGCTGCTCCTTCTTGATAACCTCCTCGACGAAATAAGGGGTGATAGGCAAGAAATAGACCTTGTCGGCCACACCCTCCGATGTCTGGATCGTCGCGATGTTCGGATTAATCAAAACTGTGGAGATACCCTCCTCGCGCATTGCCTTCAATGCTTGCGAACCGGAATAGTCGAACTCTCCCGCTTGCCCGATCTTCAGGGCTCCGGAGCCAAGCAAAATGACCTTTTTTAACTTCTGACTCATATCATTCAAATTTTAAACATAACATTCGTAAACAAAAAAAATGCGTTGAAGAAAGTCTCAACGCAACATCAAAAAACAATATTAAAAAAACAGAATGAATCGACAACTTTCATTGTCTCCCCGAAATCTATATCCTTATGTATTCCTCTCAAGTTCACTCCGTTTTTTAAATTTTCTGCATCCATTCTAAAATTTCGGCAAAGGTAGTGCTTTTGTATGAAACTGAAAAATAATAACAAATATTTTTTCTAGAGACGACACGACGGATTCATTTGGCATAATGAAGAACCATAATCATTTACTATTTAGTTATTTACAATTTACTATTGCCAGAGCGGGAAGCCTGATCGTTTTCTGTCATGTCTCTATGAGGTTCGATCCGCTTCGACCGAAATTTTTCCAAATACCTGCGTATCGGTTGATACATTCAGGGATTTTAATTATATTTGTATAAACTGAGGTAGGATATGAAGGTAGCGTTAGACGTACATACACATACGATCGTGAGCGGGCACGCTTACAGTACCATACAAGAGATGGCCAAGGCTGCGGCGGAGAAAGGCCTGCAGATTTTAGGCATGGCGGAACATGGGCCCACCATCAAAGGGGCGTGCGATGCGGCATATTTCAACAACTTGAACGTTATTCCGGAGGAGATATATGGGGTGAAAATCCTTGTGGGTGCCGAGATCAACATCTTGGACACCTACGGCTCGTTGGACCTTAGCGAGAAGAGCATCCGCAAACTGAAGATCCGCATAGCGGGTATCCATCACTCTTGTTACCGCCCCGGCACAGTCGAGGAGAACACGGATGCGGTCATCGGGGTGATGAAGAACCCGCTGATCGACATCATCAGCCATCCTGCCGATGGTACGGCCGACCTCGATTATGAGCGGTTGGTGCAGACCGCCAAGGAGACGCGGGCGATGCTGGAGATCAACAACAGCTCCCTCAGCCCGAGCCGAGGCAAGGAAAAGGCTTGGGAATGCCACAAGCAACTGCTTACCCTCTGTAAGAAATATGAACTAATGGTGATCATGGGAAGCGATGCGCATATATCCTTCGACGTGGCCCGCTACGACCACATCTACCGCCTGCTACAAGAAGTGGAGTTCCCGGAGGCGCTGCTCATCAACGACAAGCCCGACCTGTTTTGGCAACGCCTGAAGCGGAACGAATGACCGCTTAGTTCATATAGTAGCGCATCCAAATATCAGGGACATCTCCCCCACATGCTGTCTGATAGTCTGACGGAAGGCAGGCGAAGACCTTGTCACCGTATTGCGTCGGTATCTTGATCCACCATCTCCCATTAACCCTATTGTGATAGAAATGGATGTTCTTCTCGTGTTCGGACGGGAAAAACGCCACACGTTCCTCGTAGCTGTTCAATTCCCTCTTTGGGTAGTCGCCGTAACGGTTGTCGAGCCCTTCGAGGAAGTGCCAGATAACCTGCGCCGCGAGGGATGCGGTCTGGTCGCTATCGTCAAAGGCGGGGTTAGCCTCGAAGAGACCGAAAAGGGAGATCCTGTCGCTCAGTCCGGCGTAGTGGGATAGTTGGCAGATCTCCTCGCCCGTCAACCCGTTGGGGATGGCGGAGGCGAAGCCAGGCGAGTCGGCGTGGCGGACGACGGACATATCAATGCTGAGCAGGTCCGTATCCCGCAGCAATGGTTCGGCGGAAGCGATGTTCCTGAACATCTCCCCGACACGCACCAACTGGCACTTATGCTTCTGTAATTCATCCAAGAAAGGTTTCGGACAATAATATCCCTGATAACCCAATAGCCGTAACTCCTCGTTGTGGGGGTCTTCGATGATACGGTCCATGAAAGCATTCGCGTCGAATATTTGGGAAGAGCTGAACGGGTAGTCCAGCTTACGGTCCACCAACGTGGTCGTTATCTGAGGTAGCTTCTCCCTCATCGCTTCGAAGAGCGGAAGGGTGAGCTCATGGCTACCGCCCATGACGACAGGAATCACACCCATCGACAAGAGCTCTTCCGTGACATTCCTAAGGGCCGCATACGTATCGGCCAATGTCTTGCCTTTCTTTAGGTTTCCTAAGTCCTTGATTTTTATATTACTGAATCCCCCTTGCAGGGCATAGAGTTGTTGGCGGATAGCGTCCGGTGCGGTCGCGCTCCCTGGGTTCGTGTCGTTCATCTCGCTCTTCACACCAATCAGGGCGACGTTGAAATCCTCCTCCGCCCAATCGTTGGACAAGGAGAATTGGCGGGGAAAACAGAGATAGTTGGCGTGGATATCCTCACACTTATCGAAATATAGGTCTAACATCAGCGATACGTTTTTTTACGATTGATACGCGAATTTATGGAAACAAAAAGAGAACTGGGTGTCGCGAAGGAGGAAAAAACGAATCACTTCGGAAATAATTAATCATCTTCGTGGTAAAAAGTAGGATGGGGAAGGTCATTCCGCGACATCTATTTTTCATAGGTACAGATTCCAACTGTCCGTATATATATAATTGAATATTATAAGGGAAGTAGGCATAAAACAATGTAGGGGCGAAATATTTTCGCCCCTACAAGTTCAATTCCTTATTTATTTGATAACCATAGGGTAGGACTTACCCTCGACACTCTTGAGAATATAGAACCCAGGCTCCAATTCATCGCTATATGCGTCCCGTATGGTAACGGTCTTGACCATCTTACCGGATGCGTCGTATGCGAAGTAGAACCCGTCAGGGAGACTATCCCCGGAAGAAGCGTGGTCGACCACACGAGATTCCTCGGATCCGACCAATTTGAAATCCATATAATCCAAGTCTACCCAGTCTCCCGTGATTTCGAGCTTCAGGACATGGACACCTTTGGAGAGTTTGTTGAGTTTCGTCTCCACGGTGGTGAAGGTTTCCCAATCGCCAGTATTAGGCACATTCACAAATCCACCCGGCGTGCCGTCGTCACCAGGGATGATGAATGTATTGTCCATATAGAGGGTGAAAGCAGCACCGTTGCTGCCGGAAGCGACTCTTGACTCCACAACGTAATCACCATCCTTCTCCACTTCGACGGTGTATTCGATCCACTCTCCGGTTTGG
>JAGCGM010000014.1 GCA_017649635.1 Paludibacteraceae bacterium | reverse complement strand
CGTCCGGTTCAATGTCCGCCCTGAAAGGGCACAACATTATCTAGCCCAGGGCAACGCCCTGGGGAAATGGTCGGGGTGTTGATATGCGCCCTGAAAGGGCAAAACAATTGTGGTAGAGACGCGCGGCCTGCAGGTGGAATGTCCATGAATGATTGGGTTATTTCGCAAATGAAAATTTTTTTTTTGCGATGGGAATCAATTCTAGGAATGGATGTTCTATTGAACCACCCTCTCTTAATCCTTAACTCTTTTCTCCGCGCATTGTGGGCATATCCCCTTGATCATGTAGTTGATGGCGTGGGTCTCATAGCCTTCCGGTAGTTGGACGGTCGGTATCTGTATGTCGTGCAGACAGAAGGTCTGCTGGCATATCTCGCAGTGGAAGTGTGTGTGCATGTCCGACACGCTGCACTCATGTTCGCTGTGGCATGCCTCGTATTTGAGGGTGGTGCCGTCGTCTATCTCATGGGTGACGTGGTGCTCCTTGAATAGGGTGAGTGTGCGGAATATGCTGGACTTGTCCATGTAGGGCAGTTCATCCTCCAATTCGGAGAGTGAGACAGGCCTCTCCGTATTCAAGAGTGTGCGCAACACGAGCACCCGGTTGGCCGTGGGCTTGACACCTTTGATGGAGAGTATCTCTTCCGCCTGTTTCATCGCCTATTTCTTTATGATCTTGCCTACGGAATGCTGCGTGTTCGTGGTTATGTTGAATATGTACGTACCGTCAGCCATGTTCTGTAGGTCGATTGGCTCATCGTCGCCCGAAACGTACTGCATGATGACCATGCCACCCAGTTGGTTGCTTACGGTTACGAAAGCTTTGCCCTTGCATCCGTGCAGGTATACAAGGTTCTCTGTCGGGTTAGGGTAGAGGGTGATCTCATTGGTTGGATTGTCACCTCTCGTTTTTTCCGTGTCTGTATGTCCGCTGAAAAGGAGTCTCGCCGTGAATGCTTCCTTAGGTGTGACCGTGAAGGTCTCCTCTTTGCAGATGTGTGAGATATACTTCGCCTTGGCGTTCATGGCGAATGTCATGTCGGATGTGGCGCTGTTGATCTGGTGCACCTCCGCCGTGATGATGTTTTCTCCTATGTTGAGCTTGGATGGGTTGATCTCTATCTGCGCCCGCTGGTCGTCGTAGTATTTCAGTGTGGTGTCACTGTATGACAATATCGAGTCGCTCGGCAGGTTGTAGCGTCCGAGTTCTTTCCCGTTGAGGTAGATCGCCACACCATCGTCGTAGGTCACGTTGGCGGTGAAGCTTTTTATGCCAGTCGTGTCGTCGATATTGAACTTATGCCTGAAGTAGGCTGTGATGTACTTGGCGCTATCTCCTTTTTGGTAATCTATCTCGGAGTCGTATCCGAATCCGCGATCTTTTCCGACCTCATCATAGCCCATGTAGCCATGTCCCTCCTTCCAACGGGTATCGGAATCGTCGTAGTCGAGTGCTTTCCAATTCCCTTTTGGGGCGGAGTCTTGGTAATAATATTTCCATATCGATTTGTCGTTTAGGATATCTTCGGTTGATTCCACGAGGGTGGAGAGCTCCCATGCGATGAAGTCGAACCATTTTGGCAGTATAGGGGAGATGGTTACGGATTGTCCTTTCAGTATCCGCTCTTCGACAGGGTTCTCCTTCTTGATTCCGTTGAGTCTATAGCGCGTGTTGGCGATTTCGCATTCGATTGTGATAGGGTACGTGCGCATCTCGATGACGTTTTCACAGTCGTATATACCGTTCGCTTCGCCTGGTGATGCCTCGGAGAACTGGAAGCCGTCGTGTTTCTCACATGCGGAGAATACCTTGAATTTGGACGCACCATCCGTTACACGTCCGTAACTGCAGTCTTGTCCGATTGTGCCGAACTCTATTTCGTCTACTAGGATGATGGAGTCCCTGACGTCTTTGAACAACGTGAGTTTCTCTCCTGAAGTGGACAGCTTGAAGCCGAGGTGTTGCGCACCGCTCTTGCCTCTGCCGTCAGCCCATAGGAGCAGATGCCCTTTCGGTGGTATGTTGGTCATCTCATATCCTCGCGCTATCATGACGGTCGTGTCTTTGTCCTTCAGGTAGAAGCCTGCCACGTCAACTGCAGTCTCTCCTGGATTGTATAGTTCTATCCAGTCCTCTCCCGCATTGGATTCCGGGTCGATGAAGATGGTCGACTTGGAGCATACCTCGTTGATGACGATTGTCGGTTTGTCGTAGCTCTCTTCTTGGATGTTGAGCACAACTTTCATGGTGTCCTTCGTGAGCGTTAGCCCGCAATTGTATGTGTTGTATCTCAAAGTGTCCACTTTCCATCCCTTCACGATGTAACCGTTTGGAAGGATCGGTTTGATGTTGACGTCCATCTTTTTGAACAACTTGATTTTGACCGAATTACCGTCCATGGCCACGTCGTTCACGTAGAATCCTTTGAGCTTTTTGGAGAAATCGCCCTCGCATGAGATGTATAGGGTGGACATGTTGTCTTTGTCGAACTTACAGTAGCTGGCCAAGTCTTCTTTGTATTTGGTCCGTCTGGAGTAGGCGAAGTCGCACATCCCGTTGATTCCATCCGTTGTGGAATCCCAGCCTGGCATGCCCGCTTGTTTCGTGGCGCAGTGCTCTCTTCTGACGAGTTCCTTGAATGAATCCGCCTTGTGCTTGATCACATCTTTGTCGAAGGTGGTGGATAGGTGCTGGAGCGCTTTGGTGGCGAACATATTCCTGAATCCTTTGTTCTTCATCAGGCTCTTGAAGAGGATGGTCTTCCACTTGCTCTCTTCCGTCAGTTCATACCCGTTGCCGGTTGATGAGGCGTTCGCCCAGTTGTGCTCTCCCTCTCCCGTGCACCACTTGATCGTGTTTAGGCTGGCGTCGCAGTAGTTGTTGTCGTTCCATCCGTATAGTCCAAACCCGAAGTCGGTGTCGTATAATATCCATCTGAACTTGCCTCCGATGTGCTTCCTCCAGCATTTCTGGTTGTTGCCAGGCCAGTCGGTGTTGACGATGAACTGCTCGAATATCATATAGTTGACATACTCGTCCACGTCCATGTAGTTGCTGAGCTCCGCCACGAAGGTCTCTTTCTTGTAGTTGTTGCTGTCCGTGGCGAACGCTATCATCTCATTGTAGGCGTTCAGGTCACCCAAGGAGGCCTCTATCTTGTTCTCCGACATCTCTATGAGGTCGATTTTGTCCTCTTCGATTCCGTAATTCGCCTCTATGTAGGATCCGTTGGTTCTCTCTCTCAGACCCATGAGTCCTTTGTATTTGCCGTTTAGGTAGTAGCTGACGGGTTGGTAGGCCTGGTAGTCGATGTTGCCCATGCTCTTGGCTAGGGATTGGATGAATCCGTCGCGGAACCGCAGGGACTCGTAGCCGTTTCCTCCATTCCTGAGCTGGAGGCTGGAGTATTTCTGTCCTTTCTTGTCGCTGTCTTTGAAGAAGGCGTAGTCGAACACTTCGGCTCCCAGCCGTTTGCTAGTGCTGATTTTCAGTGATTTGACGTCGTATTTGCGGGAACATCCGCCAATGATGCCTATCATGGCTTCCTGCGACATCTTTTGTTCCCCGTCGACGAAATATTCGAAGTTCACGGCGCGTTTCCATGCTTGGTTGTAGTTGGCTCTCTCGGCGATGCAACCTTTGGTGCCGGCGATGCCCTCATCTCCTATGCAGTGTATGCCTATCTTGCTGTTGCTCAAATAGTCTTTGTCTGTTACGATGGATACTACCGGCGGATTCGTACCCTCGCAATTATCCCTGTCCTTGTCGTAGGTGATGAACGAACCCGTCAGAATGTCGCTTGGCAGGTACCCGTCTTTGAATGCGCGTGCGCGGAAGATCTTAATGGAGTCGATGGATAGTTTGGTGGTGTCCGGCTTGTATCTCGGACTATCCTCCGTTGGTATGGAGCCATTTATCGTGTATCGTATCTTGGCGTTGCTTGTTTTACAGCCTAGCGTTATCAGTTTGTTAGGTCTGTTGCCTTCGACGAACATTTGTGGCTGTAGTCCGGTGAATTCGGGTTTCGCGCATTGCTTCAACGTATCATACCCCACATTGTTTTTTTCTCCGGCCGATGGCACCATGTATCCGTAATCCGTGTAGTTCTCGCCGCATGCTCCATATGACAAATGTGGCTTCATCTTCTTGTAGAGCATGCTTATCTCTGAATAAGACCTGGAGTTTGGTGTCAATTCCAAGACTCCTCCTTCGGGATCCACTTTGTATGGCGCATGTTTCTCCTTGGCGGAAGTGTGGGGGAGCGGTTGGTAGTTGTCGAATGGGACAACCTTGTACTTCCCTGCAGGAACTACAATGTCAAAGTCGATCGTCCAACTCCATTTTTCTTTATTGTTGTCGCTTGACTCTTTTTTCGAGTTCTTGGTTTTGTTGGTTATGGTCCAACCTTTTAAGTTTACATCTTTGTCTCCTTCATTGTAGAATTCCACCCATCCGGTAAATTCGCTTTCCTTGTTTATGTGGGTGCTGATATTACCTGGCATTATCTCTGAGATGATAACGTCTGCGCGGGAGAAGAAACACATCGATAGCATAGTGGCTATCGTAATTACCCTTATCGAAAATGTTTTTTTCATGTTATTAGCCCTGAAGGTGAGGGAGTGTCACACCCCAACCTGAATTTTAACGCTAAATTATGCTAAGTTTTATTATTTTCCAAGAAATGTGCCCTGAAATGGACCTTTTGTCTTGCTGTTTCCACTGATTTGGAATGAATGGAATGTCGAAATTTGTATATATTTCAAATTTAACCACTTTTCATAATTGCTTTCTATTCCATTTCGCGGTAGAACTCCTCTATGAATTTTTTCAGGAATTCGGTGCGCTCCTTGGCCATCTCCTTGGCTGTCGGGGTGTGCATCAGAGCCTCCAACTTGAGGAGCTTGTCGTAAAAATGGGAGAGGGAGGTGTCGGTCGGATGATTCCAACCGACTCTACCTTCCTCTCTCTTGATGTTTTCATCGTCGTAGAATAGCCTGCCTTGGGTCGCTCCGTACTCAATGGTGCGGATGATGCCCATCGCTCCGATGGCGTCAAGTCTGTCCGCATCCCGGACTATCATGGCGTTGAGACTTGTCAGTGGCTTATTCTCCCCTTTGTTGTAGGAGATGTTTTGGATGATGTACATCACCTCCTCCACCTCCTCCGGAGGAAAGCTCTGCTCCTCGAGGAATCGCCTGACTTTGCCTATCTGCCCCTCGATGTCCGTGAATAGCTTCTTGTCGATGCAGTCGTGCAACCACGCCGCGGTGAGGATGATTTTCTCGTCTCCACCTTCCCCCTGAATGATTTTCCGGGCGTTTCGGACAACCCTCTCCGCATGTTGGTGGTTATGCCCGCTGTGGTCTTGCGACAACTCGCGCATGACGAACGCTTGTATGGCTGCGTACTCCACGTCGATTATCTTCTGCCTCCGCCTGACCTGCTGGAAGAAGCTGAACCACTATTGCTGCTCCTTTCGCTCCGCTGACTCCTTGTGTTGGATGAAGGGGTTGAAGAGGATGACCTAGGTGACGGATTGCTTTGCTGAACGCTTCCGCTCTTCGTCTCCTGCGAATTTCTCTGCTGAGGTACGGCTGTGCCACTGTTGCGGATTCTGTTCCTCTCCACGTCACGCACGCTGTTGCTTTTCGCTGGTGGCGGTGGCGCTTGCGGCCCCTTGTGATGATGTTGAGGCGCTTGCGGCCCTCTCCTGAACTGGTCAATCGGATATCGTTTCGGTCCAGGCCCGTGATGATGTGGGTGTGGGTGCATGTGATGTGCAGGCGGTGGCGGTGGTGGCGGCGTCGGACGTGCCGTCGTGTGTGTCGAAACCGTGCATGACGCCAGCATGATTGCGAATATGCATGTCGAAACAAATGCAGAAATTTTATGTTCCATTTCCTTTTAGTTTAATTTATATTGCTTACGTAAAGATAGCTAATATTTCTTGCTCTCCAAATACTTTCTGGTCTTTTCTAGAAATCCCATCCTATGTTTATTCCTAACAATCTCCTTTTGCTGATGTAATTACCCCCGTCTTCCACCAATATGACGTTTTTGGGCATGTAATTGGCTCCCACGTATATCTGGTGCTGATCGTCGTATCTCCAACCCAAACGTATTCCCCCTCGGTTGTCTATGAGAAAGTCTCTGATTGGTTTAAGATACATGCCAAATCCAAAGAAGTAGTATGGGGTGATGACGAATTTCTTGCCTATCCCAATGGGAACTATTATTCCGACGCCGAGTGTGGCCGTTATCTTGGTGACGTCTTGACTGTAATAGTCGTATTCGTAATGATAATCCCAGGGTTCTTCGTCGTATACGAGTCTCTCTTCCACCCATGCTTCCCTTTCTTTTCCTCCGTTAAGGAAGAGCCCGATCATCAGGATGTTGGAGGTATATCTGTGGTATCCTACCTCTATGTTGTATAGTGAGATGTCTTCCAATGAGCGTACTCCCTGTTGGAAACTGAATTGTATTCCTTGCTCATTAAATGCGATGTCTTCTTGTGCGACATATCGCACTTTTCTTTTCGTTTTAACGGTTGATGTCTTTGTGGAGAAGTCCGCCAACGAACTGGAAGTGATTTTCCATTCTCCGTCTTCTGTTTTCCAATTGAACTTCATTTGTTCTTTGTGGATATTGAATACGGTTGTCGTTTCTGTTCCGTCGGCGCTTTTTTCTATGCTTTGCAGGGTCATTGTTTCTTTCCCTTTCTGTGCGCTTTTGTTGAAATGGTCTGAGATGAGCGTCCTTGCCGCTTTGTCTCCCTCATCATCTTTTAGGTTTCCCTTTACATCAATTCGTGCGGCTGTGCTTGCGTCTGAGAATAGGGTACGGAAATTGTTTCTGTTGATGCTGTATAGGTATTCGTTGGATATGTATGGCATCACATCCTCGTATCCTGTAAGTATTGCCCTTTGAAATTCCTGGGCTACTTGTTCTATCTCCTTCTCTTTCCCTTCGCTCTTCTTGCTCGCTACTTGGTCGATGAACTCGGTGATGTGCTTTGCCGATATGGAGTAGACGGTGCTTCCTGCGCTTCCCTCCTGCTGGGTGTTGATGCCTGCGACGCTGAAACTGGCTGTCTTTCCTTTGCTAAGGATGAGTAGTGGCCCGCCTGCGTTGCCTGCGCCTATGTTCGCGGAGTGTTGAATTCCTGCTCCCCCGAGCTCCGCGTTATTCACTTGGACCTTGGATACGATTCCCATGCTGAGTTTCCATTCCGCCTTGCCTCCAGCCTCTACGTATCCCGCCGACCATATTTCTTCTCCTTCTTTCATCGCCTCTTGGCTGATTTCAAGGGTCATCTCGGCTGGATATCCTTGGGGTAAACCGATTATGGCGAGGTCCATCTTCTTGCTTTCCGATAGGACAGGGCAGTCTTTGTAGATGACGGGTTGCCCGTTCCCCGCGAATTCGACGGTTACCTTGTCGATCCCCTTCGTCACATTCCTGTTGGTGATGAGGTAACTCTTTCCGTCCTTTCCTTTGACGGCGAATCCTGAACCGTACCACCCCTTCTCGTATTTCTTGTAGGTGTTGGCTGCGGATGGGTATTCCAACTCGTTTAGGACTGCCTCCATCTCCTTGGCGTATGTTTTGTGTGCTTCCGAGATGTCTGGCCTGACTATGGCCACTTGGCCTTTGATGCTTTCCGGGGTCCCCGCTTGTGCGGAGAGGGTTATCACAAATGTGGAAATGATGATTTGTGTTATGACTGCCAATCTCTTCATGTTGTGACGTTTTGGGTTATTGTTTGTAGTTACATTCGTTTCCCAAAGTTAATAATTTTTTTATTTTTTAGTCATTTTGGGCGCATTAAATGAGATTGGTTTAAAAAAACAGGTGTTTCCTGGTGTTCCTTCTTCTGCCTATAGAAAAGGGGGTATGTCTTTTGGATACACCCCCGTGCTTTATGGTCTTGGAAGGTTTGTCTGTTTCCTTCCCAAGGTTTATCGTTTTCTAGAATCCGAAGCTCCTCTCTGAGATGAACGTGTAGAGCGGGCTGATGAATCCTAATGCCAAGATGCAGATTGTACAGATGATGAGTCCGACCTTGGACATGTTGTCTATCTTGATGGTCGGAATCGGATTGTCCGACTTCTTGATGAACATGGCCTTCACCACCAACAAATAGTAGAAGAGTGAGATGATGGTGTTCAACAAGGCAAGGAAGACGAGCAGGTATTCACCTTGTTCGGCGGCCGCCATGAAGATGAAGAACTTGCTGAAGAATCCCGCGAACGGAGGAATACCTCCCAAGGAGAACATGGCGAGCATCATGACTACGGCCAACTTAGGGTTGGTGTCGTAGAGTCCGTCGTAGTCGTCCATCGAAACCTTGCCTGTCTGGTCCTCGATGCTGGAGATGATTCCGAAGGCGGCGAGGTTGGTGAACATGTAGATCAACGTGTAGAATACGAGAGAAGCCATACCTTGGTCGCTTCCCGCAATCACGCCTAGCATGATGTAGCCGGCTTGTGAGATGGAGGAGAAGGCGAGGAATCTCTTCAGGTTCTTTTGTCTGATGGCGAACAAGTTACCCACGGTGATGGTGACAACGATGATCCACCACATGATTTCTTTCCATGCCTCAGGGTAGTTGCTGAATGCCTTCATCAAGATGCACATGAATGCGAAGGCTGCGGCTCCCTTGGAGATGACGGATAGATAGGCGGTCACCGAAGTAGGCGCACCTTGGTAAGTGTCGGCCGTCCACAAGTGGAACGGAAAGAGGGAAATCTTGAAACCGATACCTGCGATGAAGAAGACTAATCCCATGATGGAGAGGTTGAAGTCGGAGAAGTTGGCTGAAATCCCGTCGAAATAGAGCGTTCCGCAGGTTGCGTAGAGCATGGAGATACCGAAGATCATAACGCCTGAAGAGAAGGCTGCGGTCAAGATGTACTTAGCTGCCGCCTCGGCTGATTCCTCTCTCTTCTTGTTGAGCGCCACCAACGTAGCCATTGGGATGGAGGCGGTCTCCAAACCGATGTAGAAGAGGAGGAAGTTGCCCGACGAAATCATCAGGTACATACCCAATAGGGTAGAGAGGGTCAGGAAGTAGAACTCCCCTGCGTGGCTTTTGTTCTCGTGCGTGTTCCAGTAATAAGCGTATAGGAAGACGAGTACGGTGCCTATGTTCAGCATGTTCTTGACGAACATGTGAATCTCTGAGGTTAAATACATCCCCGAGAATGCCTCGGTCGGACTGAAGCTGTTAGACCACTGGAAACACAGGATGGTGTGCGCGAGGAACAGCCCGATAGACAAGAGTTGGCTTGCCTTTTTGTTCTTGTCGCCGATCGTGAGGTCAGCCAACAGAACCAATATCATAACCACTACTAGGGAAATTTCGTGGTTCATCGATAAAAAATTACTATAGTCCATAAGTGAATAATTTTGCGATGTTTTCAATTCCGCCGCCGATCATGTTCGACAACCAGAGCGGTG
>JAGCGM010000013.1 GCA_017649635.1 Paludibacteraceae bacterium | reverse complement strand
GCAAGGAGGTCATCGACGAGGCTGGTTTGCTCAAGTTGATGGCAGAGCGCGAGGATTTGAAGTACATCACGGACATCATGCCAGCAGCCAACGACGAGTTCGCCAAATTCGAGGGCCGTTACTTCTCAACGCCTAAGAAGATGGGTGCGCAGACTACAGAGGCTAACACCAACGCAGGTATCGCAGCCGCTAAGCAAATCGTAGACTTCATCAAGAACGGTAACGAGAAGTTCAGAGTGAACAAATAATCCATACGGATAATCCAATAGAGGGCGGAGGGGCATTGGACCTTCCGCCCTATTTTTTTCAATGCGGAATCTGCCGCCGTACCGTAGAGACGCAAGATGTTGCGTCTCTACAACAGGACACAGCCCATTCCCATTGGGTTTTAACGTATTTCGCACAGACAATAAAAAACCACCGGAGGAAAGGAATCACTCCGATGGCTTTTGGCATGGCTAAGAATCGCAATCAACCATACCCATCGCTCTTAGACAAATGATGTCGTGAGCAAGTTTACAAATAAAAGGTGTTTTTTATATATCTTCCAAATCATTTCCCATCCGCAACGGCCAACCAACAACCAAAGTTACATATACATCATTCACTAAACCCGTAAGCGAAAACAGGAAAAGATATTTGTCAATAATTTCACACACATAATCAATGCAAAGAACAAAGGGACTCATCCCAAAAGCATCCGTACAACATGACAAATAGCAATTGTCGAATCACCTTTACATTGCAAATATAGTCTTTCCGCAATAAAAAACCATATTTTATACAAAAAAAATCATAAAATTTTTCAAATATTTTTTCAACACAAAATTCTCGATGAAAAAAAGCGAGGGAGTGAGACAAAAGCCACCGAAGCATATCACTTCGGTGGCAATTAGCATGGTTGGGAATCGCAAAACAACCATACAATAAAACATTAAGAATCAATATGTTCCTAACGATATATATACGAATAAAAAGATTGTTCAGTTCCCTCAAGCCATATGCATTGCGGCAATGTATGGCCTGATAATCATCAAAAATTTCAAATTGAGAAACATCATGAGCAAAGTTTCCGAAAAAAAGACACTATTTTCCCATCCATCAATTCCAACAGATTGTTCCACAGTCACTTGAAAAACTTTGATTCACTTTGTTCCATAAGAAATATAACAAACTCCTCTGCAATCATTCTTATGAATTAAATATAAGAAATAATTTAAAATAAATCAAATCAAACAGATGATTTTTTTAAATACAGCCCAGACAAAATCAATTAATTACCAAATATCAACAAAAATAGACACATATCAACTATAAAAGCCACCGGAGGAGGAGATCCAACGATGGCTTTTTAGGGGCGGTTGGGAATCGCAAGACAACCGCCCGGAGGAGCACTTCGGCAGAGATTAAGCCAGAAGTGATTTAACTTTTTCGGAGATTGCCCTACCCTCCGCCTTGCCGGCGAGTTTTTTGGAGGCGACACCCATCACCTTACCCATTTCCTTGGCGGACGTGGCGCCCACCTCGGCGATAATCGCCTTCACGGCGGCGGTAAGTTCCTCGTCGCTCATCTGCTTCGGCAGGTATGCCTCGATGACGGCAGCCTCAGCCAATTCGTTCTCGGCCAACTCAGGACGGTTTTGTTCCGTGAAGATAGCAGCGGACTCTTTTCTTTGTTTCACCATTTTTTGGAGGATCTTCAGGGCTGTATCATCGCTCAACTCACCATCCGCGTTTTTGGCGGTCTTCGCCTCGATGAACTCCTTCTTGACGCCACGGAGCGCCTCCAGTTTCACTTTGTCGCGAGCGAGCATCGCCTTTTTGATGTCCTCGCTGATTTGATCAAATAAAGCCATAGACGTATATATTTTTATTAACCATTCAATTCATTCTGCCATAGGCGGGGGTAGACATATCCTCCTCCGTCATATCACCGAAATCCGCGAACGACCCGACATTAGCATGAACCGGAACGAACTCCTCCTCGTCGTCCCAATTGGTTTTCACATGGGTTCTAATCACAGGGCGCAGACCAGTGGCGACGATCGTGATGCTCAAGTCGTCGCCCAAGCTATCATCCACCATCACGCCAAGGATAAGGTTGGTCTTGCTGTCGACGCCCTCCTTTTTCCGCAGGTAGTCGCGTATCTCGTTCAGCTCGTTGGCGTACAAGGATTTCTTCCTGGATGTCATGACGTTGAGCAGCATATCCTTCGCGCCCGACAATTTAGGCTGTAGCAGCAAAGGGGAGTTCAGCGCCTTGGAGAGCGCCTCCTCGATGCGGTTCTCGCCAGAGGCCTTGCCGTAAGCCATCACCACATCCCCACCATTGCGCAGGGCAGTGCGCACATCCGCCAAATCGATCGTCATACGCCCGCTCTTGACCACGATGTCCACCATAGCCTTCGCGGCATCCGCCATGAGGTCGTCCGCCTTATCGAAGGCATCCTCGATGGAGAGTTCGCTGTACAGGTCGAAAATACGCTGGGTATCCACCACCACGACGGCATCCGTGTTCCTCCGCATCTCCTCCAAGCCCTTCAGCGCAAGCTCCATCTTATGCTCCCCCTCGATTTCAGGAGGCAAACAGACGAAACCGACAGAGAGGATGTCCATGCTCTTGGCGACATGAGCCACGAAAGGTCCCGCACCCGTGCCGGTTCCCTTTCCCAAGCCCGCGGTGATGAAAGCCATTTGGGGGTTATCGCCGAAGAGTTCACGTATCGCATCCAACTGGCTCTCCGCGATCTTAAGGCCCGTTTCAGGGTCTCCTCCCGCACCCAAGCCATCGCCCAGCTGTAGTTTGTCAGGGATGGTCAAGTCACGCAGCGCCTTGCGGTCGGTATTACAGATGGCGAAGGAGACATCCCTCAGCCCCGTGTCGTAGACATGCTGCGCCACATTGCCGCCGCACCCGCCTACGCCGACCACCTTCACGACGGAGGATTGCACCTCGATCACCGGTTGAATAGATATGCCATCAGCCAAACCCATGGTTCAATCAATCCACATTATCGTATAAGAAACCATTCTTCTTTTTAGAAAGCGCGTTCTCCTCGTCCAAGTCCATCACAGAGATTTGGCCAGACCTTCTCTGCGCGTCGTATTGAGGGTTAGACCTTTGGTACGAAGGCATGTCGAAGTCGGAGTCGTCCATATCTAAGGAGACATGAGTCATCTGCCCCATCTGCTTACCGTCAGCATGTTCGTTTCTACCGCCATACTGGTTTTCAGACTTGTAATAGAAACCGTAAGGATCCTGTTGCGGAGCCTGCTGTTGGCTCGGCTGGGACTGCTGATAAGGCTGTGAATTCCTTTGAGGCTGCGTCTGGGATATGGTGAAGACGATATTGTTCTGTTGTTGCTGTGGCTGGTTCATGTTACGTTGCATATTCGAGCCAGCCCCCACACCACCGTCCAACGACACATGCTGAGGAGTGGACATAGGACGTTGCGCCTGGTTAGCGCCCCTCTGCTTGGAGAAGTCGAAACCAGTAGCCACGATGGTGACGCCCAAGTTGTCGCCCAAGGTATCATCCTGCATGACACCCCAGATGATCTTCGTGCTACCGTCGATTTGCTTAGACAAGTAATCACGGATGATAGTCACCTCGTTGGTAGTGATTCTGCACTCCTTGCTATGGGTGATGTTCAGCAAAATATTCTTCGCGCCGGAGAGGTTGGTGCTAACCAGCAATGGAGAGTCCAAAGCCTGTTGGATGGCGGCGATGGCACGGTCTTGTCCGTTCGCCTTAGCGGCACCCATGATAGCGTCACCACTATCCGTCATGACCGTTCTGACATCCGCCATATCTATGTTCATACGTCCCGAAAGGGTGATGATCTCCGCGATGCCCTTAGCGGCGGTCGCCAGGATCTCGTCGCCCTTGGAGTAGGCGTCTTCGAGGAACATATCACCGTACATGTCCAATATCTTCTGCGAATTGATGATGAGGATCGCGTCGACGTTCTTCTTCATCTCCTCGACGCCAGCCAAAGCCTGGTTCACCTTCTCGTCGCCCTCGAAGAGCGCGGGGATGGTCACGATAGCCACCGTGAGGATACCCTTCTCCTTGGCTGTTTTAGCGATGAGGGGAGCGGCGCCCGTACCCGTACCGCCACCCATGCCGGCAGTGATGAAGACCATCTCGGTGTGATCGTCCAAGATAGCGTTGATCTGTTCGATGGACTTCTGCGCCTCTTGGTAGCCCACTTCAGGGATGCAACCAGCGCCCAAGCCCTTTTCGCCCAATTGGATCTTCGTAGGAACTGGCGATTTACGCAAATCCTGCTTATCCGTGTTGCAGACCACAAAATTCACGTTCTTCACGCCCATGTTGTACATGTAGTTGACAGCGTTACCACCGCAACCACCCACGCCAATCACCTTGATGATCGGCTGTTCTTGCTCCTCAATCTCTTCGTTGAGTTCGTCTTCTGTAAATTGGTTCTCGTTCATATATTTAATGTTTTTATTTCCTTACGATAAACAAGCGGTATGCGGCGGAATCACTCCTCGAAGAACTCATCCACCTTGCCTTCCACTTTTCCCTTCAGCTTACCCCAGAGGGAAGGGAAGATACGGCCGGAATTAGCGTCCTTCTTGTTCTTCTTAGGCCTTGTGTCCGAAGACTCGCGTATCGTGACGCAACCACTCTCCGCGGCCATCATGATACCCATCACGGAGGCGTATGACACATCCGCGAACTCCTCAGACTCCGTATGGTTCGAGAGCACACGGATATCGCCGAAACGGGTCGGAATGCCAGTCTCCTTCTCAATCTTCTCGATCAGGTTGCATTGCTTAGCGCCGCCACCCACCACAACGATGGAGTCCAGGCAAGAGCTATAGCCGGACTTGGTCATCGCGGCGCTGATACGGGCGAGGAAGTCCGTCAGGCGGGACTCGATGATACCCGCCAAGTAATCCGTCTGCACTTCGCGCACGACGCCTTCACCCACGACGACGTCCAGGATGAGCGGTTCCGTGACCATAGACTGCATAGCCAAACCATATCTGCTGGTCTTCAGTTTCTCCGCGCATCTCCAAGGCAGTTTCAGGGAAGCGATGTCTTGCGTAATCAGGTCGCTACCGAAATTGAAGACATGCAAGTAGCGGAGTTTATTCTCATGATAGATGGAGAGAGAAATGGTCTGTGCACCGAAATCGAGGAGCATACAGCCCAGCTCCTTCTGTCCAGGAGAGAGCACCGCATCCGACAAATGGCGGGACGACAAGACGAAGTGAGGAGTGACCCTGATGTTGGAGGCGGCATCCGGGCTCGAGCTGGAATTGATACGTTCGAAACATTTTATCAGATTGTCCTCCACAGAGTTTTCCCCGTGAATGTTCAGGAAACGCGCGCGAAGGTTATCGCACACGCAGCCCACAGGGTCATCCACCACCATGCCATCCACGACATACTCCAGCGGAACGACCTCTAAGATCCTATGCGAAGCGTCGACCCTCATGCGTTTATTCTCCTCCTCCATCGAATAGATGGTCTCTTCGGAGACCGGCTCGGAGCTCAACAAACGGCTCAGTTCATTCACCTCGCCATGGATGGTCCTGCCATGGACACCCACATAGACGTTCGAGATGTCATACGAAATGCGCAAAGAGGGATCTTCCGCCGACGAGTTCAGCAGGCTATTCAACAGGTTCCTCAGCTTTATGATCAACTGTTTGATATGAAGCGCCGCATTATCAATGTTAATGACGACACCATTCACGATACTGCCCTCCGAAGGGACGGAAATCGCCCGAAGGATATCCAATTTACCCTCCTTGTTCTTGTGGCCAATCACGCCACGGATATTGCGGCTTCCCAAATCCACCGCAACCACCACATCCGAATACTTAATCTCCTCCATTATTGCTCCTCCTATTTTTTTGTACAAACGACCTGGCCTTCATACTTCAGCGTTATCTGTTTGTATTTATTCCAACCTATTTTATTAAAACCTTCCACATATAAAGCGTAGAGCTTGTCCAGTTTTTCCCTGTAATTCTCCAACGTGCCCATAAGAATCAGTTGGTCGCCCACGCGAGGCACCAGCGTCACCTCCCCGTTCTTCGCCACGTCTATCTGCTCTATCTGAGCGTTCCAGAAAGAGTGGTCACGCAGGAACAAGGCGAACTCTCCCAACTCATCCAAAGACATCTCCTTGGTGACATAACCCGTGGCGATAGGCACATAAGCGGTGAAAACGGAAGAGAGCGGCATGATCTTACGCTCGCTATCGACATAGAAATCACCATACATCCCCTTCACGCGCAGGATCGGCTCCCGCTGCGTCACCGTCACCCGCAACTCCCCATTGGGCGTCTTGAAGCACTCGGCGGTCTTGATACGGGACTTACCCCTCAGGTAATTCTCCATATAGTCCGTATCGATATGGTCCAAGCGCTTGCCGTCAGGGCAGACCGACTTGTCCTTCAACAGCTCCTTCACATCGTCCCGGGTCACGAAATTCAACTGGTCGGCATCACTGATGGTCACACGAATCCTTGGGCAAATCGTCTCGTCCGACTTGTAGGCGAACATCTTCACGGCGAACGACAAATAGCCGATCACCAAGACAACCAACGATATTTTCACCCAACGTTTATGTAACATCACCCAACGCTTAATTCTTAATTCTTAACTTTTAATTCCCTCATCGCCTTCTCCACCTCCGGAATCAGCAGATCGAGGTCACCCGCCCCCACCATCAGCAGCACGTCGAAATCCTTGTGCGACAAGCAATCGACCAATCCCTGCTTGGAAGAGAGGCATTTATCTTTGATGGTCACCTTGTCCAGCAACATCTGGGAGTTGACCCCCTCGATCGGTTTTTCCCTAGCCGGATAGATGTCCAGCAGCACCAATTCATCCAGCAAGGAGAGGCTACGGGCGAAGTCATCCGCCAAGTCACGCGTACGTGTGTACAGGTGAGGCTGGAAGACACCGCAGATGCGCTTGCCAGGGTACAAGGCGCGGACCGACTCGATGCTCGATTTCAGCTCCTGCGGATGGTG
>JAGCGM010000095.1 GCA_017649635.1 Paludibacteraceae bacterium | reverse complement strand
GCCTCTTGTCGGATTCGAACCAACGACCCCGAGATTACAAATCACGTGCTCTGGCCAACTGAGCTAAAGAGGCAGGTGGGCAAGCTTACTACATCGCACCGCTACAACCGACTCTCCTTGCTGCGGTCAGGCCCTGGGGAATTAGAAGGGAGCTGGTCGTGTAGGACTTACCCACCGCGAAAGTAGACATTTTTTTCTTACCGCAAACGCTTTTGCTTAATTATTTTTATCGAAAATTACGGTGTGGACTGAAAAAAGAGTATTTTTGTGGAGAAATTGGGTGAAAGTTGGAAAAAACATCGCAAAATATGATTGAGGTATCGATGCGCGGGGGGCTTGTCCTCGGCTTGATTCTAGCGGGGTGCATATACCTGACCCTTCTGTCTCCTGCTATCTCTTTGTTTCTGATGGTCATGATGTTTTTCTCCATCTATCGGTGTATGACGATGTATGCGGGGGATTACCGGGACAACGTGTTGGGGGGTGTTATTCCCTATGGGAAGTCTTTCCATTTGTGCGTGTTTATGTCTTTCTTCGCGTCGTCGATTGTGGCGGTTGCCGTCTTCATCTACTGCAAGTGGCTCGACCCTGACGGTTTTGCCCAGGCGGTGCACGTCTCTTCCCAGTATTGGGCGAAGCACGCCGCCACGGAGGATCAGGTGGCCGTGGCTGAAGAGATGAAGAACACCTCCGCGGCGGATATGGCATTCTCTTCCATTTGGGTCTTCTCTATCTTGGGGTGCCTCATCTCGCTCATCGCTTCCGCCTCCATTGTTAGAAAAAATAAAAAAAATAATAGTTGAAAGATATGGACATTTCGGTTGTCGTCCCTTTGTACAATGAGGAGGAGTCTCTCCCTGAGCTTTTCGCATGGATCAAACGTGTGATGGAGGCTCATCAATTTACTTATGAAGTGATTTTTGTAAATGACGGAAGTTCAGACTCGTCTTGGCAAATCATAGAGAATCTGGCGAAGGAGAACCCTACGGTGAAGGGCATTTCATTCCGCCGCAACTATGGCAAGTCGGCCGCGCTCTACTGCGGTTTCGACCGCGCGCAGGGAGATGTGGTCATCACGATGGATGCCGACCTGCAGGATAGTCCCGACGAGATCCCTGAACTCTACCGCATGGTGAAGGAGGATGGGTATGACTTGGTGTCCGGTTGGAAGAAGAAAAGATACGACTCCAAGCTCGCCAAGAACCTGCCGTCCAAGTTGTTCAATGCGACCACCCGTCTTATTTCGGGTATCAAGCTGCATGACTTCAACTGCGGACTGAAAGCCTATCGTAAGAATGTGGTGAAAAGCATCGAGGTCTATGGCGAGATGCACCGCTACGTGCCTTATTTGGCCAAGAACGCGGGCTTCAAGAAGATAGGCGAGAAGGTGGTTATCCACCAAGCTCGCAAGTATGGCACCACGAAGTTCGGCTTGAACCGCTTCGTGAATGGTTATTTGGATCTTCTCACCCTGTGGTTCCTTTCCACTTTCGGGAAAAAGCCAATGCACTTCTTCGGGGTGGTGGGCTCCCTGATGTTCCTGATTGGTTTTGTCTCCGTCTGCTTCGTGGGCGGTAACAAGCTCTCCCATATCTTGGATGGCACGAGCGCCCCATTGGTGGCGAACAGTCCCTATTTCTATTTGGCGCTTACCACCATGGTCATCGGTACGCAGCTCTTCCTGTGCGGATTCTTGGGCGAGATGATCGCGCGTTCCTCTTCGGAGCGGAATGATTATAAATTGGATAGTACTATAAACTTAGATTGATATCGATATGATGAATTTCTTGTTGGAAATAGCTAAGATTACGATTCCGGGTATCCTTGTGTTGCTGGCCGCCTATTATGTGCTGCGCGATTTGTTGCGGAATGCGGAGCGTACCCGTTTCTATGAGATGAAGAAGGAGTCGGCGAAGGCGTTGACCCCGGTGAAACTGACCGCTTACGAGCGTCTCGCTCTCTTCTTGGAGCGCATGAAGCCTGAGTCGTTGCTGATACGGACCCAGTTACCTAACATGACGGTGCATGAGCTGCATATCGCTCTGCTCAACACGATCCGTGAGGAGTTCGAGCACAATGTCACGCAACAGATCTATGTGGGCAATGACGTGTGGTTGTTGACGCGTAACGCGAAGGATAGCCTGATCCAATTGATTAATTCGATCGCTTCGGACATGCCGGATGATATGCCGGCCTTGGAGTTGTCCAAGATGGTCATAGAACGCTACAATGCGGTGAACGAGACACCTATCGACTTGGCGTTGAGCGCATTGAAGAGCGAAGTTAAATCATTTAAATGATGGCTATGGATTTCCTTGCATTGTCTGAATCACGTTATTCGGTGCGTGGCTACCAAGCCCGACCTGTGCCGGACGAGTTGTTGGATAGGGTGCTCGAGTCCGCCCGTCTGGCGCCTTCCGCTGTCAATAAACAGCCGTGGAAGTTTGTCGTCGTGCGGAGCGAAGAGGCGAAGAATCGTTTGAGGACCTGCTACGATAGGGAGTGGTTCGCGACCGCACCTGCCTATATCGTCGTGTGTGGTGACCATTCAACCTCTTGGAAACGTCCCGCTGACGGGAAGGACCATTGTGACATAGACGTGGCGATCGCTACGGAGCATATCACACTTTCGGCCGCCTCTCTGGGCTTAGGTACCTGCTGGGTCTGCAATTTCGATGCGGTGGCTTGCAAGGCGATGCTAGGTTTGTCCGATTCGTGGGAACCCTGCGTCATCATCCCTATCGGTTTCCCTGCGACGGATAGTGTGCCGTCGAAAAGCAGAAAGGATTTGTCGGAAATAGTTTCCTATATATGAAGAAGATTGGGTTGAAATTATCGTGTGTCGTGTGGAGTGTGGTGTGCGTCGCTTCGCTTGCTTTGTCGTCCTGCAGGAATGACCATTGCGACGAGTTGATGTATGCGCCGACGACGCTTTCGTTCTATTCCGAGATGGACACCTCCGTCGCTGTCGAGCCGTCTTTGCTGGTCTTGAAGGGGGTGGGGAGCGATTCCGTGATGAACTGCAGCAAACATTCGTCGGTTCAGCTTAGGCTGGACAACCGTGATGAGCATTGCATGTTCGCCTGTGCGGTGGTGACCGCCCATTCTGTGAGCGACTACATGTCCGTGGGTTCATCCGTCCGCTTGTCGGGGGAGGGCGTGGACTTGGAGTTCCCTTCGTATAAGCTTGACGAGGCGACGGGCGTCATCACATTCGAGGGGTCTGATGAGGTTCGGCTGATGCGTTGGCCGGAGGACGACTCGACCTTTGTGGTGGCACGTCCGGAGGTCGACACATTGGTCTTCGACTACACGAATACGGTGGAGTTCGTCTCCGCCGAGTGCGGGTGTTTCGTCTCCCATGTTTTGAAGAACGTTAAATTCCTCCATAATGGTATCGGAACGGTGTCCGTTGTGGATTCCACTGTAACTAATTTGAGCGATGCGAAGAACGTCAAGATATATTTGGAGAATTATTAGTGTCTGTGCGCTGTTGCTTTCCGCCCTCTCCGCCTATTCGGAGGGGAGTTCCGGCAAGTCCAAGAAGCCATCCGTGAAACCGCAGGCGGTCTTGTATGGCTGCTATGTGGATGTTGATGTCATGGACCCGATTCTCCATCTCTTCGACAAAACACGGAACGGGTACGACGCCAGCCTGGAGGTGGACCTCTTCCATCGGATCTACCCCTCTTTCGTCATTGGCTACCAGTCTTATGACGCCAGCGACACGTACAATTACCCTATACCGGCGGAAAATCCGTGCTACAAGGTGGATGGACTCTATTTCAAGGTGGGGCTTTCCGCTAACGTGTGGAAAAAGAACTATTACAAGAAGTTGAACCCTATCTCATACATCGGTTTGAACTATGCCTGTTCCCCTCATTTCAATTCGGAGATCAGCGGGTATCCGATAGACAACGGTTTCTGGGGTGGGGAAGGCCAAGCGGAGAGCACGCTTTCCTATCAGGGGAAGAACAAGGCCCGTTGGGGTGAGGTGTTCCTAGGTATGAAAGCGCCTGTCGTAGGCCATTTCTGCCTTGGCGTGGAGGTGATGCTCAAATTGTTGCTCCATACGGAGACCAAGGGTGAGACCGCCTATCATATCCACCATTCCTACGCCCCCGGCTTTGGCAGCGAGAAGAACGGCAAGTGGGGGTTCCGCTACACGCTCAGCTACTATTTCTCTTTCTATAGGGGGTCTGTGGCGGACGAGGAGTTGTATTGAATCAACGTAGAGCCAGGAAAAACTATTCAAATGGCACCTTCTAGGGAGTGTGTCGCTTATATTAGATCTATTGGAGACTTCGGTCTCCTTTTTTGTCTTTCGGGTATTGCTTCCTGCTATTAACCAAGTCAGTCGATGGATGCGGGGACTAGTCCTGGTATCCATCGACTGACTCAATTGCCCCTATTCATTTAAGGGCAACATTTCTTCTGTCCCTAAAAAGGGATGTTGTAAAAGCGCCTACCGATTAGTCTACAATAACCGACTTCGAACGTGCTCCTGTTTTTATGACGTAAACACCTTGGGGAACAACTATTTCTGTGCGTGTCATAGTGGCTGGCTGACGAATAATGAGCTGCCCCGCGACATTGAACACATATACATCCTCTGTGGCGTTTCCCACAACAATAGCCCCTTCCGTGCCATAAATCAATCTGTCATCAAAGTCAGACTTGACGGTTGGTATATCAGAGGCGAGATGAGAGAATAATGCCTTGTATTTCTTTGCCTCAGATGCAATTACAGCGCGCACACTGTCTGTGCATCCATCCTCCCATTTGATGAATTTATAACCCGCTTTCGAGTGCGCTATAAGAAGAGCCTCTCCATCCTCCAAATAAGTGCCGGCATAGATGACGCTTCCATACTCTTCATTGTCTGGCTCAGCCTCAATCGTAACCATCGGGGCTCCCCACACAATCATAGACTGAGAAGAAGCCCATCCGTCATCCCATCCGGACGGTTTCTCTTCTGCCTGACAATAAATAGCGCCAGACTGTGCCGGCGCACTTCTCATATTCCTAGGCCTCCCATAGGTTGTATTCATCATCAAATTCTCACAGCGGTAGAACACCCCACATCCCATTGAAGTGACAGAACTAGGAATTGTGACAGAAGTTAGACTCTCACAGCCTTCAAATGCGAAGTCACCAATTGATGTGACTGAATTAGGAATAACGATTGATTTTAAACCAGTACACTCAAGGAATGCGTATGGCTTGATCCGTTCAATCGAATTAGGAAGAGTGATGGATGATAGGCTAGGACAATATGCGAAAGCCTCCTCTTCAATGTCCTTTACTCCAGTAGGAATGGTGACGGATGTTAGCTTCCCGCAATCTCGGAATGTGCAACTACTGATCGTCGTAAGAGATTCAGAGAGGGTGACGGATGTGAGACTGTCATTATTAGACAAAACGTGTACACCAATGGAAGTGACAGAATTAGGCATCTCGAACGTTGTTAACCCTGTAGCGCAAAAAGCATATCCATCAATCTCCGTGACAGACGATGGTATATCAATTGAAGTGAGTTTCTTGCATCCATGAAATGCTTTTTGAGGAATCTTTGTTATCGAGTTAGGTATGGTGACAGACGTTAGACTGGTGCAGTTGTCAAATACACCTCTATCCCCATATGCCATTTTACCTTCAAGGCTTCCATACGCGACACCTCCCCTTTCATCTCCAAGCGATGTGACTGAATTAGGGATTACCACACTCTTCAGATTGGTGCAATTATAGAATGAACCCATCGCGATGTATGTGACAGAATCAGGAATGACTATGGATACCATTTCTTTACAATTCATAAACGCCAACATGTTAATCCTCGTGACTGAATCAGGTATGATGACATTCGCATCTTCTCCAACATAGCGTGCTATTTTCTTATTCCCCTCGTCGGAATAGATGAAGTCGCCAATTTGGCTTTTCCCTTTAAAGTTGGCTCCCCACGGACAATGGTCTAGCTCTCCATTATATATGACTACGTCCACTCCTTTGAATGCGTCACTTTTTATCTCTGTTACTGAATCCGGAACTACCCACACTTTTTTCTTAGATCCGGAATTGTAAAATGCGTACAACCCAATCGTATCAATTGATTGAGGTATTTCCAGTTCTGTTATATTCGTACATTTCTGAAAAGCGCCATCACCAATCGTGGTTAGCGAATCAGACAACCTAACCTTCTCCAACATCTCACAACCGGCGAATGCGGCAGCCTCTATTTTTTTCACACTGTCAGACATGGTGACGGATTGGATGGATAAGTTATTGTTAAATGCTCTCTTCCCGATTGTGATAACCGTCTCAGGGATCGTGACATCACTTTCCGTTCCAATGTACAATACCAACTTCGTCTTCGTCTCGTCCTCAAAGATGAAATCACCCTCTACAACTTCCGCATGGTAGCGCTTCACGGCTCCCCATGTACGCAGGTCTTCCGCTCCATCGCCTTCGTATATGAGCACATTCACCCCGCTGAAGGCATCGTCGCCAATCGTATCAACAGAACTAGGAATATAAATGGTATTCAATCCTTTGTCATTCAAAAAGACACCTCTTCCCAACGAGTTGACACTATTCGGAACAATCACAGATGTTAAACCCGTGCAGTTATAGAACAAGCTGTCTTCCAGAACCTTCACGGATTCAGGAATCTGAACGGAAGTCAGCCCTGTACAGCCACTAAAGGCATTTTTCCCCATGCTTGCAATCGAAGATGGCAACGCAATGGATGTTAGGCTGTCACAACCGCTAAAAGCATTCTCCCCGATAGTAGTAACCGTGTTAGGAATGGAAATGGAAGCCAATCGTTTGCAATCCTTGAACGTGCACGATCCGATAGCGGTGATAGAAGAGGGTATGACAACGGAAGTCAACTCGTCATATCCCATGAATGAGCTATCCTTAATGGCTTCCACATGATCTGGGATGACCATTTCCGTACTCGTTCCAATGTAGCCTATCAATCTCTTTTTTGTTTCATCGCTATAGACAAAATCCCCATCCACGACATCGCCTCTAATGATTCTCTTCGCACCCCATGGACCGCCCTCTACAGGTCCATTGTAAATGAGTGTTCCTACATTTCCAGTTAAATAAATATCCGATTTCCCAAATGGATCACCAGTGCCAAACCAAGTGACAGAATTAGGAATCCGTAAATAATTCAATTTTTCGCATCCGGCGAATGCATCTTCTTGGATGTATGTGAGCGAGTTGGGCAAGTCGATGTGAGAGAGATTGGCGCACCCTTCAAACGCCTTTCTTTCAATTTCCTCAAGAGCGTTGGGAAAATTCACCTCTTCCAAACTTATACATCCTCTAAACACGTCAGAATATATGGAGGTGAGAGACGCTGGTAACGTAATGGATTTAAGGCTTTCACAATTCTCAAATGCGTTCCACTCAATTAAAGTGTCTCCTTCAGGGATGTTGATGGAAGTCAGCGCATAACACTCTCTAAAAGCTGCATACTTAATCGAGGTGACTGTTTGGGGTATATGAATGGATGTTATATTCTTACACTTGCCAAATCCAATTCCATTTATTGAGGTAACCGTATATTTCTTTCCTTCATATTCCACCTCATTGGGAAGGATTATGTCGCCATATAATTCAGTTTGGGATTTTGCGCCTATGGCCACTGTATATTCCACGGAATCAGTGATTTCATATTCGAAATCGCCCTTTTTGAATCGAACAGGATCATCATCCTGTGACATTACATGGGAGAAAGGGAAAATAAGACACCCTAGCAAAAGAAGTGCTTGGCATCTTTTTCTTGCGATTGTATGTTTCATGTTGTAATTTTTTAATAGATAATTATTCAAAGATAGACGATATGAGTAAAAAAAACAAAAAATCGCTTCCTTTTTTATAGATAACAAATTAGACAACATGAATCTTTATGCTTTAAATGATGCGGAACGCCAGTGGAATGGCGTGTGGGAAAGGACCTCGGTTTCTCGGATGTGGACGTTTGTGGAAAATATTCGGTCCGATTGTGGAGAAAAAGCGGGGATAAATCCTCCCTCGGAATCTAAAAAATTATAACTTTGCGCCAAAATTGTGAGAGATGAGCGTTAGCGAAGAATATCCACAACATCCAGTCTACGATAAGAACACGATAGAGTTCGTTACCGTAGCCGCAGAGTACTGCTCCTTCATCGAGCGATGTGGCGGCATGGGCGAACGGGTGTTCTTGGACAAAATGTCCAAACTATTACCCCTGCTTTATCTGAAGATGTCTTTGGTGCCCGATATGGACACCTGCTCTATCTCTGATTTGACGACGTACGTATCTGAGCGTCAGTATGATGCGGTGCGTGAGCAAATCCAATCCATCGTGGGCGAGCATGACGAATATCTAGAAGTTTTCCAAGAGGATATGAAGTACAGCGATACACCGATTGTGGCGAGCATTTCGGAGAATTTGGCCGATGTGTACCAGCAATTGCGTGACATGATAGGCAATTTCCAGTCCGCAGACCTGGCCATCATGAACGATTCGCTGATCACCTGTGCGGAGGAATTCAGAGGCTATTGGGGACAATCCGCGCTGAATGCCTTGAGGGCCATCCACAACGTCTTGTACAGTGACGAGGAGCTCTCCGAAGGGGAAGAAAGGGAAGAACTTGATGATGAACAGAACGAAGTAGATTTTTTCAATGACTGAGATGTTTAGACCAACGATTGAGAAGACGGAGCTGGCGCAGTTGCAACCTGCACAGTTCGAGGGGACTATAATCGTAATCCAAAGTGAAAGGGAGGCTAAAAAGGCGGTCGCCGCTCTCATGAAAGAGAAGGTGTTGGGTTTCGACACGGAGACGAGGCCTTCATTCGCCAAGGGGAAAAGCAATGCGGTGTGTCTGGTGCAATTGTCCACGGAAAAGACTTGTTTCCTCTTCCGCTTGAAGGAAAACAATTGCCTGCCCCTCCTGAAACCCATCTTCGAGGAGGAGAAGATATTGAAGATAGGTCTCTCCCTGAAGGATGACTTCCATGCCATCCATAAGCAGATGGAGTTTGGCCCCGCAGGGTTCATCGACTTACAAACCTACGTGAAGGACTTCGGGATAGAGGACAACAGCCTCTCGAAGATATATGCGATTATTTTTAACATGCGCATCTCCAAGGCGCAGCGGCTCACCAATTGGGAGGCTGACTTCCTTACGGACAAACAGAAACACTATGCGGCTTTGGACGCTTGGGCGGCACTTCGCATCTACGAGGAGCTGGAAAAAAGAAAAAGTGATATTTCAAATCTAAACAATAAATAGACATGGGCGGTTTTTTTGGTACAGTCAAAAAAAGTAGTTGTTTGATGGACCTCTTCTACGGAACGGATTACAACTCTCACTTGGGGACGAAACGTGGTGGTATGGCCATATTTGATGAGGAGATCGGCTTTACCCGAAGCATACACAATCT
>JAGCGM010000094.1 GCA_017649635.1 Paludibacteraceae bacterium | reverse complement strand
CGAGTCTTCGTATGTCTTCGCCACGAAGTTGCTCATGAAGAGGTCCGGCGTGTTCTCTTTTGTGTAGGAGCGAGTCGTGTTGTTGGCGGGGTCGTAGATGAAAAGACCCTCGTTGCGGGTTCCGATGTATAGTTGGCCGTCGGAGGCGTACGTCAGCGTGTGTATGCGAAGGTCGCGTTGTTCGTTAGGGTGGGGGATGCTGATGTGCTTCATCTCCTTCGTGCGGATGTTGAAAGAATACAGCCCCTTTTGGTAGGAGCCGATCCATAGCATCTCTTGCTTGAGGACGAGGCAGGTGAACACATCCGGCAGCTCGTAGCGTTGCAGTACCTTCGCGTCAGGGTCCAGTTCGAAGAGTCCGTATTGGCTCAGTACCCATAGATGGCCCTCTTTGTCCTCCTCGATGCCCCTCACGTAGGTGTTGCAGACCTGCAGGTCGATGTGCTTATATCGTTTGTTCCTCCTGTCGTAGATGGCCAGGCCTTTGTCCGTGCAGACCCATAGCCTCTTCCGTGAGTCTTCGAATAGTTTGCGGAAGTCGTTGTAGTGGACCTCCGCCGAAGTGTCCTGCTCGCACTTGATGTATTCGTACCCGTTGTATTGCAGTAGACCATTTTCCGTGGCCAGCCAAATGATGCCGTAACTGTCTGAATATAAATCGTTGATGTTGCTGTATGGTGTGTTCGATTGGGTCTTCAGGGCGGAAAAACGCATCGTCTCCCCTCTCATGACGGAGGGGGTAATCAAACTTATACATACGCAAATGCATATGATGATGTTTAATGTAAGGCGTCTTTGCATTATTCCATATTTAATGTTTGTTACTTCAGGAAACATTGCAAAAATACGAATTTAATGTCTATTCCGCAAACCTAATTTCATGTGTTTTTAGGTGCTTGACCTGAAATCTTCTTTTATATGAGACGGAATACAACCACTCTCCCCAATTTGCCGGAATAGTAAACGGTTAAATAGTAAATAGTAAATAGTAAATCGTAAATCGTAAATCTTTCCCCTCTACCCTCCAAACCTAACGTCTAAACCCTAATTCCCTCTCTCATAAGCATATATCTCCCCGCTTAGCATCCGTCGTTATTTTGTTCAGTTTTTTCTCAGTGTTTTGTTTGGAAAATATGAAAAAAGCAGTACCTTTGCACTGCGTTTCGAAAAACGATGGCGGGGTAGCTCAGTTGGTTAGAGCGTCGGATTCATAACCCGGAGGTCACGAGTTCAATTCTCGTCCCCGCTACTGAATGGGAGACTGGTTTTCAGCCTCCCATTTTTGTTTCATTCCGTCCCCTCCCCAAACTTCTTTCGTGGTTAAAAATCTATGCGCATAAAATCCCTTCTTGCCCCGTAAATCTCTTCCTAATAATGCTGAAGATAAATAGTAAATCGTAAATAGTCAAATCGTAAATATCCAATGTCTTCAACGGATCTGCCACATCTCCTCTGGACATTTTATTGCGCTGTTCATTGGTGAATCGATAAAACATATTATTTTTGTATCAGTCTCTCGAATGCTTCGATGGGATGGTGTGCAATGCAAGTGTTCCACTCTTTGATTATTTGCTATGGTGCATTTTAGGGTTGTGAAATATATGATTGCGTTGTCCTTTGTGGTTTCTTGTGTTGGCCATCGGGACGATAATAGGGCCGGACGTGGCGATGCGTTGACGGAACGTGTCAATTATGATAGCCTCGTCGCCCGCGCCTGCACGGTGGACTCTGCCCTGTTGAATGATTCGGACAAGGAGAACCATGTGTTGGAGAATGGCGCCATGCAGTTCCGTTACTCTTTGTATGAGATGAATTACCTTCCTGCCAAGGATTTCCTTTTCCGTGAAAACATATATCGCCAGGACGGTTCGCTACTCATGTCGTATTGCGCCATCTTTGATGTGCCTGTCGGTGCCATGTGCACGTATGACGAAGGGGGTGCTTTGCTGCAGAGGGAGGAATGGAACGATGGCTATAAAGGGTGTAAGGTGGATCCCTCCATGTTGATCGCCTTTCTGGAGAAGGAGGGTTGGTACAATAGGTCTACGGGCGAGTCTGCGGTTGGAGACGTCGATTCTCTTGGAGTGAACGGTAACTTCACGTACAATGTCTTCAATCATGTCATCGTGGATTTCTTCCCGCCTTCCGATTTGCAGGACTATCCAGTCTGGGTGGTGCTTTTGCCTGAGATTAACCGTGTGCCGAAAGCCTTTGCGGAGAAGTATTTGCGGAATGATGCGAAAGCGGGAGAGGGGAGTGCGTCGGGCCTATGCAACGTGACTTATGTGATTGACGCGAAGTCTGGCAGATATAATGTCCGTTGGGAACACGGACATGTGTGGTAGGTTAATCGGGTAGCTTGATGCCGTGCGTATGTTTCATCTCCTTCAGCACGAAGAGACTATGCAAGCTTCCGATACTCTCTATGACACCCAATTTGTTTTGCACGAATTCCTGGTAATGGCTCATGCCGCTCACCAATATCTTCAGCATGAAATCGTAATCTCCTGATATGTTGTAGCATTCGACGATTTCATCTATTTTCTGGATGGCGTCGATGAAGTGGAGGATATACTCCTTGCTATGTTTCTTGAGTCGGATATTACAGAAAACGCAGAAACCATTGTCCAACAACTCGTTGTTCAGGATAGCGGAGTATTGGCGGATGATGCCCTCCTTCTCCATCCTTTTGACGCGCTCGAATACGGGAGTGGGTGAAAGATGCACGTGTGCCGCCAACTCCTTCGTGGTCAGTTTGCAGTTGTTCTGCAACACCTTTAGAATCTGGATGTCAATATCGTCCAGTTGGATTTTCTGCTGATCTTTCATCGTTTAATTTCTTTTGGTGTAGATGACGTCCACGCATGGCTTCAACGTGTCAGGTGCGGCGGTTCCGTGGATGGCGGTTCCAGTCATCCAAAGCTGTTGCTTGTAGCTATAGTTGTTCCCGTCCGTCGATCTGACTACCGGCACGAGCACCATCTTTTTCGCATAGGTCTTCCCCGCCTGGCTCAACTTGTTTTGCGTTGGTCTTGTGATATTGAACGCATAGTAGTTGGTCTTGTTGTCTATGTTGCAAGTGAAGGATGTGAGGCCATCCGGTGTCTTGTTGTTGCTGAAGAAGTTTTCGATGCTATCCTTCTCGATGAGTATCAATTGCCCGTTGTACAGGTATTTGTTGTTGACATCTTTCCTGTGGAACACCAGACGTATTGAGTTGAACAACACCTTCGTCGTGTCCTTCGCATAGTGCTTGACGGAGTCCATGATGGTTTCGAATGGAATCTCCACCTCCGTGTATACGCCGACAGGGGTGTACATGTAAGTTTGCAGGGAATCCTTCGTTTGAATCTTTTGGACCATGTTGTCCCAATCCTCGTGCTTGATCGAGTTCGCTCTCTTCACCGTTTTGTTGCCTGAGAGGAAGTAGGAGGTCACGAGAGGGTTGGTGCCGTACATCTCCCTGATTTTCTCCGAGGAGATGATGGTGTCTTTCCCTTTGATGGTGGTGTGGATGTCCGCGTCGTAGTGGTAGTAAATCAGCAGACCCGAAACGTCCACCTTGAGCATGGTTCCCTCGTTGAAGGCGTGCTTTACGTAGACGCCCTTGAAGAATTGGTTGAAGTCAGCCTGCGAGTTTCCTTTGTTCTCCATGTAGTAGGATGAGATGCGTTTGCCGAAGTCGTTGGACAACGGTACCCTTATCTCTCTCTTGTTCTGTATTTGGTAGTTGGTCTCGCCTAAAAGGATGGATTGGTCGCAGTAATCCGCTGTGTTGACGTTCGTGTAGTATTTCGGACTTTCCATCGCCTTGTTCAGCTCGTAGACCCGTACGGACTGTAATGAGGTGGAGTCTCCCCAAAATCCGGAGGAGTATTGCATGAGGTACAAGGTCGAGTCGATGGTGAAGTTTCTCGGATTGCTAACCCTCGTTATATTGCCGTACTGATCGTCGAACTCCTGTAGGATTGTGTTCAGGATGCCGGTGGTGGCGGAACTGTAGGTTACGATGGTGGTGTCCGGTAGGATGATTCCTCCCGTACGAGCGTCTAGCTGCGTCATGTACTCCGCTTGGATCTCCCCGAATAGCTCGTCGGAGTATCTTCCGAATATCAGGTAATCCGCCTTGCTGATGACGGAGTCTGTGATGATGCTTTGGGTCTCTGCGTTAATGTGGTGGTGGTAGACTGTGAGCAAATCCTCTTCCGGTTGTATGGATGAACCCACTGTGCTGTCGTCTTCACAACTGCTCATCAATATGCCTGCCAGGCACATCGCATAGAATGGCAACTTATATTTCAAACCCATTGTTTGGTGCTATTTTTGTTGTTGTGGCGGATCTTTCGTCCACCGTAAGATGTATCACTTGGATATGATGTTGTCGTAGAACTCGTTGTATGCCTCCACGTATTCCTCCGGGCCTTTGTACGGCAAGAAAGGTTTGCCTGCTTGCTCGATATGCGACAACACATCCTTGTTGACGGTCTCGCTCCCTATGATGGCGGCGTCCGAATAGTCGATCGCGAACTTCGTCAAATCCGTGTAGGAGACGTTCTTGCCTAAGATGGCTTTGAGGTCCTCGTCGTTGATGCCGTCCAGTTGCAACTTTTGGGCGAACCTGTCCGAGAATGGTTTTTGGAAATCGTCCGCATAGACGGAGTAGACTACTTTCGAGTTTTTGAAGAATGGATCAGTGTTGAACGCTTTTTTGATGTAGATGGGGGTCAGCGCCGTCATCCAACCGTGGCAGTGGATGATGTCTGGCGTCCAACGAAGCTTTTTCACGGTCTCCAAGACTCCTCTGACGAAGAATATGGAGCGGTCTTCGTTGTCGTCGAACTCCCCGTTCTCGTCCGCGATCGTGTATTTCCTCTGGAAGAAATCGTCGTTGTCGATGAAATAGACCTGCATCCTCGCCGATTGAATGGATGCCACCTTGATGATCAACGGATGATCTGTGTCATCGATGATAATGTTCATGCCCGAAAGGCGGATCACTTCATGAAGCTGGTTCCTGCGCTCGTTCACATTGCCGAAACGTGGCATGAAGGCGCGGATTTCCTTACCCTTCTCCTGAATCGCCTGAGGTAATTTCCTGCTGATCACCGAGATTTCTGTCTCCGGAAGATACGGCGTAATCTCTTGCGAGATGTATAAAACTTTCACACTCTCCATCTTAATTTCTCAATTCTCGTAATGCAAAGGTAGGAATTTTGTGATTAAAAGCCAAATTTTCATTTCTTTCTTTTCATTTCTTCGATTTATTGCTTTCCTTTGTGGTCCAATTTGGGATTGAAAAATTTTATTTGGTCATGAAGATATATAAGACTACAAAGGGACTTGAAAATGCGCTGCAAAAATTGCGCGCGGAGTCCAAGAGCATTGGTCTCGTCCCTACGATGGGTGCCCTGCATGCGGGTCACCTCTCTTTGGTGAAAAGGTGTGTCGAAGAGAATGATGTGTGTGTCGTGAGCGTGTTTGTGAACCCGACTCAGTTCAATAACCAAACCGATTTGGAGAAATACCCGCGCACATTGGAGGCGGATGCGGCCTTGCTGGCGGGAGCGAAGTGCACGATCATGTTCGCTCCGTCCGTGAAACAGATTTACCCGAAACCTGACACGAGGGTATTCGACTTCGGTCAGCTGGATAAGGTGATGGAGGGTGTCCATCGTCCGGGCCACTTCAACGGTGTGGGCCAGGTGGTTAGCCGCCTTTTCGATATCGTGAAGCCGGGTAAGGCTTACTTCGGCGAGAAGGATTACCAGCAGTTGGCCATCATCCGTAAGATGGTGAAGGATTATAAATACCCTATCCAGATCGTGGGTTGCCCGATCGTACGTGAAAAGGATGGCATGGCGCTCAGCAGCCGTAACATGCGCCTCTCCAAGGACGAAAGGAAGCGTGCCGTGCGTATCTCCCAAACTTTGTTTAAAAGCGTCGAAATGGCTGCCACCAAGAGCTTGGAGGAGGTGAAGCAATGGGTCATCGACGAGATCAACAAGGATAGCATCCTGAATGTGGAGTATTATGAAATCGTCAATTCCGAGACGATGCAGAGCGTCAAGTCTTGGAAGGACGCTGATAAAATCACGGGTTGCATCACGGTTTATTGTGGTGAGGTTAGGCTAATTGATAATATCCAATACAAGAAGTAAGATATGTTGGTTGAGGTTCTGAAATCTAAAATTCACCGGGTGAAGGTGACGGAAGCTAATCTGGACTACATCGGTAGCATCACGATCGATGAGGATCTGATGGATGCCGCTAATATGATCCAGAACGAGAAGGTCTTCGTCGTTAATAACAATAATGGTGCCCGCTTCGAGACGTATATCATCAAGGGAGAACGCGGCAGTGGCGTGATCTGTCTGAACGGCGCGGCTGCCCGCATGGCGCAGAAGGGTGATGTCGTCATCATCATGACGTTCGCCACGATGGATTTCGAAGAGGCTAAGACGTTCAAGCCTACGGTCGTCTTCCCTGACACGGAGACGAATAAGCTGGTGGATTGATTCGTTTCATCATACGAACTTATAAAGCCACTGATGGGTTCTTCCCGTTAGCGGCTTTTGTTGAATAAATATGATCCCTCTAAAAGCATTTCTGTGGAATCACATGCTTTTTTACGTGGGAAATGAAACGGGTCATAAACAATTAAGTGTTTGATTATGATTGAATATGAATTTAACAATCAGATGTCATTATTGGCAAAGGAATATGGCTTGTCATTCGATAATGATTACAGTGCAGTTCGTTTGCCTAAAGTCCTGGAATCTACATTAAGAGAAGGGATTCAAGAATTACATGAAGGTCAGAAGGTTTACTATATGATAAAATCACAGGCCTTCTGCAATCATATATATCCTAATAAATTTGAATTCTTTTATGAAGATCTAACAGGTAATGAGGCTTCTAACAATAAGGTTATCTTTGAAATTGGGAGATATAAAAGATATGCTCTAAAGAAAGGGATCTTGTTTTGTCATAAATTGTATGATATACTACCTGATTCCCATGAGTTTTGTATCATAATGGGTGTGGATGAAAATTATGTTACAATTTCTTTTCATATGGTTAGGGATGGGGAATCATGGCTGGGGAATGATTTAGAGGCATATAAATTAGAAGCTATTCTTGTAATGAATGTGAAAAGGTAATTTTTCCCTTTATTCCCCCCTCTCTGCCGTTTTTTGTCCCTATTTGTGGTTAGTCATTTTTTATGAATCGAATCGCTCCTTTTCCCATTATATGGGGATTGTCGCCCCCTTCCGCATGCTTGTATCTTTGCGGTGAATTTAAAACATGTGATTTTGTGATGAAAAAGATTTTTTTAGCCGTTATGATTTCCGCTTCCCTTTTTTCTTGTAGCAAGTCGGAAACAAAAGTGAATGAACAGGGATCGACTGAGAGTGTCCCTGAGTGTTGTAGAAATAAATCAGCGGATATCCTTTTCCCTTCGGAGGCCTCCGCTAAGCTTGATTCCCTTGCGGGCAAGGAGATCGTGGTGCGTGGCTTCGTCAAGAAGGTGTGCCATTGCTCTGGTAAGAAGTGCCAATTGGCGGATAATGATGAGTCGGAGGCCGCTTTGACGGTGATGGCTGGTGAGGAGATCGGTAAATTCGACCAGTCCTTGACCGGAAAGAACGTTAAATATACTTGCGTCGTAAAGGAGAATCGTAT
>JAGCGM010000093.1 GCA_017649635.1 Paludibacteraceae bacterium | reverse complement strand
TACATATTTACCGACGCAGCGGGAAGCGTTTCCGCACATCTTCGCTTCTGACCCGTCCGCATTGAAGATCCTCATGCTGAAGTCCGCCACGTCGGAGCGTCCGATGAGCACGAGGCCGTCAGAACCAATTCCGAAATGTGAGCGGCTCCACAGAATGGACAGTTCCTCTGGATTTCCGATCGGATACTCCATCGTATTGACATAGATGTAGTCGTTTCCTGCGCCCTGCATCTTCGTGAATTCTATGTATTCTGTCAATGTGTCCATTCGTTTTCTTCTTTATCTGTCTTTTTGTTATTAAAACAATGCAAATATATAACATTTTGACATTGATAGTACGCTTTTAGGGTTATTTATGATAGTTTTTGTTAAAGATTTAATAAAATGAAAGTAGAATATATGGTTGTGCTTATAATTTATAATTGATTATGGCGATTATATATTTAATTGTAAGTAGTATTGAGGCGCATTTTGCTGGGTATTTTCTGCTTATATCGCCAAATTGGCTCAATGTGCATCTTATTTTGTGGTTTTTCGTTACTTTTTGCGCTAAAAATATATTTTCAACTGACATTTTGTTAGATTAATTACCGACAAGTTGCGTGGCTTAAACTGCTGTGCTTAATGCCACCCCCAAAACAAAACGCCTGCATTCACATCGGATGCAGGCGTTTCCTATATCTTATAAACCACTTATCTACGGCAACAGCAAATAGCAGAAGAAACTGACAACGGCCATCACTATGGATATGATCGCATATATACGTACATCTTTCTCCTCGTTGACATATTCATCCCCATCGTGCGCAATCTTATAAATTTCTTTAAATGTCTCCTCCGACAGCGGTCCAAGCAAAGAATTCTTGCGGAAACGGTTCGTCATGTATGGACCGATGACGAGTAATACGACCAGGCAAAGAGAAAACCCGAAAATAAGGAGGGATAATTCCTTGTAAAAAGAAAGGGAATGGGAATTCGCCCCCCCAAGGAAGCCCACACAAGTAAAAATAACGACAAATAGACACACGAATACCCCGACCATAATATTCCTCTCCTTGAGGAAAAGAGGGACATACCGTTCGCACTCTTTCATGAACTCCACTTTCGCGTCATCCGTCAATCCTCTTTCCGCAATCAGTTCGTCGCGGTATTTGTTCCATTGGGCCCCAATCAGTCTGCCGCTCCAGAAATTAACCGCATTGTGGATATCCTCCTTCGTGTATGCGTATTTTACTATGTCGATATCCTCTACTTCTTTCTCACCGTTTTGAGTGTATTCGATGCGGAAATAAGTTTGTTTCTTCTTGTGATAGACATATGCGTAGTCTATGAATTTCCAGACCAATATATTGTATGTGTCTATTTGTATACCATTCCCGGAGATGATGATGGGGTGTATTTTCGCACTACGCAAGTAATACACCACAGTAGCGATAAGGAAAGGCAGGGCGAGTATTCCAAAGAGGAGAATGTACTTATATCTCTCTGCGGACGAACATGAAAAGGCGAGAATGACACCGCATATTAATTCGATGAATAGAACGATCAAGTATTCCGGGTGTGGGAACATCTTGGGCTTCAAGATAAGATCCTCACCTTCCTTCCACGTGATTTTGGGTTGAATGAAAAGGTCTAAAATATTGTTCATAATATTTGTGCCGTATGGTTCTTGGTATCCACTTTGCCGATGGCGTCGATGATGACCCCCTGCTCGTCGATGACGTAGGTGGTCCGCAGTGTGCCCTCCGTCACCTTCCCGTACATTTTCTTCTCTCCCCAGGCCTCGTAGGCTTTCAGGATGGTGAGGTCGGTGTCCGCGATGAGGTGGAAGGGTAGGCTGTACTTGGCGATGAAACGTTGGTGGGAGGCGGCGCTGTCACGGCTGACTCCGACGATTTCGTAGCCTAAGGAGAGAAAACGCTCGTAGTTGTCGCGCAGGTCGCATGCCTCGGCCGTGCAACCCGGGGTGCTGTCCTTCGGGTAGAAATAGAGCACCAGTTTCTTCCCTGCGAAATCCGTGAGTTTCACGGTGTTCCCGTTCTCGTCTTGCCCTTCGAAGTAGGGCGCTTTGGTTCCTTTTGCTAACATGGTTGAATTGTTATGTTTTTGTTCGTTAGTACCTCTATGATTTCTTCATCAAATATACAACGAATTCGCTCTGTGGTAAAGGATTTTCGCAAAAATGTGTAAAATTCCGTATTTTCCCCTATCTTTGTGTCTGCCGAATGTTCGGCTGTCTGTTTTGATATTGTGGCAATTATATAAATATTATACTTATGAAAAAAGAAGAAATATTTGCTTTGTTTAAAAGCTATGAAGAAGCGGTCTGTATGATTAACGAGACTGAGTGTTGGAGTGCAAGAGATCTATGTTCTCTGCTGGGTTATACCCAATGGCGCAATTTTATCCATGTGATTGATAAAGCAAAAGAATCCTGTAATAATGCGGGGCAGTCGTTGACTGATCATTTTGCTGACGTCAGCAAAATGATAAATCTTGCAAAAGGTGCTTTGCGTGAGGTGGACGACATCATGCTTACCCGTTATGCCTGTTATCTTGTGGCTCAGAATGGAGATCCACGAAAACCGCAGATAGCTTTCGCTCAGACTTATTTCGCCGTTCAGACACGTCGGGCTGAGATGATAGAAAAACGACTATCTGAGATAGAGAGAGTTAAGGCACGTGCCAAGTTGCAGGAAACGGAGAAAAAACTCTCTGGCATCCTATACGAGCGTGGTGTGAATGACCAAACTTTTGCGGTTATCCGTTCGAAGGGCGATCAGGCACTTTTTCGCTTAAGTACAAACATGATGAAGCAAAGAATGGGTGTTCCTTCGACTCGTCCGCTTGCCGACTTCCTTCCTACGATCAGCATCAAAGCCAAAGATTTCGCCGCAGAAATGACCAGCGTGAACGTACAGACCAAAGATCTTCAAGGAGAGGCCCCTATTACACAAGAGCATGTTGACAATAATGCGGCGGTAAGGAAAATGCTTGTTGAGCGGAGTATTATTCCAGAGAATCTTCCTCCTGCCGAGGATGTGAAAAAAGTAGAACGTCGTTTGGCAACAGAGGAGAAGAAACTGCTGAATAATAAGGGATAGCTGGCGTCGGACCATTTTGCTGACGTCAGCAAAATGGTCTCGTTGGGTTCGGGTTCTGAACGAGAGGTGGACGACATCTTGCATACCCGTTTGCTCGTTATCTTGCAGCACAGAAGTAGACCCTTGGAAACCGCAGAAGGCTTTCGCTCAGACTTGTCTTTAACCCCTCTTGGCGCAAAAAAGAAAGATGGCGTGTTCGTGGTGGAATTATATGCGCTTTTTTGCTAACTTCGCGCCATAATTGAATAATGAAATTATGGGCTTATCAGAAGAGATTAAAAGAAGACGTACTTTTGCGATTATCAGTCACCCGGATGCCGGAAAGACTACATTGACGGAGAAACT
>JAGCGM010000092.1 GCA_017649635.1 Paludibacteraceae bacterium | reverse complement strand
GTATCCGAGGTAGGTGAGCGGGATCCCTATCGGGTCGTAGCTCACGGATAGGATGCTTCCTTGCCGGTCCTCGTCGAAACTTGTCTGGTAGAAGCGGAAACCCTTCCTCTTGAAGATGTTGTTCATTGAGACGGAGGCTTGAAGGCGCTCCCCGTTGTCGAGTATGGTGAGGTGGCTGGCGTAGTCCTGCGGCATCTGGGTGCCTTGGTAGTTCAGGACAACGAAGCTGTCCAGTCGCACTTCAAACCCGAAATCCTCTTTGACCGTATTCTTCTTGAGGATGAAGTAGTCTGTCTTTTCGCCGCAACGCAGGTGCAACATTCCCTCTTTGGAGGTCAGTTTGGTGGCCAGTGCCCCTGATAGAATGAGGAGAAAAGATAGGTGGAACAGCAGTGCGGCGACTTTGCCCGTCAGCCTCTTCAGGAATGCGAAGGCGGAGAGGACGGAGAGCGCCGCCCATAATCCGCAGAACCATAGGGAGGAGTAGATATGTTCCTCCGCGGTGTATTGGTCGAAGAAGGTGGCGGTCGCCATTGCGATGATGATCGCGGCAAATAGGCCTGTGATGATATATTTCAGTGTCTTATTCTGCATGTATCCTTCTTTGTTTAGTTGGACAAAAATAATCAAAAATCATGATTGAATATGTTGAACTAACGTTTCATGATTTTTAATTCAAAATTCATAATTCGCAAGGGTGTCACCCCTTCGGGGTTCGGGTTATCCGCGGTTCCATCGTACAGGGGTTTGCACCCCTGCCTGTGTTGTGGCCGCCCCGTTGGGGCTTAAACTATGCGCATTGTGGAGGATACGCACATTCCCCAGCCAATTCTTAATTCTTAATTCAAAATTCAAAATTCAAAATTCATAATTCACTTCCCTCCTCCTAGAATCCAATTGTCGATCAGCTCCTTCTCCGCATCGATAGCCAGTTTGTCTGTGTGGTTATGGTGCGCCTCCGGGAGGTTCCCCCAGAGGATCAGGTGTAGCGAACTCTTGGCGGTATCGTAGGGAGTGACGATGTTGATGCCGGCACGTTTCGTGGAGGGCACGTTCACCATCGCCGCAAGGCTTTTCCCTTCGGTGAGGAAGAGACCGGCAGCGGCGCCCCTTTCGCTGAGGCCGTGGCAGTTGGCGCACGATTTGTTCAGGTACTCGTTTTGGATGTAAGTGAACATATCCACGTCCAATCGTCCGGCATCCAAACGTAGCGTGTCCTTGCCATTTTTGTCGTCAGCTGTCAACTCATGTTGCCAAAGGGTGATGACCCGTTGACGTATTCTATTTATGACGGTGATTTCCAAATAATTGACCGTCTGCGGAACGCCCCCTAAGGTGATGTGTAGCTTCCCGTCCTTCGGTTGCAGGATCTGTTTGGAGATCTCCGAGTACTCGGGGATACCCTTGTCGTTGCGTTGGCTCTCGAAGCCGGACAGTGTGACGGTATATTCGTTCGTCCATGAATCAATGCCCGAGATCTCCGCTTCAACGGCCACCTTCATCCCCTCTTGCTGGTAGGTGACGTGTTCCAGAATGTCTCCGTCGTCACAGGCGGAGAAGGCTATAAGACTGGCTATCAATATTTTTCTCATGGGTTCAAATGTTTATGTGTTGATTGTGTGTCGCCTTTTGCTTAGAAGGCGTATTGCAGCATGACGGTGGCCGAGTGGGTCGCGAGTCCGAGGTCGTCGTTGTCACGGTCCAGTTGTGTCTGATGGCCTGTCCTGCCCATGTATTGGTACATCGTCTGCAGTTTGAGGTTCGTGTGCTTGATGAAGTAGTTGAACCCTGCGGCCGGCATGTTGATGATACCGTCCTTCGCGGTCGCGTTCCTGTCCATGAAGTCATAGCGGAGGGCGATTTGCCACTGCGGAGCGACGAAGTAACCCGCCTGAATGTAAGCGCCCCAGTAGTTGAACTCGTCGCTGATCTTCTGACGGTCGGTATAGCTGATGTGCATCCTATAGAACTCGGCTGCGAGGTACAGTTTCTTTGCCAGGTAGGCGAACTCGAAGCCGAAGCGGGCGTCGTTGGTCGATTCGCTCTGCGCCTCCACGTTCACGTTGGCGGAGAGGGCGAACAGTAGTTTGCGCTCGTCCGATAGGTTCGGTTTCCCTTGGCTTGCCGGCATGTGGCCGAGTGGTGTCACGGCGATCCTTCCCGCATAGAGTAGGGAAGGCAACCCTTTGATGTCGTCGCTGAGCGTCTTTGTGGCGTTGTTCACGCCTGCGCCCGTTCCGTTGAAGAGTCCCACTTCATAGCCGAACTTCTCGTTAGGCGTTACGCCATGGGCCATGACGCCAAGGTCGAACCCTGTTCCGATGGTCGGATTGACTGCGTTGAGTACGTAAGGCATGATGACGCTGGTGGTCAAAGAGGTGGGCACCACAGGGAAGAGCGTCTCCCCTATGGTGGTGAGGTAGGCGTGGGTGTATGGTGTCTTGAACTTACCCACCCTGAAACACAAAGCGTTCTTCACCTTCACGTCGAACCATGCCTGCTGCAGCAGTGCGCCTCCCGAACCTGCGGCGTTGAGGCTGAGGTTGAAGGAGATACGGTCGAACACCTTGCCGGTGAAACCGAGGATAGCGTAAGGGATGGCGAATCCGCTGTTCATGACGTTGTCCTGGTTGTAGGCTTTGTCGAGGCCCTCGTCATCGTACCAGTTGTATTTCCCCGCTGCTTGGATGAGGGTGTATGGCTTGAAGACGAAGTCCCCTTTTGCGGTGGAGATGGAGAATCCTTTTCTTCCGGCTAATGATACGACACCGTTCTCCGCCTCTTCGTCCATTAGGGACGTTGGGTTCGATACGACTTCTGCCTTGATGGGCTCTTC
>JAGCGM010000091.1 GCA_017649635.1 Paludibacteraceae bacterium | reverse complement strand
CAGCCAAGGGTAGCGGCTCCTGAACCCTTTGACGATCTTGATGAGGTGCTCCACATCGTAGTCCTTCCGTGTCATCAGGTGTCCGCCTCCGAAGTTCACCCATTTCAGTTGCGGCAGGAATTGGGCGAATTTCTCCTCGAACGCCTGCATGAGCTTCTCGAACTCGTACGAAGAGGATTCGCAGAGCGCATGGCAGTGGAATCCTTCGATGCCTTCGGGGAGCTTGCCGCCGAACTGGTCGACCGTGACTCCCAGCCTGGAGCCTGGTGCGCATGGGTTGTAGAGGTCGGTCTCCACCTGCGAGATTTCAGGGTTGACCCTTATGCCGCAGGATATGTGCCGGTCGAATCCTTCGATTTCAGCCTTCCTCCGCTCGTACTGCTGGATGGAGTTGAAGGTGATATGGCTGCTCAGCGAGGCGATCTCAGCGAACTCCTCGTCCGTGTAGGCGGGGGAATAGGTGTGGGCGTAGTTGCCCATCTCCTCGTAAGCGAGTCGGGCCTCCGAGAGCGAGCTTGCGGTGGAGTAGGGTATGTACTCCCTCACGATGGGGAATAACTTCCACAATGCGAAAGCCTTGAAGGCGAGGATGATGTCCGCTCCGGATCTCTCTTTTACCGATTTTATCAGCGATAAGTTTTTTCGTAGTCTGACTTCGTCCACCACGTATGCGGGGGAAGGTATTTGGCTATAGTCTATCATGATTTTCATCGTTTAAATTGTTCAAAGGTACATAATTTTGGGCATACATGACCATATATCCCATACAATTTTGTAATTTTGCACCCCGAATCAATAACATTAATATGGCAGAAAGAAAAGTTCGTGTGCGTTTCGCACCAAGTCCGACAGGACCGTTGCACATCGGAGGTGTGAGAACATGCTTGTACAACTATTTGTTCGCTAAGAAGAACGGAGGTGACTTGTTGCTTAGAATCGAAGATACTGATTCTCAGCGTTTCGTCCCTGGAGCGGAAGAGTATATCATCGAAGCCTTCAAATGGTTGGGTATCACTTTCGACGAAGGTGTGGGCGTGGGTGGCCCTAACGGACCGTACCGCCAGAGCGAGCGCCGCGACATTTACAAGATATATGTGAAGCAGTTGATTGAGAGCGGTCATGCGTATTATGCATTCGACACGCCGGAGGAGTTGGAGGCGAAACGTAACGCTATCCCTAATTTCCAATATGACTCACATACCCGTATGCAAGGGGTTAACTCCTTGACGTTGAGCGAGGATGAGGTGAACCGACGCATTGCGGCCGGTGAGAAGTATGTGGTTCGTATCAAGGTGGAGCCGGATGAGGACATCGAGGTGGATGACTTGGTGCGTGGCAAGGTGGTCATCAATTCCAACATCTTGGACGACAAGGTTTTATACAAGGCGGCGGATGAGTTGCCTACCTATCACTTGGCGAATATTGTGGACGACCACTTGATGGAGATCACCCATGTGATCCGTGGTGAGGAGTGGTTGCCTTCCGCACCGCTCCACGTGTTGCTCTACCGTTATTTGGGTTGGGCGGATACGATGCCTCGTTTCGCGCACTTGCCGTTGTTGCTCAAGCCTGAGGGCAATGGTAAGCTGAGCAAACGTGATGGTGACAAGTTAGGCTTCCCAGTCTTCCCGCTGCAGTGGAAGGATCCTAAGAGTGGCGACATCTCCTCAGGCTACCGCGAGTCTGGCTATCTGCCTGAGGCGGTTGTCAACTTCCTTGCGTTGTTGGGCTGGAACCCAGGCAACGACCAGGAGATGCTCTCGATGGACGAGCTGATCGAGCTCTTCTCCATCGACCGTATCAGCAAGTCTGGCGCCCGCTTCAACTACGAGAAGGGCAAATGGTTCAACCATGAGTACCTGATCCGTAAGTCGGATGAGGAGGTGGCGCATATGTTCGAGCCTATCCTGAAGGAGAAGGGCATCACTTGCGCATTCGATAAGCTGAAATACATCGTCTCTTTGGTGAAGGAGCGTATCACGTTCCCGGCCGACTTGTGGGAGCAGGCAAGCTTCTTCTTCGAGGCGCCGACCGCATACGATGAGAAATCGTTGAAGAAGCGTTGGAAAGAGGAGAGCCCTCAGTGCCTGCGTGAGTTGGTGGAGGTGTTGAAAGGTATTGATGATTATTCTAAGGTTAATGAAAACGAACAATTGGTGCTCGATTGGGTGGCTTCGAAAGGCTACAATTTGGGTACGGTGATGAACTCTTTCCGTATCACTTTGGTGGGTGCGGCGAAGGGTCCACATATTTTCAACATTATAGATATTCTTGGTAAAGAAGAAACAATCGCCCGTGTGAACAGGGCGTTGGAAGTAATTAAATGACATGGTTAAGTTGTTGTACAATTTAGGTATGCTCATATACCATTTTGGTGTGTGGGTAGCCTCTTTTTGGAACGAAAAGGCTTCCAAATTCTGCAAGGGTAGGCAAGGAGTGCTTGAATACATTGCGGAGAAGGTGGATAAGAACAGCAAGTATGTCTGGGTCCATGCCGCCTCTTTGGGAGAGTTTGAGCAAGGACGTCCTATTATAGAGAAACTTAGGCAGATGAGGCCTGAGTATAAGATTATCCTTACGTTTTTCTCTCCTTCAGGTTATGAGGTAAGGAAGAATTACGAGGGGGCGGACATCGTGTGTTATCTTCCCATCGATACGTCATGGAGTGCGAACCGTTTCTTGAATGTTGTGAATCCGTCGTATGCGATCTTCATCAAGTACGAGTTTTGGATGAATTATATTGTCGGACTGAAACGGAGGAAAATACCTACTTACATTGTCTCGGCCATTTTCCGTCCGAGTCAGGTTTTCTTCAAGTGGTATGGCTTTTGGTATAGGAAAGTGCTTCACTGCTTCTCGCATCTTTTTGTGCAGAACCAAACCTCTTTGGACTTGCTCTCCTCCATAGGTGTGAAGAATGTCTCATTGACGGGTGACACCCGTTTCGACCGTGTAGCTGACATCGCCGCCAAGTCCAAGGAGTTGCCTATCGTCTCCGCGTTTGCGCAGGGCTCAAAGGTGATTGTAGCGGGTAGCTCATGGCCGAAGGACGAGGATATCCTGTGCGACTATTTCAATAATCACCCTGATGTGAAGATGATTTTGGCGCCTCATGAGATCCATCAGGCTCATTTGGATAGCATTGTCTCTAAGCTGAAGCGCCCGTATGTCTTCTATAAGGATGCGGACGAGGCGGCTGCGGCTAAGGCGGATTGCTTGATAATCAACTGCTTCGGATTGCTTTCCTCCATCTATAAGTATGGGGAAGTGGCCTATATCGGTGGTGGTTTCGGCGTCGGAATCCATAACACGTTGGAGGCTGCCGTCTATGGCATGCCGGTGCTCTTTGGACCTAATTACGGACGTTTTCAAGAGGCTGTTGATATGGTGAAACGCGGTGGTGCGTTCTCCATCCAAAACGCTGGTGAATATAATGAATTGATGGATAGTTTATTAGCGGAGAACTCCTCGTTGCTCAAGTCTGCTTCTGCCCAAACGGCGGAATATGTGAATGAGAACCGTGGCGCGACGGAAAGGATTGTAAACGAAGTTTTTCGATGATTTTTTCGTCAAAAGGGCGAAAAAATGTTGCTTCCCGTTTGCTTGATTCAGTAATTAGTGCTACATTTGCACTGCAAATCCGAAAGGGGTTTGGTGAGATGGGTGAGTGGCTGAAACCACCAGTTTGCTAAACTGACGTACGGGTTACCGTACCGGGGGTTCGAATCCCCCTCTCACCGCTTTTGCATTATTCTTGTTAGTTCGTTTACGAGCTAACTTTTTTTTTATAGTGATGTGGTGCCATGAAAAAGAAATCATCCAAGAAGAATCATAAGGGAGTTAAACGCATCGTTTGTGCGGCGATTGTTGTCGTGGCTTTGTTGGTGGGAGGTTTCTCCGCGTATTCCCTCTTTTCTCCTAATGTGCGTACTGGAGGGGATGCCCATAAGTGTCTCCTGGTTTATGAAAACGCCAGTTATGATGATGTCCTCGATTCGTTGAGAAGCATGAATGCATTGAGGTCGGAACTCTCCTTCCGCTTTGTTTCCAGACTCTTGAATTATCCAGGCAATGTGGTGTCGGGTCGTTACGAATTGATTGACGGGGAGAACTCTCTTTCTTTTGTCCATAAACTCATGTATGGCAAGCAGTCTCCTGTTCGTCTGACCTTCAATAACATACGCACGAAGAAGGATTTGGCGGATAAGGTTACCAAGAATCTACGGATGACGCAGAGTGATATGCTTACCGCTCTATGCGACCAGGATATTTGCGCTAAATATGGGACGAACCCAGAGAATATCGTCTCCTTGTTTATCCCGAACACGTATGAGGTCTATTGGGACATCTCTCCGGAGGATCTTATCCTCCGCATGAAGAAGGAGTATGATAAGTTCTGGACGAACGAACGCTTGGACAAACTGGCGGAGGTGGGCCTGAACCAACAGCAGGTGAGCACGCTCGCCTCTATCGTCGACGAGGAGACCCGTAAGGCGGACGAGAAGCCTCGTGTGGCTGGCTTGTACCTGAACCGCTACCATCGGGGCATTCCTTTGCAGGCGGACCCTACGGTGAAGTTCGCCTTGCAGAATTTCTCCCTGAAGCGTATCTACAAGGGCCATCTGGAATATGACTCGCCTTACAATACCTACAAGTATGTGGGCTTGCCTCCGGGACCGATCCGTATCCCTTCTATCGAGGCGATCGACGCAGTGCTCAATTTCGAGAACCATGATTATATCTACATGTGCGCCAAGGAGGACTTCTCCGGCTACCATAACTTCGCTGCCACCTACGAGGCGCATCAGGCGAATGCTAACAAGTATCGGAAGGCGTTGAATAGGAGGGGGATTAGGTAATTTTGAATTAAGAAGTAAGAATTAAGAATTAAGACTTAAGAATTTTGAAATGAGGGTTCGTTGATTGAGCTTGTTTAAATAAAGAGGACGATGTACATCTTGGATGGTGTGTACATCGTCCTTTTTTTTGTGCGTTGCCTATTGACAAGCTGCACGTAGTTCCTTTTTGTGCTTATGACGGCTTATTTCACAGCTATTTTAGCGACCCTGCGTTCGTGTCTGCCTCCTTCAAAATCGGTGGTGAGGAAAGCCTTCACGATCTCCAACGCCTTCTCCTTGGAGATGAAGCGGGCAGGGATACCTACCACGTTGGCGTTGTTGTGCTGGCGGCCCAACTTGGCGATTTCCACTTCCCAAGAGAGGGCGGCGCGTATGCCTTGGTGCTTGTTGCAGGTCATGGAGATACCGTTGCCTGTTCCGCAGATGGCGATGCCCATGTCGCATTGCCCGTTTTCTATCGCTTCAGCCATGGGATGTGCATAGTCAGGGTAGTCACAGCTCTCGGTCGTGTTGGTTCCGAAGTTCATGAACGCTTGTACTTGGTCTCCTAATTGCTCGATGATGTAGTTCTTCACCTCTACGCCTGCGTGGTCGTTGCAGATGCCCACCACCATGTCTTTTAATTCCTTCATTGTAATTGATGTTATATTTTCTCGGTTTTATTCGTTTGGAGCGTCCTCCTCGATTACCAGGTTCTCGATGATGAAGTCTTGGCGTTGTTGGGTGTTGTTACCCATGTAGAACTCCAGCATGTTGCTGAGGTCGTCGTCTTTCCTCATGGAGACTTGGTCGAGCCTGATATTGTCGCCGATGAATCCCTTGAACTCGTCTGGCGATATCTCTCCCAAACCTTTGAATCGGGTGATCTCCACCTTCGAGCCGGACTTCTCGAGCGTCTTGATGGCGTTGAGCCTCTCCTCGTCCGAGTAGCAGTAGAAGGTTTGTTTCTTGTCCCTCACGCGGAATAGAGGGGTCTCTAAGATGTAGACATGTCCGTTGCGCACGAGGTCGGGGAAGAACTGCAGGAAGAAGGTGAGCAACAGTAGACGGATGTGCATTCCGTCGACATCGGCATCGGTGGCGATGATCACCTTGTTATAGCGGAGCCCTTCCATGCCGTCTTCGATGTTCAGGGCGGCTTGGAGGAGGTTCAGTTCCTCGTTTTCGTAGACGAGCGTACGTTTCTTTCCGTAACTGTTTTCAGGCTTTCCACGCAGGGAGAATACAGCCTGCAGGTTGGCGTCTCGGCTCTTCGTGATGGAACCGCTCGCGGAGTCTCCCTCGGTGATGAAGATGCTGGTCTTCTCCTGGTCGGTGCCTTTGGTGTCGTTGTAGTGGATTCGGCAGTCGCGTAGTTTGCGGTTGCAGAGGCTCACTTTCTTCACGCGCTCGCGGGCGGCTTTGGTGATGCCGGCGATTGCTTTGCGCTCTTTCTCAGCGTCTTGTATCTTT
>JAGCGM010000090.1 GCA_017649635.1 Paludibacteraceae bacterium | reverse complement strand
GGCCTTGATGATGCGAAGGTTCGCGAAGTGCTGCTGGCGGTGGCCGACGAGGCTGAGAAGCAAACCGACTACATTCTGTCTGAGAACCAGAAGGATTTGGACAAGATGGACAAGTCCAACCCTATGTATGACCGTCTGATGTTGACGAAGGAACGCATTGCGGGCATCGCCTCTGACATCAGGAACGTGGCGGGTTTGCCCTCTCCATTGGGTAAAGTGCTGAAAGACATCGAACGTCCGAACGGATTGAAACTGAAGCGCATCAGTGTGCCTTTCGGTGTGATCGGCGTGATCTATGAGGCTCGCCCTAACGTGAGCTTCGACGTCTTCTCCATCTGCTTCAAATCGGGCAATGCCTGCGTGCTGAAGGGTGGTTCGGATGCGCATTGCTCCAACACGGCGATTGTCAACGTGATCCATTCCGTATTGCGCAGGATGAACGTGAACGAGAACGTCGTGGCTTTGTTGCCTGCCGGTCGTGAATCCACAGGTGAACTGCTGAACGCTATCGGCTATGTGGATATGATCATCCCACGGGGCAGTTCGGGCCTGATCAACTTCGTACGCGAACATGCGAAGATCCCTGTCATCGAAACGGGTGCCGGCGTATGCCACATCTACTTCGACGAGAGCGGAGACCTGAAGATCGGACAGGATGCGGTCTTCAACGGCAAGACCCGCCGCGTCAGCGTATGCAACTCATTGGACTGCCTGATCATCAACGAGAAGAGGCTCCAAGACCTTCCTGCCATCTGCGAGCGCATGGCGGAGAAGAACGTGATCATATATGCCGACCAGCCTTCCTACGATGCGCTGAAGGGCAAATACCCATATCTGGAACCAGCGACAGCCGATTCCTACGGCACGGAGTTCCTGGACTATAAGATGTCCATCAAAACGGTCAAGAACCTGGACGAGGCTTTGGAGCATATCGCCAAATATAGTTCCAAGCACAGTGAGGCGATCATCAGCAAAGATGAAGCATCCATCGAGAAGTTCGACCGCATGGTGGACGCCGCCTGCGTCTACACGAACACGTCCACGGCATGGACCGATGGCGCACAGTTCGGTTTGGGTGCGGAGATAGGCATCTCCACGCAAAAGATGCACGCCCGCGGCCCTATGGCCTTGGAGGAACTCACTACTTATAAGTGGATCATCAAGGGGAATGGTCAGGTAAGGAGTTAATCTGTCCGCCTATGGGAGCAGTACCGTTCTTACAGCTTGTCGCGGAGGATTTGACCGCCAAGTATGGTGGTGAATTGTCCGATTTGACGGTTGTTTTCCCGAACAACCGCGCTAGGCTTTTCTTCAACAACTATTTGGTGAAGAGTGTCGACAAGCCAATCTGGTCTCCCTCATACCTGACTATCCAAGACATGTTCGCCTCGTGCACGAATTTGAAGGTGGCGGATGAGCCGAAGCTCATCTGCGACCTTTTCAAAGCCTATTCGGCGCATATCGATTGGGAGGAACTGGGAGTCGAGCCGGAAACGATGGACTCCTTCTATTTCTGGGGCGAGGTCATCCTGAGCGACTTCGAGGATGTGGACAACAACCTCGTGCCCGCCGAAATGCTCTTCAAGAACATGGTGGAGTTGTCGAAGATGGAGGATGACTTCAGTTTCCTGTCTGAGAGCCAAATCGCATCCCTGCAACGATTCTTCCATAACTTTTCCGTGGACCAGAAATCCCTGTTGAAGCGGAAGTTCATGGCGCTTTGGAACGCGCTTTTACCGATGTACAATGAATTTCGGGAGAATCTGCGCAACCAAGGCCTTGCTTACGGAGGCATGTTGCACCGTATCGTGGTGGATGAGGTGCTCAAAAAGGAAGGGGTTGAGTCCTTTCCTTCAAAAAAATACGTATTCGTCGGATTCAACGTGCTGAACAAATGCGAGATAGAACTCTTCTCACGTCTCCACAAGGCAGATAAGGCGCTTTTCTACTGGGACACGGACGAGTTCTACATGAACATGCCCGACGTGCGGCACGAAGCGGCCACCTTCATGTCACAGAACCTGGAGAAGTTCCCGAATGAACTGCCGCGGTCGGCGCTGAATGTCTTCCGAAACACCCCTAAACATTTTACGTTCATCAGTTCCTCCACGGGAAATGCCCAGGCTAAGTACCTGAATGACTTCTTGTCAAACTGCAAGGAGAAGGGATTCTCCGACTCCGACACGGCTGTCGTCCTGTGCGATGAATCACTCCTCTTGCCGGTTCTGCACTCCATTCCCCCTTGTGTGGACGACTTGAATATCACGATGGGTCTGCCTCTCATACAGACGCCCGTATATGCCTTGGTAAAGGTACTGGTTGAGATGCAGTGCAACGTGTCGATCAATACCGGCAAACAACCACACTCCCTCCCCTTCCGTCATATCAAGGAGACATTGTGCAACCCATATGTGCAGATCGCTTTCGAAGGGGCTACGGAGCTTTATGACAATATCGTCAAGGGACATAAATACTTCCCCACCATCGCCTATCTACGGGGTGGAAACGATTCGTTGGAACTGCTGTTCTCTTTTGTCGACGCAGGCAGTGAGGAGGCATCCTCCTCCATGCTGAAATGGCTGGTGGCTATCCTGAAGAAGGTGGCCACGTATTACCGCAAGGAGACACCAGACTCCCAGGACGACGCATCGCCTGTGTTGGACGACGCCATCTATGACCCTTTGTACAAGGAAGCCCTGTTCCGCACCTACACGGTCGTGAATAGGCTCTTGACCTTGACGGAGAATGGCGACCTGCAAGTCAATGTCCAGACGTTGTGCAAACTGTTGGAAAGGATGCTTTCCTCCATTTCGGTGCCCTTCTCCGGCGAACCAGTGAAGGGTATGCAGGTGATGGGTTTCCTCGAGACACGTAACCTAGACTTCAAGAACGTGGTGATGCTCTCCGTCAATGAGGGAGTACTGCCTAAGGGCGGCGGGGAATCCTCGTTCATTCCACATAGCCTGCGCCACGCCTTCGGCATGACCACCATCGAGCACAAGAACTCGTTGTATGCCTATTATTTTTACCGGCTTCTACAGCGGGTGGAGAACGCCACATTCCTCTATAGCACGGCGACAAACGGAGGCTCTAAGGGCCAAATGAGCCGTTTCCTGATGCAATTATTGGCGGAGACGGATATCGAGGTGGACCTGCAAGACCTGCGGTCGGATATCGAAGTCTCCCCGTCGACTCAATTTGAAGTGGCCAAGACCGACGAGATGATCAAGAAATTGCGCCACAGATACGACAAGGAAACCAATCCATCCGCCGCCATCCTTTCCCCTGCCATGCTTAACACCTATATCACCTGTCAACTGAAATTCTATTTCTCCTATGTCATGGGGCTAAAAGAGCCTGAAGAGTTGGAGGACGAGGCTAACAATAGGTTGTTAGGATTGGTACTCCACGCGGCGATGGAAGAGATTTACGGGCGTTTCACGGACAGATACGTGGAAGAGGAGGACCTAAAGCAACTATTGGGGCAAGAAAAGAAGATAGAGGATATCGTGGACAATGCCTTCAGACGTGAGTATTTCAAAGCGGAGGAAAACACGCATATCGAGTATTCCGGGCAACAATTACTGCTCAAGATGGCGGTACTTGCGTTCGTGAAAAATGTGCTCTCCATCGATCTACAGAACTGCGCTCCGTTTAGAATCGTCGGCGTGGAGATGGGAAACATCACCCATGAGTTCATGATGGATGGAATGCGTTTCACGTTAGGAGGCATCATCGACCGCCTACACGAGGAACAGGGAGGCACCTTTAGGGTGGTGGACTACAAAGCAGGGGGACGAAGCAAAAAAAACATTCCCTTCCAAGACATCTCATCACTGTTCGATGGCGATGCTCCGAAGCGGGACAAACACATGTCGTATGCGCTACAAGTATTGCTATACGCCTACCTATGCACGAAGGAGAAAGGATGGTCGGTCATCCCGTCTCTCCTGTTCGTACGATACAAGGATGGACTGACACCCCTATGTATAGGGGAAGGGAAAGGGAAAAAGGAGATCACGGAACTCTCTCCCGACAACTGCGAGGAAATAGAACAAAACCTGACACGGCTGTTGGAAAACATATTCAACACGGAGAAACCATTCGTACAGACAAGTGATCAAGAAAGATGCGTCCATTGCCCCTACACTGAGATTTGCAAGGGGAAAATGCTCAAATGACGTATAGACCCTTGGATCATCCACTACATCAACCTGAACACCTGTCCTGGATTGATATAGGAAATCAACAACACACTAAGAAGTCCGAAAAGGAATCCGACGAGAAGTTGCGCATCCGTGTGCCGATTCAGATAGAGTCTGGCAGTGCCTACGATTCCCGCTATGAAGACGAACACGCTGAGCGTGGTGCAGACATTCGTGTATGTGCTGTATCCTGCCACTATGATCGCGCCCGTCATCAGGCCCATGCTGGTGGCATGTCCGCTGATCCTCCAGAACTGTGAGATAATGGACTCCAGGAAAATGACGAACGACACGCACAGCACCAAGTTAATGACCCAGATAGGCATTGCGTTGCGGAACAGCAAATATGCGCAATAGAGGTAACAGCAGGCGATACAGAGGTATGGCACCAGCCTCTCTTCCTTCCGAGGCACCCTCACGTCCGATATCGCCTTGAACAACTTCAGGATTATGAAGGATAGGCAAGGCAATATGATACCGAAGATGTAAATGGTCTTTCTGGCGGTATCCACATATTGGACCGGGTAGTAGGTGAAAAGTTTCATGTTGAACAACATGAAGGTCCCATAGACAGGCATAAGCAACGGGAAGAATATGAACGATACAGCCTTCGCCAAATTCTTGAAGAACTTTTTACGCTTCTTCTTGTGTGATTGTTGCGATTTCGACATATTCTTCCGTGGGTTCTTATCCAAGGTGAATACGCCCTCCCCGTTATGGACATTCCCCTCCGTTTGGGTAGGATTCTCCTGCTCGTTTATATTGTCTGTTTCCATCATATTCTATAGTTTGGTTCATTATAATTCCTTCCGAAGTCTCGCGACAGGGAAATTGAGTTGTTCCCTATATTTCGCCACGGTACGTCTGGCTATCGTATATCCCTTCTCCGCCAAGATTTCCATGAGGCGGTCGTCCGTCAGCGGGTTCTTCTTATCCTCGTTCTTGATGCACTCCTCCAGAACAGTTTTGATTCCCTTGGTGGATATCACATCACCATCGGTAGTCTGAAGGGCGTCAGTGAACAGGTACTTGATGGGGAATATACCGAATTCCGTCTGAACATATTTGCTGTTGCTAACCCTTGAGATGGTGGAAACATCATATCCTGTCTTGTCCGCGATATCCTTCAGGATAAGGGGTTTCAGTTTCGTCTCATCCCCTGAGAGGAAGAACTCCTTCTGAGCCTCAACCAAGGCGTAGATAACGCTTCGAAGCGTCTCATGACGTTGTTTGACGGCGCTGATGAACCACTTCGCGGAATCCAGTTTTTGCTTAACGAAGATGGCCGCCTCCTTCATCTCCCTCGTTTGGTTACTCTTGTTATTACTGTATTCATCGAGCATTTCCGCGAAGTTCCTGTTGATATTCAATTCGGGTATGGCCCCTTGATTCAGGCTGATGTTCAGTTCCCCGTTCTCGTTTTCGACGATGAAATCGGGAGTTATTTGTATGTTGCTGACGTTGGATGAGCTATCCCATGCATTGCCAGGCTTAGGGTTCAATTTGATGATTTCAGAGATAGCCTCCTTGATTTCCTTCTCCTCGATGCCAAGGTCTCTGACAATACGGTCATAGCGTTTCTGGGAAAGATCCACAAACGACTTGCTTATAATAAGTTTCGCCGTCTCGATTTGAGGGGTAGATGCCTTTCTCTCCAATTGCAAGAGAAGGCACTCCTCGAGCGAATTGGCGCCCACACCGGCCGGGTCGAAAGACTTGATGAGATCGATAGCCTGTTCCACAACAGACTCACGGATGATTTTGCCTGTCTGGAAAGAATAGTCGTCCACCATCGATTCCGCACTTCTCCTCAAGTACCCGTATTCGTCCACATTACCAATAACGTACTCCGCCACCTCCTTCATCTCTTTCTTCAGCGTCCTGAATCTCAACTGGTTCAAGAGATGCTCCTGAAGGGTCTCGCTGCTGATGTAAGAGAATCCCTCCATCTTGGCCTCTTGCTTGGAACGCGCCTCCAAGGCATATTCAGGAATATCGTCCTCTGTCTTATAGTCGTTAAGGTAATTGTCCCCCTCGAAATTTGCCCCGTCCAACTCGTCACTGCCCTCCGAGCCCTCCTCACTTCTCTCCTGCGTCTCGCCACTGTTCGAGGTGATGGGGTCATCGACGATCTCCAAAGCCGGGTTTTCCTCCACTTCCTGCCTAATACGCTCCTCGAGTTCGAGCGTAGGTATCTCCAACAGCTTGATGGTCTGTATCTGCTGGGGTGAAAGTTTTGTTAGCAGTTTGAGCTGCAGTTTCTGTTGTAACATATAGGTTTTGAAGTGAGTTTGTTTACCGATAGCAAAATTAAGAAACAATGGCTATCGTACAAACGAAAATCAATAGTTTTTACAGTCCTTGGTCTCATTTCATTTAGACGAGCAGAAGACGATTTGGATTTCCACATCATTAGAATGGACAACAAATCCTTCCATCTCCATAGCATGAACGGCTGACATACAGCAAGATGCAGGAATGGAACAGGAAGACTTGGAGAACTTTTTCAGACGCATTGACTATAATTTTTAATAAAACGTTGAATTTTTAGGACTTACCTTTCGTATATTTGCATCGTAAAACATATTTTGTGTATGGGTATATTCAGTAGCATTTTTTCAAGGGATAAAAAAGAGACGCTCGACAAGGGTCTCGAAAAAACCAAGCAGAACCTTTTCAGCAAGATTGCGCGCGCCGTCGTCGGAAAGTCTAAGGTGGACGACGAAGTGCTGGACAACCTGGAGGAGGTGTTGATCACCTCTGACGTGGGTGTGGACACGACCTTGAAAATCATAGAGAGAATAGAGCAACGCGTGGAACGTGACAAATACGTCAGCACGGACGAGTTGAACAATATCCTCAAGGACGAAATAGCCTCCCTGCTGGAGGAAAACAATACCACGGACGAGAAGGATTTCTCCATCCCGCAGACCGACGGACCATACGTCATCATGGTGGTCGGCGTGAACGGAGTGGGTAAGACCACCACCATCGGAAAACTGGCCTACCAGTTCCAGAAACTGGGCAAGAAGGTCTACTTAGGCGCGGCGGATACCTTCCGTGCGGCGGCGGTGGACCAGCTGTGCATCTGGGGCGAGAGAGTGGGTTGCCCGGTTATCAAGCAACAGATGGGCTCTGACCCGGCTTCCGTGGCGTTCGATACCCTATCGTCCGCCAAGGCGAACAACGCTGATGTCGTGATCATCGATACCGCCGGAAGGCTTCATAATAAGATCAACCTGATGAACGAGCTCTCCAAGATCAAGCAGGTGATGCGGAAGATCATACCGAACGCTCCGCACGATGTACTTCTGGTTTTGGACGGTTCCACCGGACAAAATGCCTTCGAGCAGGCGAAACAATTCACCAAGGCGACGGAGGTGAGCTCGCTGGCCATCACGAAGCTGGACGGTACGGCGAAGGGTGGCGTCGTCATCGGTATATCCGACCAATTCAAGATTCCTGTCAAATACATCGGTGTAGGCGAGGGAATAGACCATCTGCAGGTATTCAACAAGAGAGAATTCGTCGATTCCCTGTTCAAATAAACCAAGAGAAATGCAAAAGAAGTCGATCGACATCATCTGCATGGGGTGCTCGAAGAACCTCGTGGATGCTGAGCTATTGGCCAACCAGCTGGAGGCGAACGGATACGAGACGCACTTCGACCCGAACCCTTCCAAGGCGAAGATCGTCATCATCAATACCTGCGGATTCATCGGCGACGCAAAGGAGGAATCCATCAACCAGATCCTTAGTTTTTCTGAGAAACGTAAGAAGGGATCCATAGAGAAACTCCTGGTGATGGGTTGTTTGTCGGAGCGTTATCTGAACGAGTTGTCGACGGAGATTCCTGAAGTGGACAAGTTCTACGGCAAGTTCGCTTGGAAGGATATCATAACGGATCTCAAAGGCGAGTACCGCTCGGATTGTTCCAATATCCATAAGCTATCGACCCCTTCCCACTACGCCTACGTGAAGATCTCGGAGGGATGCGACCGACGCTGCGCATATTGCGCCATCCCTATCATCACAGGCAAATACAAGTCCCGTCCGATGGAGGAGATCGTCTCCGAAGTCGAATCGCTCGTGGCGCAAGGCGTGAAGGAGTTCCAGATCATCGCGCAAGACCTGACCTACTACGGAAAGGATTTATACGGAAAGTTCGCCATCGCGGAGCTGGTCGAGAAGATATCCGACGTGAAAGGTGTGGAGTGGATCCGCCTGCACTACGCCTATCCTACCCAATTCCCATACGACCTGCTGAAGGTGATGAGGGAGCGCGACAACGTCTGCAAATACCTCGACATCGCCCTGCAACACATAGACAACGATATCCTCAAGGCCATGCGCCGTCCTATCACGGAAGAGGAGACCAACAGCCTGCTCCAACGCATCCGCGAGGAGGTGCCGGGCATCCATATCCGCACCACCCTGATGGTCGGATTCCCTAACGAGACGGAAGAGCAGTTCAACAAGTTGATGGAGTTCACCCGCAAAGCCAAATTCGAGCGCATGGGAGCCTTCACATACTGCGAAGAGGAGGGAACATATGCGGGAGACCACCTCAAGGACAATATCGACGAAAAGACCAAGGAAAAACGCCTCGGACAGTTGATGGACCTCCAAGAGGGCATCGCCGAGGAGATGAACAAGGCTAAGGTGGGCAAGACATTCAAGGTCATCATCGACCGCAAAGAGGGGGATTACTACTACGGAAGGACGGAGTTCGACTCCCCTGAGGTAGACCCGGAAGTGCTGATACCAACCGCCAACGGAGAACTAACCATCGGAGCATTTTACCAGGTCAGGATCACAGACTACGAGTATTTCGATTTGATAGGGGAATGGCCTATGGGAATTAAGAATTAAGAATTTTGAATTTTGAATTAAGAGTTGACGGGATGTGTTTACATTGCTGAACGTGCCGACATCCCACATTTGCACATTCCCACGGCCTGAAAGGCCACAACATTATCTAGCCCAGGGCAGCGCCCTGGGGGAATTGTGAATTTTGAAACGTTAGTTCGACGTAGTCAATTTTTGGGCGGCGTGACATTATATCCCCTTTTTTATGGAGAAAAGAGAGAATATATATCTATTTAAGGACCTGTTTGCCTGTTTTTCTAAGATGTTTTCACTAAAAATCACGATGACGGAGAGTTTTTCTTTTTTCATTCCTTAGTTTAGCCAATTCTTTCGTAATTTCGCGCAATGAATAGTTGGCTCGCATTATGAATGATAACATAGTAGATACCATTACCAAAGGGGATTATAAGTACGGATTTGTCACGGACATTGAGACCGAAGTCATCCCGAAAGGGTTGAACGAGGATGTTGTGCGCCTCATCTCCGAAAAGAAGGGGGAACCGGAATGGTTGCTCGAATACCGCCTGAAGGCCTACCGGCATTGGCTCACGCTGAAGGAGCCGAACTGGGCGCACCTCAGCATCCCCGAAATCGACTATCAGGACATCTACTACTACGCGGCTCCGAAAAAGAACTCTCCTAAGAGCGAAAAGGATATCGACCCTGAATTGCTCAAGACTTTCGACAAGCTGGGCATCCCGTTGGAGGAGCAGAAACACCTCGCTGGCATGGCGGTGGACGCGGTCATGGACAGCATATCCGTCAAGACGACTTACAGGGAAAACCTCGCTGAATTGGGCATTATTTTCTGCTCGTTCAACGAAGCGGTGAAGAACTACCCGGACCTCGTCAAGAAATACCTCGGAACGGTGGTGCCTTATACGGACAACTTTTTCGCCGCACTGAACTCGGCGGTCTTCAGCGACGGCTCCTTCGTCTACATCCCGAAGGGCGTACGTTGCCCGATGGAGCTCTCCACCTACTTCAGAATCAACGCCGCCCAAACGGGCCAGTTCGAGCGCACATTGATCGTGGCGGATGACGACAGCTACGTCTCCTATCTGGAAGGCTGTACCGCACCGATGCGCGACGAGAGCCAATTGCACGCGGCCATCGTCGAACTGGTGGCGCATGATAGGGCGGAGATCAAATACTCGACCGTACAGAACTGGTACCCAGGCGATAAGGACGGAAAGGGTGGTATCTATAACTTCGTCACCAAACGCGCCCTCTGCAAGGGAATCTCTTCGAAGGTCTCCTGGACGCAGGTAGAGACGGGTTCCGCCATCACATGGAAATATCCGAGCTGCGTATTGCTGGGCGATAATTCCGTCGGGGAGTTCTACTCCGTGGCGGTCACGAACAACTACCAGCAGGCGGACACGGGTACGAAGATGATCCACCTCGGCAAGAACACGAAAAGCCATATCGTCTCCAAAGGTATTTCGGCGGGACTCAGCCAGAATAGCTACCGGGGATTAGTGAAGGTTTCGAAGAACGCGGACGGTGCCCGCAACTTCTCCCAATGCGACAGCTTGCTCCTGGGAGACAAGTGTGGCGCACATACCTTCCCGTACATGGACATCCATAACGAATCGGCCATCGTCGAGCATGAGGCTACCACCTCGAAGATCAACGAGGACCAGATTTTTTACTGCAACCAGCG
>JAGCGM010000012.1 GCA_017649635.1 Paludibacteraceae bacterium | reverse complement strand
TGATACCAGACTTACCATTGTAAAGTGATTCTCTGACTTCTTCAAGGTTCTTGCCCAAGCAAGAGTAAACACCCATTCCTGTTATAACAACTCGCCTTTCCATTTAATGTCGCTGTAATAGTATATTAATAATCTTAAAAAATCTAAAAAAACTATTTCGAACCGCGAATATAGTAAAAAAAACAATCAATGACAAACCAAAAAAAAGAGCCCTTTATAAGAGGGGCACGGAATTTTCTATCGACGCAGATGACAAGCACAAGTATTTACTATTTAACTATTTACAATTTACTATTTATCTTCCGCTATTTACTATTTAGCTATTTACAATTTACTATTTTATGACATTGTCGCACAATCTTTATCCTCCCCCACTAAATAAGGGCACCATGATAAGAGGATAATCCGTGATCTTCCGCCTGACAAACAAGGCTTTCATTCCTTCATCCGAACGGTTTTCACAATTTTTCGCACAACCACCACAAATAATATTTTCCATGTATATCGACTATTATGTATATTTGCGGAAGGAATAGGGGAAACCACCAGTTTCCCAACTTCCCTTCGTTTGTTTTTCACGGCGGAGTCGTCGGACTCCCTAATTTTTGATGACATGAAAAAAATCATTTGTGCGGTCTCCGCACTTCTATGCTCGACGGCCTTGATGGCCCAAACACCTATCAACTTCGGTGATTTAGACCCTATACCTATGGATTCGGCCATCCGTTACGGTAAATTGGACAATGGATTGACCTACTACATCCGGCACAATGACGTGGTTCCCGAAAGGGCGGACTTCTACATCGCCCAAAATGTGGGGGCAATCTTAGAGGAGGACAATCAAAACGGATTGGCGCATTTCCTCGAACACATGGCTTTCAACGGCACGAAGAACTTCCCGGACAAGGGCATCATCAACTACTTGGAAACCATCGGTGTGCAGTTCGGCAACAACGTCAACGCCTACACTTCGTTGGACGAGACCGTCTATAACTTGAAGTCCGTGCCTACCATGAGGACGAGCATCGTGGACACCGCCTTGCTCATCCTGCACGATTGGTCTGGATTCATCTCCCTCAAATCGGAGGAGATAGACAAGGAGCGCGGCGTGATCCGCGAGGAGTGGAGAAGCCGCCAGAACGCAAAACGCAGGCTGTGGAAGGCTTCACTTCCTATTCTCTACAAGAACTCCCAATATGCGAAACGTGACATCATCGGAGACACGGCTATCATCGCCAACTTCGCGTACGACACCTTGCGCACCTACTATCACAGGTGGTATAGACCTGATTTGCAATCTATTGTGATTGTTGGAGATGTGAATGTGGACAGCGTTGAGAATACCATCAAACGGATGTGGACCGACATTCCTAAGCGGGTGAACCCTGACAAACGTGTGGTTTACCAACTGGAGCGTGTCACCGACCCTGTCGTGGCGATTCTGACGGACAAGGAGGCGAAGACCTCCACCATCCGCATCGACTACCGTATGGATAAATTGTCCGATCAGGTAGTTGGCTGCAAGGCTGGCTACAAAATATCCATTGTGAGGGATTTGATCGAGTCCATGATAAGTGACCGTCTCGACGAGATATCGCAGAAAGCGGACGCTCCGTTCGCTGGGGCTTCCGTCGGATATGGTGAAATCGTACGCTCCAAGGATGCCTTCATTCTCTTGGCCGTCCCTGTCGAAGGGCAGGAGGAGCAGAGTTTCGCCACACTCTTGGCGGAGGGCGAGCGGATGAAGCGTTTCGGTTTCACGCAGGCTGAATTGGACAGGGCGAAAGAGAGCCTCCTCAGTGGCATGGAGAAGAGCTTCAATGAGAGGGGCAAGACGAAGAACGGTTCGTATGTGCAAGAATATATCCGCAATTTCCTCGACAAGGAGCCTATTCCTGGCATCGAGTGGGAATATAAGACCATTCGGGAAATGTTGCCGTCCATCACATTGGAATTGGTTAACAGACATGCGAAGACAGCTGTATCTTCGAAGGAAATAACCGTCCTCATGACGGGGCCGGAAAAAGAGTCCGTCCGTTTCCCTAACAAGGAGAGGGTGCTTGCCATGCTTCAGGAGACCTCCTCGATGGCGCTGGAATCCTACACGGAAAATGACCTGCAGGCGCCGCTCGTCGACAAAACGCCAAAGCAGGGGAAGGTGAAGAAGGAACGGAAGGTGAATGAATTGGAGAATGTGACGGAGTGGATTCTCAGCAATGGCATGCGCGTAGTCATCCGCCCGACGCAACTCAAGGAGGACGAAATCATCCTTTACGGTTACAGTGAGGGCGGTTTGTCCATGATCGACAACGTGTCGGATATGCCTTCCGCCAACCTCTGCGTCTCAGTCGCTCAGAACAATGGCAAGGGCAATTTCAACGCCATCGACCTCAGCAAGAAACTGGCGGGCAAGGTGGTGCGACTGAGTCCTTCCGTGGGCGCCTACAATGAGTCTTTCTCGGGTTCTTCCTCTGTCAAGGACTTCGAGACCCTCACGCAGTTGGTTTACCTCCTGTTCACAGGTACCCGTACGGATGACGAAAGCTACCAGGCGCTGATCAACCAATACCACACCGCCTTGGTGAATGCCGACAAGGATCCTGGACGAACCTTCAGCGATTCCGTGCAGGTGACGGTGAACGGACATCACGAACGGACCACACCGTTCGGTCTGAAACAGTTGGAGCAGGTGAACCAGAAGACTTCCCTGGACATCTTCACCCGCAGATTCCTGGACCCGAAAGATTTCACCGTCTTCATCGTCGGCAATGTGGATTTGGCGAAGATCAAGGAGCCTATCACACGATACCTCGGTGGCATCCCTGTCCAAAAAAAGATGAAGGAAGAGCAGTGGATCGACCGTCAGATACGTAGGCCGAAGGGAGTCGTCAACAACACCTTCGCCAGGGAGTTGGAGATCAAGAAGACATCCAGCTTCGTCGTCTACGGAGCTGAAATGCAATATACGTTGAGGAACAGGCTGATGATGCAGCTCATCGGGGATATCTTGGACATCCGCTACTTCGAGTCGATGCGTGAGAACGAAGGCGGCACCTACGGCGTCTCCGTACGTGGATCGCTCTCCAAGAAACCGGTCGAGTACGCCTCCCTGCAGATGCGCTACGACACCGATCCGGAGATGTTCGAGAAGCTCCAGAAGATTGTCTATTCGGAGGTGGATTCCTTCATCACCGACGGTCCGAAGGAGGTAGACTTCAACAAGGCGGTGCTGAACCTGAAGAACAAGTTCACCGAGAACCAGAAGGAGAACAACTGGCAGCTGAACGCGATGGTCGCTTATTACAACGACCATGAGGACCTCGCCAAGGATTACCTCAGCACGTTGGAGTCCATTACACGTGACGAACTGCGCGACATGCTCAAGTGGTTGCGTGAGCAAAACAATAGGATTGAAGTGGTCATGAAACCACAAAAATAACGGAACAGGAACAAATAATGGGCGGGAAAGGTTTTTCTCTTTCCCGCCCATTTTATTTATAGAGCACTAAAAATCAACATCCTAAACCATTCGAAGGTCTCTCCCACTCTACGGAATACGAAAGGGCGGATAATAAAGCTCTTCGTCCGAGAAGGGGTCCACGCGGAGACCGTCCCCACCAATCATTTCAGGCAATAGGTGAAGGCGAAAGCCACCTTCTTCCCTGCCTCATACTTTATGAGCACCAGGACGACCAAGCCCTCGCGACCGTTAGAAAGCTTGAATTGACTAACCCTACCAGGTTGGGCGAGCGAAGATGACTTATCATCGAACTCCACCTTGAAACCTTCCGCCGCAATGATGCCCTTTTCACCATCCAGTTTCAGCCAAGCCCTACCCGGCTGCGCCGCAGACTCCTCCGGGGTCATCGCCTCGCCATTCAGGAGGTCGATATAAGGAGTCTCCAAATAAGCCTGGATGGAGTGATTGTTCGTCTCGTCAAGGTTGTAGAAAGGGACCTTCTGCGGTTTGGTGCCGTTCGAATCCGCGACAACCACAAAAAGATTACCGACGACCATAGGAGAATGGACACGGATGTAGTTGTAGAATATATCCGTCTCCACATCATACTTCTCACCCTTCTCATCCTCCACATAGACCTGCAGGTTCGCCATCGGACGGTTGGTATGCACATAAACGTTCAGTTCATCCTCACCCGCGAAATACAAGGTCCTGCTTAGCGGCTCTATATCACAGACGAACTGGTCCTTCTTTTTAGAGTCGTTTTCTTTACCATCATCTTCCTGATTATCAGATTTTCCATCGTCAGGGTCATCGTTTTTCACCTCTTTACGAACATCATTATCATTATCATCATCATCTCCACAAGAACAAGGCACAACCAACAACGCCAACGAAAACAATGAAATAAATACTCTTTTCATTACATAAATATTTAATTAACTATAAAACAATATATTACAAATCAACATCCAATTCTTGAGCCTATCAGAAGGGAAAGGGTTCCGCTCAAGACACACGCACCATACACCGACTCATTTCGTCAACGAGAGGCCCTCCGCGGCGGAGGCACTATTAGGCTGAATCAGCAACGCCTGGTTAAAAAGGAGCTTGGCTTTCTCCTTGTTTTTCAGGTAATAGGAATTCCATGCGGAAAGTATAACAATATCATAATCAAACGGATAAAGATGTTCAACCTTATCGAAATAAGGCTCAGCCTTGCCATATTCCCCCACGTTGAAATACATCAATCCACGGTAATAATTCGCCTTCGTATTGTTAGGGTCCAATTTCAGGATAGCGTCATACTGCTTCCCGACCTTGATCCAGTCCTTCATCTTAGCGGCCGGCAACACGTAACCGAAACGAGCCTCTACGGAAGTAGGCCTCAGTTGGATCGCCTTGGAATAATACATGATGGAGACCCGATAGTTTCCCTTGCAATAGTAGAGCCATCCAAGACGGAGATTCACCGCATAGATATCCGCCTTCACCTCTTTCAATGCCTCGATAGCCTGGTCGTATTGCTTATTGGACTCGTACTCGTAGCTCTTCGCGAAGATGGAACTACGGGTGGGCTCAGCGGAGGAAGAGGAGGATGCGAAAAACAGGCATCCCACCACGAAGAGGGACGACAACAACCTATTTATTTTTCCGCTTAGAAATTCCATTGGACACCTCCTGCAATCACATTATCATTCTGACTAAACACGTTCAACCCGGCATTTCCTTCCACATCCACAAGGAAAAGATTGGACTCTTTCCGCAGATACTTATATGTCAGGGACAACTGGCAATGAGTGTTCAAAAGATAGATGAAACGGGCGGAGCATCTGAACTTCGTCTCGCAGGACAAGGAATAGAACGTATGGCTCCCCAGTTCATGGGAATCGCAGAGATTGCCATGGAGGTAGGAGACACTGCCCCAAAGACGGTTCAGCAACTTGCCGCCGACCTCAACCTCGCCTATCCAGTTACCCGGCAGTTCACCCATCGGATAGTAATCATTACCACGCCAAATATACGAAACTTTTGGTGAAATATAGAGATTCAGGTTTCCAAACGGATAGATGCAGTAGGAGAGGTTGGCCTGGATCGTCTTCAGCGTCTCCCCTTTAAAATAGGATGCGCTCAACGAACCGACATGTTTCCCATAGGTATAAGAGACCAGACAACCCACCAAGAAATCCATCCGCCGATGTCTCATGGAGGAGTGGCTATACTTGTATGTGGAGTTGGAGAGGCTCTGCCAAAACTGCGGTGTATATTCAGGGAAAGTATAGTTCCCATAATATTGTCCATAAGGGTTATATAGGTAAGACCACCACGGATTATACCAACCCACATAGTTGTTGTAAACATTATACATGTTGTTATATTCGTAGTTGTTGTGGTTATGGCCCCCCTGCGGATCTTCACCGTTGGCATCGGAATTGCCCCATCCTGGATCGAAGCCCTGCCATTCCGGACCGTTTTGCCAATAGTTGTTACTACCGCCTGGATAATCCCTTCCGTTATTCCCCTCCCAGCCATTCGTAGGATTCCCCTCCCAGCCATTCGTAGGATTCCCTTCCGCCGGGATTTGGCCTTTCTCCTCTGGGTTTGTTCCGTTAGAAGAGCCATTCGGGTCATCCTCCCTTTGCGTGATTTCAGGGTTCAGGTTCCATGGGAAGTTCCACGCACCGAACGGGTATGCGCTGGAAGATGCGGCGTCGACCGTATCCAAGAAGAACCGCACCTCATCGTACGACTCATGGCTAATACGAGCGTACGGCATCACCTTCCAGCGGGAAGAGACGTTGAATTTCGCGGAGACCTCATATTCGACCCCCACATATTTGGACTTCAGGTTGAAATACGACGAGTTGGAGCCCTTCATCTCCACAGGATTGGTCCTGGAAGTGAGGCCCACGTGATGGTTCAGTTCACACACGGAGCCCACCTCATTTTCGACGTCCACGGAGGCAAAGCCACCATTGCCGACGAGATAGCGCTCGAAATAGATGTAGGAGTCGTCCCATGCCGTCTTGCTGTCCGCAAAGAGAGCGCCTCCCTCCGCATAGATGGAAGAGAGCGGTTTGCTGCGTTTCAGTCCGTACATGGCGACGGATTGGGCAGGCACCCCACGGAAAACCTTATTGGCATCCATGGAACGGAGCGAATTCTTGTAGGAGAAATAGAGGTATTCATTGAGGACAGAATCCAACGGGCACATCTCGTACGCCTTCTCGAAATGAGGGATCGCCTCCATATACTTGCCCCGGTCGTACAAGGAAACACCCGTCGCCCGCTCCGAGAGAAAGTCATTGTACCTTTCATCCATCGGACCGAAACAATCTTCACCCCATGCAAGCATAGGCATAGCCAAGATGTAAACCAGTAACCCTATGAAAAAATTGTTCCTTGCCATAAGCTTTGTAACTCACAAAAATAACAAAACAAACCGACAAGACAAATTTTTAGGAATTTTGGCGTGAAAAAAAATGAAAGGACAGATTAGCCATCAGCGAAACAATCGGTGTATTGACTCAAGCAGAATCGCACCATCCGCAAAAATTTTGTATTTTTGTTCTATCCTAATACACTAAAAAAGAAAAAACATTTCTAAAATTGAAGAGTCATGTTTAAAGAGATACTCAGATACTCATTGCTATCGCTATTAGTCTTGATGGTGGAGTTTGAATGTGGGCTATCTTTCTGCGGAATCGACTCTAAATTATTACTTATTCCTCCTGTCATCATCATTGCGGCAGGCACATTTCTTTTTTATAGGAAGGACAAGGACAACGACAAACGAGTCATGAAAAGTCTTACGATTCTCTTGTCCAGTTTGTTTCTGACATGTCTGTTTTTCCTTATTGGCATAACATTAGACTATACCATTCGAGTGTTAATCTTTAGCTTTCAAACCAGCAACTAAGGCAAGCGGAAGCATTCTAAGCGCTTGCGATGTCATGCGCCACAAAAAAACCTTTACGTTAATCTCATATTCTTTTTCTCTCTTACTCCCCACTATCTTAGTTTTATATTTAAGTAATTAATAAAAGAGCTACACGAAACCAGCATAAACAAGGTCTCTTCTGAAGCAGGTGTATAAGTGTCATCATCATCCATCAAAGCGTGTCGGATTCCTGTATCAGGTTGATTCGTATATGCATACAATTTCACAAATAGCGTTCAATCCTAAGACATGAAAAATCTCGGAAATCATTTAAATCGTCGTACAACGAGCATATCGCATTTTGTATCTCAGGTGTGACTGTTTCTCTGATTATCACATCCGAAGCTTTTGTGTAATTATATCGTTCAGAAAACAGTTTCATATCTTAAATGTTATAATGTGTCATTTTCAAAGACCAACCCACACAAGGCAAAAAAAGAGGCGATGCACGAAACATCGCCTCTATAACTCCATTAAAAGGATTGCCTGCGAGGACCACGGAAATTACCGCGGGGACCGCCGCCCGGACGTCTCTCCTCACGAGGCTGAGCCTCCTTGATATGAATGGTCCGTCCGTCGAATTCACCACCCTCCAGTTCTGAAATGGCTTTCCTGGCAGCCTCATCGTCCGGCATCTCCACAAATCCGAAACCTCTCGACTTTTGCGTTTCCCTATCCAAGATGACCTTGGCAGAAGAGACTTCCCCATACTCCTTAAACAATTCACACAAGTCCGCATCCGTAACAGCGTAACTCAAATTTGAAACAAAAATGTTCATTAAAAAATTTTTAAAATAAATAAATACGTTCCGATAATGGGGAAGAGATGATAAACTAAGTTTGAAAAATAAGCCAAACCCACATTTGACATTCTAACGGCCAAAATCCAATACAAATATAATCTTTATTCGCAAAGAGTTGCTTTTCTTATCGAAAAAGTTTTATAACTTTGCAAAAAAAAATGATGAGAACGATTCGCATTAATATTATTATCTCTATTCTGGCGTTGGTCGTGTGCCGATGTTAGCAGGAGAAAGACATGTTAAGTGCGAAAATCTGACACTCTTTCTCAACGGAAAGAGTTTTTTTGTTTTATATAGTAACGATAATGGAACACGAGTTAAGAAGCACAGTCTGCACCCTCGGCAGGAGAATGGCAGGAGCGAGAGCCTTATGGCGGGCGAACGGAATGAAGGAGGATCAGATAGGAAAGCCTATCATCGCCATCGCGAATTCCTTCACGCAATTTGTACCAGGACATGTCCACCTTCATGAGATTGGACAGAAAATCAAAGCGGAGATTGAGAAGCTAGGTTGCTTCGCCGCTGAGTTCAACACGATCGCCATCGACGACGGAATCGCCATGGGGCACGACGGTATGCTCTACTCCCTGCCTTCCAGGGACCTCATCGCAGACAGTGTGGAGTACATGGTCAACGCACACAAGGCGGACGCGCTCGTCTGTATCAGCAACTGCGACAAGATCACTCCTGGCATGCTGCTCGCCACCATGCGTCTGAACATCCCTACCATCTTCGTATCGGGCGGTCCGATGGAGGCGGGTGTCTGGAAAGACCAGCACCTGGACCTGATCGACGCCATGGTCAAAGCGGCAGACACCACCATATCCGACAAAGACCTGCAGGAGATCGAGCACTGCTCCTGCCCTACTTGCGGCTCCTGCTCGGGAATGTTCACCGCTAACTCCATGAACTGCCTCAACGAGGCCATCGGCTTCGCCCTGCCCGGCAACGGAAGCATCGTGGCGACCCACAAGAACAGGGAGAACCTCTTCGTGGACGCGGCCAAGATCATCGTGGAGAACACTTACAAATACTATAGGGACGGAGACGAAAGCGTCCTGCCGCTCTCCATCGCCACACGCGAGGCCTTCCTCAACGCC
>JAGCGM010000089.1 GCA_017649635.1 Paludibacteraceae bacterium | reverse complement strand
CTTCTCCGCGAGAGCGGTAGTCACAGCCTTGACCGTACCCACCGATGAGAAACCACCGATGCCAATCACATCATTGTTCTTAATGTAAGACGCTGCCTCCTCGGCAGTGATAAAGTTAAATGCCATTATACCTTACTATTTCTTATTCGGTTATTAACTCTTGTTTCTGAAAAACAGCGCGAAAGTACAACAAAAAATCCAAACCTCTATGCTTTTCCACTAAAAAATTGCATAAATATCAAACTAAAGAATATAAATAGAATAAATATGCAATATATATGCAAACAAAAAAGGGAACCATAAAGATTCCCTTTCCCAATTCATATGAGGTTTTATAATGCTCTGTTATATATCCCAAGCCAAAGCGGAAGCGCCCAACACAGCGGCATCGGCGTCCTTCATTTGGGAGAACAACACCTTCACCTTGCCCTTGAACACAGGCATCAGGTTGTCGTCCATCGCTTTCTTCACTGGATTGAACAACAGATCTCCAGCCTTCGCCAAGCCACCAAAAAGAACGAACGCCTCAGGGCTGCTGAACTTCACGAAATCGGCCAACGCCTCACCCAAGACCTGTCCTGTGAAGGCGAAGATATCCTTCGCAATCTGGTCGCCTGCCATAGCAGCGTCAAAAACATCCTTGGAAGTGATCTTATCCAAATCGATCTTACGGAGGAGGGAATCCTCCTTGCGGTTGAGCAAGAACTCCTTGGCGGTACGGGCAACACCCGTAGCGGAGGTATAAGTCTCCAGGCATCCCTTGTTGCCACAGCCGCAAGGACGTCCGTCACGACGAACGATCACGTGGCCCAACTCGCCCGCATTGCCATCATGTCCATATATCAGTTGTCCGTTGGCAACCACACCGCTACCAACACCCGTACCCAACGTGATCATGATGAAATCACGCATGCCACGAGCGGCACCGTACTTCATCTCACCGATGGCGGCCGCATTGGCGTCGTTGGTCAGGGAAACAGGAAGGCCGACCTTGTCGGAAAGCATCTTAGCGAAAGGAACGATTCCCTTCCAAGGCAAATTGGCCGCATGCTCGATATTACCCGTGTAATAGTTCGCATTAGGCGCACCCACTCCGATGCCATTGATCTTCTCCGCTCCACCATTCTTAGAAATCAGTTCCAGCAAGCCATTTCCCAAAGCCTCGATGTAATCCTCCAATTCAGGATACGCCTGCGTCTTAATCGAATTGGATGCCAAGACATTACCATTTGCGTCAACGATTCCGAACACTGTGTTGGTACCTCCGATGTCGATTCCAACCACATTAGGTTTCAATTCAGACTTCATATCTTTCTGTTTATTAGTTAATATATTAAAATTCAAAACAATAGAGGACTACTTATTCTCCTTGCGTTTCTTACAGCCGACATAGCCATACCACACCAGATAAGCGTAGCACAACAGCGGAAGGGCAAATGCCGCGTGAGCATTGATGCAATCGGAGAGCAAGCCCTGCAACGGTGGCACTACCGCACCACCCAGAATCATCATCACCAACAACGAAGAGCCTTGGGAGGTATATTTCCCTAAGCCGTCGATCGCCAATGTGATCAGGTTCGGGAACATGATGGAGTTGAACAAACCAACCGCCAAAATCGCCCAAAGAGAGAGTTCGCTATCCATCACCAACATCAAGGCGATCAAAGCCATGTTCATGACGGCGAACAGACCCAACGTACGGGAAGGTATCGACTTGGCCCATATGAATACAAAGAAGTTCAACACCAAGAATATCAGGAAGTAATATACCTTCATCTCGAAGAAGAAGTCGACGAACTGCTTGAACGACATCTCCGCGGACAGCCCTATCACCCAGAAGATAAGGGCCAAAGAGGCTACCGCCGACAAGATCATCAAAATGCACTTCATCTGGAAACGCATCTTGCTCATGGAGATGGAGCCCATGAACCTGCCAATCATCGCACCTCCCCAATAGAAGGTAAGCAACTTACTGGCATTCAGCTCATTCATGGCATGGAAGTTCTTCATATACTCAACCAAGTTGCTACCTATCGCCACCTCGGCACCCACATAGCAGAAGATACCGATCATACCATAGCGCAGATGAGGATGGCGCAACGCACCCAACCTGTCCAATCCCTTATTGTCGTCTTTCAGCTCAACTGTCGGAATCTCTGAGAAGAAAATGAAACCGCACAATATCAGCAACAAACTGGACAACACCAGATAGGGAATACGCACGGAGGAGGCTCCTTGTCCATCCACCAGGAAATAGTCGAAGATGAGCACACCTCCGATGATCGGAGCCAACGTGGTACCCAATGAGTTGAAGGCTTGGGAGAGATTCAGTCTACTGGAAGAGGTCTCAGGCGACCCCAGAATAGCCACCAACGGATTGGCCGCAATCTGCAGGAATGTGAATCCGGCACCTAATAGGAACAGCGCCAACAGGAACACCAAGAACACAGGTGTCTCGGAATTCGCCTCGCAATAAAACAGGAAGCAGGCCACCGATGAGATAAACAGGCCTAGCACAATCGTGTTCTTATACCCGATCTTCAATATGGGGTCCCCGAATGTGGCGGAGACTATGAAATAGATCAGCGAGACCACAAAATAGGCAAAGAAAAAAGCCAACTGCACCAACGTGGCCTCAAACTGCGACAAATCAAACACACCTTTCAAGTAAGGAATGAGAATATCATTCAGGCAAGTGATGAATCCCCACATGAAAAACAACGTGGTCAATGCGACCAACGAAAACGAATACTTCTTTAAACTTGTCTCTTCCATCATAAACTATTTTATGGAGCGATTGCCCCAAACATTATCACACTAAAAATAAACAGCCAACTTCAAATTGAAAAGTCTGCCCGTCAAATAATTAGGAACAGGTTTTTGGTCTCCATTCGCCATAGGTATCCAATAATACGAATTGACGTTACTGTTCCCCAAGAGATTGAACACATCCAAGTTGAGGGAAAGCGTCTTCATCCATGAGAAGGCCTTCTTCGACATGATAGCGTCCACCCCTCTTTCAAATTGATAGGCCACACCAATATCCACTCGTTTGTAGCTGGTCATCCGGAAAACACGGTTGCTTCCCGGATAAGGGGAACGGAATGGATAACCTCCCGCCCAAACGAACTTTATATTGAACTTCAACTTCTCAAAATCAGGAACATAGTCCTGGAAAAACATGGAGAAATTGTACCGTTGGTCTGTCGGACGAGGGAAATAACCACATCCATCGCCATAGACATTCTCCTCCGTGTTCATCAGAGAAACGGAAATCCAGGAATCCGTACCTGGCACAAATTCGCCAAACAACTTCACATCACCTCCGAAGGCAAAACCATCCGCGCAATTCTCCCCCCCATAGGTAAGTTTCATATTATCCACCCGATAAGGGATAATGCGATCGATGTACTTATAATACAACTCGCCTGTCAGTTTGAAAGGACGGTTCCACTTCCTGAAATAATAATCAGACGCCAAGATAATCTGCGACGAGCGGGGCGTCAGGACGTCCCTATTCAAGACAACCACATGGTTGCCGTTCTCTTCCACCACTTCTTTCTTCACCTCCTTGAACATCAAAGCCTGGTGGTATATGCCGGTAGCCACCCGGAAAACCCATGAACTTTTTGCGGGGAAGAATGCGAAAGAGGCCCGCGGACTGACATCAATCTGCTCGTTAAAGTCCCAGTACGAAAAACGCAGACCGCCCAAGATGACAAAGCGTCTCGAACCGGACCTGATCGTATAGGCATCCTGGACAAAACCGGACACCCGATGCGAAAGCATATGCAAATCTCCGCTCAAATTACTGTAAAGAGACATGCGATCCGGATTCAATGGAAGCGAATAACCAGCCGAGTCACGTTTTTCCCACTCGCTCACGGACTCCCCTAAGCTCTCCAACTGGAAGGATAGCCCCCACTTGACCGTATTACGATTCAATTTCAGCATACCCTTATGCGAAATATTCGAGACAGTTCCATCAAAAGCGTTTCTGGAGTGTTCGTGGAAATTACCCGACCCCAACTTGGCGCCCAACGTCCCATCCTGAAAGAGCTCATGAAAATCATACGTGCTTGCGATATCATACGTCACATGCTCTATGGAGCGGAATGAGGAGGCGATAAAATCCAACGTCAAAGGCGAACTAGGATGGAATGTCAAAGTGAAGGCGCCGAAACACGTGGAAAACAAATCCCTCTCTTGCCCGTCAAAATTGAACCTGACGTTGTACGATTCGGCCATCGTCCCTAAATTAGTGCTTCGTGACTTAGGGATGAAATTATAGATGTTTCTCGACAAGTTCCCCAAAAACGACAACTTCCACTTTGAGGAGAAGGAGTACGTCAGGTAAGTCTGATAATCCAAAAACTTCGGGTCATACTCCCCTCTCGTCTCCAATGAGTTCAACAAATAGGAAGACGTCTTATACCTGAAGCCATGCAACTGGGAAAAACGGGAGGACGAAGAGCCCACATACGCCGAAGCTCCTAAGAAACTCACAGATGCGGAGCCTTCAAAGGAAGAGGGGGCCTTGTATTTTATATCCAACACAGAAGACATCCTATCCCCATACTCTGGAGAGAACCCGCCGGATGAGAAGGAGACGGACTGCACAAGGTCCGGATTCATAAAGCTGAGGCCCTCCTGCTCTCCGCTGCGTATCAATTGAGGACGATATACCTCGATGGAGTTCACATAGACACAGTTCTCATCGTAATTGCCGCCACGCACCGAATACTGAGAGCTCAACTCATTGGTGGTCGAAACACCCGGTTGAGTGGTAACCACCCCGATGATGCCATCCCCACTCACATGGGGAATCGTTTTAGTGACCTTTACGCTAAGATTCTCGGAGGTAGTCTCCTGCTTAGCCTGTCCAACCACTTCGATTTGGTCTATCTGATTGAAAGATTCCTTCATGACCACACTAATGTTCATCGTATCCCCACTCAAATGTACCATGCGGGTAACAGGCTGATACCCGATAAG
>JAGCGM010000088.1 GCA_017649635.1 Paludibacteraceae bacterium | reverse complement strand
GGCGGAACGTATTGTCCGATTTCTTAATGTCAAAGGCCCGATCTTACCGGGCGAGAACAACAATGAAGCCATACCAATTCGTTTTAATTCTGTGCTTTTCAGTAAAGAAATGGAATAATTCGCTTCAGATGAAGGTGTTCCATTTCCGGAAACATGCTTTTATATCTCTTGTATATAGTGTTTGCGCGTGGCGTCAAGTTAGCGAAGGTCCAAAGGGCGAAAACAGCCCCAGCCCAAGACCATGTCATGATGGCGAAACCGATCCATTCCGTCAGTTCACCCAAATAATTGGCGGAGGTGACATAGTTGAACATCCCGCCCTTAGGCAAATAATGGTTAGGGTCACCCGGTTGGCGAAGGTGACGGACAATATAGTCTGAATGCAGGTTAACGCCCATTCCCACCAAGAAGAGCAGCACACCCACGATGAACTGCGGAGTCGTCAGCCAATCAACGGAATAGCGTCCTTCAGGCGACACGAAAAAGATCCATCCGCCCTGCATCAATCCATTCAACGTATTGAAAATAACGCCCATAGACATAATCATTATAGGCATACGGCTCTTTCCCCGTATCAGGAAAGGGAATATGAATGAGCGTTGAAAATAGTGCAATTGGAACAAAAAGAAAAAGATGAACGGGACCAACTCCCAGGTGCGGTCCGATAACCACCAGCAAGCCAACATGACGAAAAAGACAGGCGCCTCCATCAATACCCAGCCGACCTTATTATTCACAGAAACGCCCCATTTCTTATCAAACATAATACCATAGCCCGCATCCACAAAATAGAGGGACACGAACACGATCACAGCAACAAAAGACATCGTTACCAGAAACACATTGAAATAGGGCAACGTGAACAAATACATACCATCCATTTCTTAAAAAAGAACTTGCGAATATAATATATATTCATTACATTTGCACTATATTGATTAGACATTTAATTTTTTTATTTACCTTTAACCTATGAACGGGACGAGAGTCCCCTAAACTAAAAAGTTGTCTGACTGTTGTCAGACGTCGTCCGAGACGGTTTGCTTTTAGTCGAAGACGAAAAAAATGCCAAAGGAATCCTTCCCTTGGCATTTTTATTATTTTGGTGGGTAAGCGCCACACACGGGCGCAACGATCACTCAAACCAATTACCTAACCAACAACAACTTACCACCGATAACATAAACACCGGCAGGCAAGCCAGGCACCTCCGTCAAACCTTCCTCAAATCGGATCGGCATCACCACCTGTCCCAAACGATTATAGAGAAGTGCTATACCAGCCTTCTTCGCCTTAACATACAACATGTCGCCCGAAGAATAGGCGGAGAAGGACAATACGTTATCAGCATTATTCACAGCGTCATACACCGCCGCACTCTCCGTAGCATTGAACTTAGGGTATCCCGAGAACTGTCCTGCGACCCATTTACGATATGCGATGGTGTCTTGTACACTATTCAGGGAGTCCGCACCATGATTCAGCATGTCGATGAAATCCTTTGTTTTAATGAACTCCGTCGTGGTAGCGATCACAGAATCGTTCACCTGCCCCCAGTAACCCGTAGTTGAATAGAACAACGTACTGTCATAGTAACAGTTATCAAGGGTTTCAATCATGGATTCGAAGACGAAAGGACTTCTCAAACCAGTCTCCTCGGAAGAATTAGACACATGGCAGGAAGCGTAACAATTGACGAATCGGCAATTCTCTTGTTCCACCGCCACAAAGCCACTGGCCTTGCCTTCGCCCCGGACATCACCCAAATTGAAACAATTAAGGATGTCGCAATCGATGGCGACCCCGATGAAACCAGCCGCACCGTCAGCGGACGTTCCGACAACCGACGCCTCGCCTCCGCAATTCGCGAACGTGGAAGATTCCGCATATGCGCAAAGCGAGCCCGCATAGTACCCGGTGAAAGAAGAAGACTTCACGGTCACATTCTCTATCAACGCATCCTTAACACTGGAAAACAGACCTGCAAACTCCTGATCCGTAATTACATTCAGATTATAAATCGAATAGTTGGCCCCATCGAAGACCCCACTGAAAGGAGTACCACAACAAAGGTCATGCAAACCGATCGGAGACCACTTGCCGTCAGAAGAGACATCACCCATGTCTATGTCGTCCGTCAAACGCCCCTTGATGGTAGTGGCCCCACCATTCACCGCATCACGGAACAAGCCAAGATCCTTCGCAGAGCCAATCAAATAAAAGCCTTCGTTATCCTTCTTTAGGAATTTTTGTTTCAAGACCTTCGTCACGATAACTACCGTGTCACCCGTCACATTCTTGCCATCGAAAGAATTGGAGAATTGGTAAGTGAAAACAGACTCGCCACAGACAGGCAAAGTCATGGATTCGGAAAATACATCCATGCCGAAATAATCGCCTCTGTACGTCACGATGGAAAGCTTTCTAGGACGCAAAACGACATCTTCGAACCTCGGATAATCATCTATATCCGACACCTGCGTCCATGTCTTGAGAGCGATGGTTTCGCTGAAATACGTTTCGTCATAAGTAGGCGTGTTCTCTATGTATTTGTTCAGACGATTCAACACTGTGCCATTCCTAAAGGCTGATGCGGCATAAATTTTGAGACCTGATTCAAAATCGTTAACGGTCGCCATGCCTTCCAATCCGAAACAACTCGAGAAAGTGGCCTTCCCCGAGCTTCGGACTTGCCCCGTAATGTTTCCAGCAGACAAACCGCTGATTTTGTTATAATTATAACAGTTATAAAAAGCACCCATGTCAAATGTGCCTGCGAGACCACCCGCTATGCCTTCATAGATCAATTCATTATCCTCCGCGATATTAGGGACAGCCTTCACACGCCCTAAATTATAACAGTTAATGAAAACGGCACTCCGCGTATATCCCGCGATACCACCCACATTATTCGCGCCAACCACCGTACCACTGTTGCTGCAATTGAGGATGTGGGCAGCCACCATATCCACACCTGAGGTTATACCCCCGACGTTATTCATACCAATGACACTTCCGTCAAAATGGCAATTTTCTATCAAACACCTACGAGCAGATCCATATCCACTCGCCACAATGCCCGAGCAATTGTCCGCCCCCTTCACATATGCGTTTTTGAGGGTCAGATCACGGACAATATCCGCACTGAACAAGAGCCCTTGATTAGAGTTTTTCGTGGAGATATATAAATTGGACACGGTGTGGTTCGCACCATCGAATTTGATGGAGAGACGTTTTCTGTTGATAGGCACCCACGTCACTTTCTTTCCGTTGATGACACCACATACCGAACTCATGTCGATGTCGGCCGCCAAACGTCCATCCATCTGCGTGCCACCATTAACAGCGTCCCTGTATTCGGCCAAATCAGCCGCACTCTTAATCAGATAATACCCATCCGCATCCTGCTCCAAAGCCGCGAAAGAGGAGTGACACACGAAAAGAGCAAACACAATAGCACCTATATGCCTGAAATTCTTACTGATATGCTTCATAAAATAAATTCTACCGTGGTATTTAGTATTCAAATATAACAAAAATTATTGAATATATTCAAAATGGATGAACTAAATAGCAATACTCAATCACGAACATTCTGCAGGAAACACTTTAAGAAAAAAGTCCGAACCTCACGTATGCGAGATTCGGACCATTTATCGTAGAGATTAAAAATCCGCTGTTTTAGGCGTTCTAGGGAAAGGAATGACATCCCTGATGTTCTGCATTCCAGTCACGAAGAGCATCAAGCGCTCGAAGCCCAAGCCAAAGCCTGCGTGAGGGCATGAACCGTATTTGCGGGTATCGAGGTACCACCACATATCCTTCATAGGAATATTCAATTCCTGAATTCTTGCCATCAGTTTGTCGTAATTCTCCTCTCTCACGCTACCACCGATGATCTCACCGATTTGAGGGAAGAGGACATCCGTACCTTGAACGGTCTTGCCGTCGGTATTCTGCTTCATGTAGAATGCCTTGATCTCCTTAGGGTAATCGATCATGATGACTGGCTTCTTGAAGTGTTCCTCCACCAGGAAGCGCTCATGCTCGCTGGCCAAGTCGCAGCCCCAAAATACAGGGAACTCGAATTTCTTGCCCTTGGCGATCTCTGCCTCCAGGATTTTGATACCCTCCGTATAAGGCAGTCTGACGAACTCCGTCGAAACCACTGATTTCAGACGCTCGATCAGCCCCTTATCGATCATATTGTTCAAGAACGTAAGGTCGTCCATGCAGTGCTCCAACGCCCAGTTCACGCAATACTTGATGAACTCCTCCTCGAGATCCATCAACTCTGCCAAGTCGATGAAGGCAACCTCGGGCTCGATCATCCAGAACTCCGCCAAGTGGCGAGGCGTATTGGAATTTTCGGCACGGAAAGTAGGACCAAAGGTGTAGATGGCACCCAAAGCGGTGGCACCTAACTCGCCCTCCAGCTGTCCCGAAACGGTGAGGCTGGTCTGTTTGCCGAAGAAATCATCGTCGTATTTGATGGAACCATTCTCGTCCTTCTTCAGGTCGTAGAGGTTCTGCGTGGTCACTTGGAACATCTGTCCCGCACCCTCACAGTCGGAAGCCGTGATGATAGGGGAGTGCCAATAGAAAAATCCTTTCTCGTGGAAGAACTTATGGATGGCGATCGCCATGTTGTGGCGGATTCTCAAGACTGCGCCAAAGGTGTTGGTCCTTGGTCTCAGGTGGGCGATCTCACGGAGGAACTCCATGGAGTGTCCCTTCTTCTGCAACGGATAGGTATTGTCGGCCAATCCGTAGATTTCAATCTCACTAGCCTGAATCTCAACAGCTTGACCTGCGCCTTCAGACTTCACCAACTTTCCCGTCACACTCAGGCAGGCACCCGTGGTGATCGACTTCAGCAACTCCTCGTCAAACTTATCGACATCCGCAACGATTTGAATGTTATTGATGGTAGAACCATCGTTCAACGCGATGAAATTCACCTGTTTGTTACCACGTTTGGTACGGACCCAACCCTTCACGTTCACTGTCTCGCCGTATTGAGTCATCTTGACCGCCTCGACAATCCTCGTCCTTTTCATTTTCTATCAGTAATTATTATATATTTCTCTCTTTAAAACAATCTGCAAATATAAAAAAATGTCGCGAAAGAACAATCATTCCGACAAAAACGCCTCCGCCCATTTCAAATCGAACACCGTGGTGATTTTTATGTTCTCACGGTTTCCTTCCGTTAGACTAACCTGGTGGCCAAGGCGTTCCACCACACTCGCATCATCCGTAAACGCCTCACAATAAGGTTGTTCATATGCCTTACGCAACAAATCCGAGCGAAAGACCTGCGGAGTCTGCACCAGACGGAAATCCCCACGGTTCCGAGCCTTGTTCGAACCGTCCGCCAAGACCTCACGGATAGAGTCCACCACAGGGACAACCGGCACAGCCGCCCCAGAGCGTTGAGCCTC
>JAGCGM010000087.1 GCA_017649635.1 Paludibacteraceae bacterium | reverse complement strand
CAAGCCGGCCAGATCCGCGGAATCGGTGATGGTCAGTTTATAGGCGTTCGTGGCGTTCAAGACATTCTGTCCGTACTTCAACGTCAGGAGGGACAAGCGTTTGCTGAGCTCGCGGAACTTCTCCTTGCCCTCTTCCGAGAGCGTCGCACCGTTCTTCTCGAACGATTCATAGGTCTTCGTCAGCAACATCTGCTGCTCCGCCGTCAGCCCAAGCGAATCCTTTTGCAGGTAAACCGCCTTGACCCGCTCGAACAGGGCAGCGTTCAACGTCACATTGTTGGAGTGCTCCGTCTCCAACGGAGAGATCTCCTCGGAGAGACTGTCCATCGCGGCGCAGGTCTCGGCCTCCAACAGATTGTAGAAAACATATTGGATACGGGTCAAATACTTGCCGGAGCGCTCCAACGCCACGATCGTGTTCTCGAACGTGGGCGCCTCGGGGTTCTTCACGATAGCGTCGATCTCCTCGTCATGAAGACGAATCGCCTCTTTCACCGCAGGTAAATAATCATCCAACTTGACCTTGTCGAAAGGGAAGGTCTCATGCGGAGTACCATACTCCGCCTTCAAAAAAATATTATCTATCATCTCTGTTTTATTTTCTTTCACATCACACGATGAGAGGAGGGGCAACGCACATACGGCGGAGGCTATGACCAACCTCTTCCCCACTTCACCGATCCTTGTAATCATTAAGTGTCCCATCATAGATCCATCACCAATTTATCGCCCGACACGCTCATCAACGACTCACGTATGTTCAGGGTATATTCCCACACGGAAGCGAACTCATCGAGCTGCTCCAACTTGAACGTCTCCTGCCCTGCTCGGTCCACCATGTCGAAGAACGTGGCGACCGTGATACGATTGACATCCATGGCCGGCATGTACGCGTCCCGCTCGTCTATCCGCACCTCCGTGAGGATTCCCGCCTTGCACAACCGACGCACAATGACGGAGGCCAAGCGCAAAGGGATACGGTATTTATCGGACATCTCATTCAATGTCATAGGCTCCTCACCATCCCGGAACCGTTTCGCCACGATCTTGGTGACGGACAAAAGCACGAACTCGAAATAGCGGTGGCTGATGGATTTCACATCCTTCTCGAACTCGAAGTTACGGACATTCTGCAAGGCGAAGGAGATCTCCGCCCCGAAGAGCACGATCATCCACGTCGTCTGGATGAACAACAAGGCGAACGGTATGGCGGCCAAACCACCATACACGGCGTTGTAGGAGGTCATCATCGTCTGCAAATAGACGTAGACCCACTTGAACGCAAAGAAAGTGACGCAGGAAAAGGCGCCCGCCACCATGGCCGCGGTGAACCTCACCTTCGTGTTAGGCATCACCACGTAGATCATCGTAAAGACCACCCACGACACCAAGTAAGGCATCACGGCCAACACGACCTTCAGCGTCGGCGAGATGATATACGAGCCATCAAAGACACCCAGCGCATGGTTGAAATAGAACGAGACACCATTGGAGACCAGCACGAAGATCGGAATGACCAACAGCAGGGAGATGTAATCGGTGAAACGACGGATGTAGTTCCTGTTCTTGGTGATGTACCAGATCTCGTTGAACGACATCTCAATCTGCGAAAAGACCTTCATGACGGACCATAGCAACACGCAGATACCGATGCCGACGAAGGCGCCGCCCGTTGCATTGCTCAGATAGTTCTCCACAAAATTCAGCACCACCTGCACCAGCTCCTGATGGGAGGCGTAGCGGTTGTGCAACATGTCGACCACGTATGTGTCGAGTCCGAAGCCCCTCGCCATGCCGAACACGAAGGCGAGCAACGGCACCAAGGCGAAGACGGAGTAGTAGGTCAACGCGGAGGCGCGGACCGGCATCTTCCCTTTGATGAAATTCTGGATGGAGAGGACGAGCGTCTTCGCGAAGAGCATAAGGTATCCTCGCTTGCCCTGCTCGTCGTGTATGGTGGTCCGCCAGATATCAATGGTGACGAACTTCACCTGATCCACAATAAACCGTATGATTTTTTTCATACGCAATTAGCATATCTATGCACGATGGAGATCTGTCACAGAGACTGACAAATCGTCACATCATGGTGTTACACAAAAAAAGAGAGTAGGCGTATAAGCCGAGTTCTGTACCCGCGGACGGGCGTTTGTCATTAATCTAGGACTTATGTCACCATAAGCCTCAAGCAATCTACCCCCCGACATCGGACGGGCAGCCCTACATGCGTCGGTATATTCGATCTTACAACCCGCGACTCGCACAGCTCCCACTGTCACCAGCGGGACTGGTGGGCTCTTACCCCACCTTCTCACCCTTACCTGCAAGCAGGCGGTCATTCTCTTCTGCGATAGTTCGCCCTCACGAACGACTTTCCGTTAGGAAGCGCGGCGCCCTCTGTTGCCCGGACTTTCCTCTGACGTTGCCGCCAGCGACAAACCCTCCTACTCTACTCCGCAAAAGTAAGCATTTTTTTCCTTTCGCACTGACAATTTTTCACATTTTATACAGATTTATTCATCATCAAACGTTAAAAATAAAGGCCTGATGTTAAATCAGTTTAAATACCTACCGACTCGCATAAAATTGCATAATATTTGTACGTTATTTCAACGGAGCGGGAGTTGATTTTCTTCCCTCCAAATGGATTATAAAACGTAATAAAAACTTAAGGATATGAAACACTTGAAAACAATTGGCACCGTATTGGCGGTGACCGCTCTAAGCGCAGGGGTCTCTTGCTTCTGCTACAAGAAGTTCGGTCCACAGGAGACCATCATCGTGGAAAAAACGACACCCGCGCAACACGCTTCCTACAACAAGGGGGGCATGGTGGACTTCACCGAGGCGGCCGAGACTTCCGTCAACGCTGTGGTCCACGTGATGACCGTCATCGAGACCAAACAGACCAGCTACAACTACGACCCGTTCCTGGAGTTCTTCTTCGGCGAACGCGGCAACCAACGCCAACAGCCTCGGCAACACCAGATGGGCTCGGGCTCGGGCGTCATCCTCTCGCAGGATGGCTACATCGTGACCAACAACCACGTGGTGGACGGTTCGGACAACGTGACGGTCGTCCTCAACGACAAGCGTGAGTTCAAGGCTACCATCGTGGGCACGGACCCGAACACGGACCTCGCCTTGCTGAAGATAGACGCGAAGGACCTCCCTACCCTCACCGTGGGCAACTCGGACGACCTGAAGGTGGGCGAATGGGTCTTGGCGGTGGGCAACCCGTTCAACCTGACCTCCACCGTCACCGCAGGTATCGTCAGCGCCAAGGCGCGTAACATCAACATCCTCACCTCCGACATGAAGATCGAGTCGTTCATCCAGACGGATGCGGCGGTCAACCCTGGCAACAGTGGCGGCGCCTTGGTGAACACCCGTGGCGAGCTGGTCGGCATCAACGCGGCCATCGCCTCCCAGACCGGCTCCTACTCGGGCTACTCCTTCGCCATCCCTACCAGCATCATGAGCAAGGTGGTGGCCGACCTGAAGGAGTTCGGCACCGTGCAGAGGGCGCTCCTCGGTGTGCAGATACAAGACATCAACGCTGAATTCGCCAAGGAGAAGGGCTTGGAGGTGCTCGAAGGCGCCTACGTGGCCGCCGTCAGCGAGAACAGCGCGGCAGAAGAGGCGGGCATCAAGAAGGGGGATATCATCACCCACATCAACGGCAACAAGGTGAAGAGCGTTTCGGAAACGCAAGACCAAATCAGCCGATTCAGACCGGGCGACAAGGTGGAGGTCATCTTCCTCAGGGATAACAAGTCCAAGAAAGCTACAGTGACCCTCAAGAACGTGAACGGTGACACCGAGATGATCAAGCAGGTATCCGCCAACGCTTTAGGCGCCACCCTCACCCCACTAAGCAAACAGAAGCTGCAGCAATACGGACTCAGCAACGGACTGGAGGTCTCCAAGGTAATGAGAGGCGGCAAATTCAACCGCGCGGGCATCCCGAACGGCTACATCATCGTGAGGATGAACAACCTCGTAGTGAACAGCCAGGCAGACGTGGACAGGATCGTCAGCAGCATCTCCAAGCAAGAGGAGAAAGCGCTCTTCATCTCAGGTATCCTCCCGAACGGAAAGGTGGTCTACTATGCGGTGGATATGAACTAAGCGGTAGAAATAGCTTTTTATGAACTACATATCAAAACAACGTGATGTAAATAGCTCAGGGCGTTATGCCTTGGGCTATTTATTTTTTTAGGCTTCCATGAAGGAATAGACGAACTACTTTCCTCCCGTCATCCTTTTCAGGTGGCAAAATGCGACCTCGTTGGTCTCCGTGTTCCGAAGATGCAGTCCGTTCCCTTCGCAATGGCAGAAGAATTCACAATCCTTGCAGATACCCGTCTTTGTCCACGAACGGTCTCTCATGATCTGGTATCGGTTTTGCCACACCTCCGCGAAATTGTCCGTATAGATGTTACCTTGGATGAAACGATCCCTCAGGTCAGGGCAGGCGGATATGCTTCCATCCACAAGGATGGAGCCTATATTGATTCCAGCCCGGCAGAAGAACGGATTGTCCCTGACACGGCTTTCATAATCGCCCAGGAAACCTTCGCAACCGTAGTTAGCCCTTATCTTCCCCTCCTTCCTCGTCTCCTCGATAAAATCGAAGACCGCCTTGAATTTATCGTCAGGCAACTGCAGCCCCGGATTATCCGAGGCCCGTCCGATAGGGAAGATCGTCGCGATTCGCCAGTCCCTCACGCCACAATCGATCAGCAACTGCCTGATCTGGGGTAGTTCATCGAAGTTCCGGTTGTTGACGCACGTCAGCACATCAAACTTGAGGTCCGTCCGCGGAAGCATTCTGATGGCGTTGACGGCACGTTCGAACGAGAGGTCGTTTTGCCGCAGCCAGTTGTGCGAATCCTTCAGTCCGTCAAGGCTGACCGTGCACGAGCGCATACCCGCCCGAAGCAGGGATTCCAGCCGTTCTTCCGTCAGCAGATAGCCGTTGGTGACGATGCCCCAAGGGAAACCGAGCTTGTACAACTCCAATCCGGCCTGCTCCAGGTCCTTGCGGACGAGAGCCTCCCCGCCCGTGAAGACGATCTGGGTATGGTTCGGCTCGACAATGGGGACGATCTGCTTGATGGCCTTGAGGAAATCCTCCACCGGCATGTCTTTGACGTCGGACATCTGCCGGCAATCACTGCCGCAATGCAGACAGTTCAACGTGCAACGCAGCGTACATTCCCAGAAAATATAGGACAGCTTATGATCCTTCGCCACACTGTGCCGATACATATCGAACAACCTGAGAGCGAGCCTCTTCTTCAACGGAATCTTTTTCGGATTATCCATATCCTCTCTTTTTTATTTAATCAATCACCCACCCGACTGCCTTCATGGCAAAAAAACATCAGTCATCCAAAGGTTCGGGTGACTGATGCGATGGTACGTGCTAATAATTCGACGTTTTATTAAACATACAAAATAAGCTCTCAAAAGGAGATGTGCCGCACTATTTCTTCAAGAAACGGGCAGCCAGTTTCTTATCTCCTGAGACGACGGTCAACAAGTAATTTCCGCTCTTCAGATTGCCCACGTAAAGGCTCTCTCCGTTCGGGACAGAGGCGGTCAACACCTGTTCGCCGCTCAGATTATAGATGGTGACATTGGCGCTTTCCACACCTGTCAAGTTGAACCACAAATAATTCTCCACCGGATTAGAGAACAGAAGGATCTTCTCCGCCACTCCATCCTCCACACCCGTCGGGCGACCGAATATGAT
>JAGCGM010000086.1 GCA_017649635.1 Paludibacteraceae bacterium | reverse complement strand
TCCTTCTCTTGGCGCAGACGTTCAAGCAAGGGAGAAATCTTCCGCTTTTTCTTTTGGGGCAATACGGCATCGGCAGGTATATTCCATGTTTTCCCCGAAAGGAAAGCTCCCTCTATTTTGCCGACAGCGCAGTAATTACGGGCTGTTCGCTCGCTGATGCCATGCTTCTCGGCAAACTGATTGACTGAAATATATTCCATACTATCGGCAAGTTTTTATGAAAAACGATGTAAATATAGTAAAAATTTGCCTGTATCGGCAAGAAATCGCAGGGTATCTTTCCCGTTCACTCTGCGCAAATGAACTCGTCAAGATGTGTTTGCTTACTACTGTCGCCATCCACACATATAGTTGTCTGATATCTCTCCAATTCTGTCCAGTGAGAGACATCGCAATAAGTCTTGCCTCCAGAAGAATAAAAATGGAGGCGTATGAGCATGTCGTACCATGCTCTGATCTTGAAAAAACCGTATGTTTCATAACATGATTCATGTTTCATGAGAAAGCTATGTTCGCCATATTCGTCACGTATCATGAAGATGGATCCATTACCGGTGTACACTTCCCGCCTCTCATATCCGCAGCACAAATCGGTTTGCTGATACAAATCGATCTTCAACTCTTTCTTTATCGTTTCATCCCCGGTGACCCAAACAACATTGCATGGCACGAAATAGATTATGCATATCATTGATAGGGGAAGCAGGGTCGCACAAAGTGTCACTACTATTCTTTGTTTCGTATTCAATCTTGCCAAATACTTGACAGAGAATGCCACTATTGCGGAAAAGAGCAATAGACTTGTTCTATAGGGAGTATAACTATAACCAGGTAGAAGATAAAGGACAAAGATCATTAGGGTGGAGCATGAGACGATAATTGATGGCTTGAGCTTGTTACGGAAGTAACCTGCGGAGATAAAATTGCCAACAACGATAAGAAGTGAAATTAGGACGATGGAACATCTGTACATTATTCCCCAGCCTATATCTCCACTTCTAGGGAATAATCTCCCCAAAATATACAATGCGAATTCACATATCGCCACATAGGTTATGATTTGGATCACGCTCACAACCAATGTTTTTGCCGCTGAAACTATTTTACGCTTGTCTATTTGCATCGTATTCTAAAAACCTTAGTATCCATTGTATTTGTGTATATACAATTCGCAAATATATATGTTTTTTATTATGATGGGTTCAAAAAAAGGGTGCAGGCACGTTCTGTATGAACTATGCATGCACCCTCATATCGGGTAAGCGTATCGCTTATTGAATCATAAACTCTTGCGGTTAGAAGCTTTGCCCGCAGGTTAGTTGGTGAACTTCAGATGGTCTCCGTCCCTGTCCACCACGATCGGTTTGTCACGGTTCACCGATTGGGAGATGAGCGCCTTGGAGAGCTCGTTCAACAACAACCTTTGGATGGTCCTCTTGATAGGCCTTGCGCCGAACTGAGGGTCGTAACCCTCTTGGGCGATCAATGCCCTCGCGTCTTCCGTCACGTTCAGCTCCACATCGCTCTCCTTCAACATCTTATGGAGACTGGCGATCTGCATGTCGACAATCGCCTTGGTGTCTTCCTTCGAAAGAGGGGAGAACATGATGATCTCGTCGATACGGTTCAGGAACTCAGGACGGATGGTCTCCTTCAGCAGACCCAAAACGTCTTCTTTCGCCTCCGCCAGTGTCTTCTCACGGTTCTCGTCCGTGATGTTCTCGAACTTCTCCGCGATGAGGGAAGAACCGAGGTTGGAGGTCATGATGATGATCGTGTTCTTGAAGTTGACGACCCTGCCTTTGTTGTCGGTCAATCGTCCGTCGTCCAGCACCTGAAGCAGTGTGTTGAAGACATCCGGGTGCGCCTTCTCGATCTCATCGAACAAGACCACCGAGTATGGTTTACGACGGATGGCCTCGGTCAGTTGTCCACCCTCCTCGTAGCCGACGTATCCCGGAGGTGAACCGATGAGTCGGGTGGAGGATATCTTCTCTTGGTACTCGGACATGTCTATACGGGTCATCATATTCTCGTCGTCGAACAGCAGTTCCGCCAAAGCCTTCGCCAACTCGGTCTTACCTACACCCGTCGTGCCTAAGAAGATGAATGAGCCGATAGGTTTCTTAGGGTCTTGCAGACCCGCCCTGCTTCGTCTCACGGCGTCGGAGACCGCTCTGATGGCCTCGTCCTGACCGACGATACGTTTGTGGAGTTCCTCCTCGAGGTTCATCAACTTATCCTTTTCGGTCTGCATCATCTTGGTGACAGGGATGCCCGTCCATTTGGAGACTACCTCGGCGATATCTTCCTCGTCCACCTCCTCCTTGACGAGCGGATCGGCGCATTGGATGTCGGCCAGCTTCTTCTGGGCCTCGGCGATACGGTTCTCAGCCTCTTTCACCTTTCCGTAGCGGATCTCCGCCACACGTCCGTAGTTGCCTTCACGCTCCGCCTTCTCAGCCTCGAAGCGCAGTTGCTCGATCTCTATTTTGCTCTGTTGGATGATGTTGATCTGCTCTTTCTCAGCCGTCCATTTGGCGCCGATGTCCTGCATCTGCTCCTTCAGGTTGGCAATCTCCTTCTCCAACTTATTGAGTTTAGTCTTGTCGTCTTCCCGCTTGATGGCCTCACGCTCGATCTCCAATTGCTTGATCTCACGTGCCTTGTTATCCAACTCCTCTGGTACGGAGTCTATCTCCAGCCTTAGCTTAGCGGCCGCCTCATCGATCAGGTCGATGGCCTTGTCTGGCAAGAAACGGTCCGTGATGTAACGGTTGGAGAGACGGGTCGCCGCGATGATAGCGTTATCCTTGATACGCACCTTGTGGTGGTTCTCGTAACGCTCCTTCAATCCACGCAGGATGGAGATGGTGGTCGCCTCGTCCGGCTCGTTGACCATGACGATTTGGAACCTACGCTCCAAGGCTTTATCCTTCTCGAAATATTTCTGGTACTCGTCGAGGGTAGTCGCGCCGATGGCTCTCAGCTCACCTCTGGCGAGGGCTGGTTTCAGGATGTTGGCGGCATCCATGGCACCGTCGCTCTTGCCTGCGCCTACCAAGGTATGGATCTCATCGATGAAGAGGATGATCTCTCCGTCCGATTTGATCACCTCGTTGATGACCGATTTGAGTCGCTCCTCGAATTCGCCTTTGTACTTCGCACCCGCGATGACGGCACCCATGTCCAAGGAGTAGATCTTCTTGGTCTTCAGGTTCTCCGGCACGTCGCCACGCATGATTCGTTGCGCCAAACCCTCCGCGATGGCGGTCTTACCCGTACCAGGCTCACCGATGAGGATAGGGTTGTTCTTTGTCCTACGGCTAAGGATTTGTAGCACCCTACGGATCTCATCATCCCTTCCGATGACAGGGTCCAGCTTACCGGCCTGCGCCCGCTCGTTGAGGTTGATCGCGTAGTTGTTGAGGGCGTCGTAGGTCTGCTCGGCAGACTCGTCCGTCACCTTCTTCCCTTGTCTCAGTTCGGCGATGGCATCCTTCATGGCTTGGTAGTTCAAGCCCGCGTCCTTCAGCAAGGCTGCCGCAGGACTATCCACCGCGATCAGTGCAAGCAAGATATATTCCAGGGAGACAAACTGGTCACCCTCTTCCTTCGACATCTCCTCCGCCTTCTTCAACACTGCGTTCGCACTGTTGCTCAAATAGGTGTCTTCGTTGCTCCCCGTTACCTTAGGTAGACGCAAGATCATCTTGATGACGACCTCATTGAGTTGTTCGGTGTTTACGTTCAGTTTGTTGAATACGAACTTCGTGACGTTCTCGCCCACTTTCAAGATACCCTTCAGCAGGTGGACAGGCTCGATAACCTGCTGGTTACGCTTGTTGGCGTAGTTCACAGCCTCTTGTATCGCCTCCTGACTTTTGATCGTATAATTCTTAAAGTTCATAACTCTGTTGTTTTTAATGTTCACATCAAATATACATCAAATAGTTTGCCAATCATTATATTCTGACAAATTGTCTACAATGAGTTATGCGCTTCTGTCATTTTGTCCTCTCTTTGTCCGAACGAAGGGGTATGTGTCACTCCTGCTTTCCCTTTACCACCTTGCTGTACCCATGGTCTGTCTGGATGATGTAAAGGCCTGGTAGCCAGTTCGCACCCATCTCCTTCTCGTCAGACAATGTGCCATGTTCCACTGTCTGTCCCAAGGCGTTCGTGACATGGTACTGACCATTGCCCTTGATGGTGACGGTGACATTGAACGGATTAGGGTAGGCGATGTTGTCGGATTGCTTCGTCTCCTCCACTGAGGTGTAGTCTACCATGCATTCCGTATTGTCCACATAGCAGTTCCATTGGCTAGGTGTAGCGTTCTCCGTTCTTTCTCCATAGACGATGCCTAGGCCTACCGTGCTCATGTAGAACCTGCCGTAGGTGTTCCAGTCACCGACCACAAACTGACCGTTGCCTGGTCCGCCGAACTGGTGTTGCTCATCGTTGATGTGGAACCAGCTCTTTCC
>JAGCGM010000085.1 GCA_017649635.1 Paludibacteraceae bacterium | reverse complement strand
CAGCCCAAGCGTTAGCTTTGATGCTAGTCAGTTCCCGTCAGGATTGTATTTGCTGCGCCACACCTCCGCCAATGGGTCTCGCACTGCACGGGTGATTGTCAGGTAGGTGCTGGAGGGTAATTCTCATAAAAACGACAATATGGACAACAAAACCCCATTCCGCCCGATGCGACGGTTCAAGCAACAGATGACTGACGAGGCTTGCATCGCCTTGCTCCAGACGGCACCACGCGGTGTGCTCGCCGTATTGGGCGACGGCGGCTATCCCTACACTGTACCGCTCGATTTCGTGTATGACAACGGCAAGATTTATTTCCACTGCGCCAAAGAGGGACACAAACTGGATGCCATAAGGGCCTGCGACAAGGTCTCGTTCTGTGTCCTCAGCGAAGGTGTGAAAGAGCCCGACAGCTGGTGGTATCATTTCGAGAGTGTGGTCTGCTTCGGCAGGATGCACATCGTAGAAGACCCAGCCAGCAAGAATGCCTATTTACGTCTGTTGGGTGCCAAATATTTCCCGCAAGACTATGACATAGATGCAGATATGGCACAAGATGGCCCAAATGCCTTCATTCTTGAACTGCAAATTGAGCACATGAGCGGCAAGCGAGTGCGCGAAAAATAGATAAGAAGCATGACAAAAGACTATTCATCATTTGGCCCAGCATACCGAAACTTCAAAGTGAGGGAAGATGTTTATGTCCCCGAACCCGTTGAGGGGTTTTCTGCCGACAATCCCTTCACGAAGATGGCTCCTATACGAGGAGAGCTCAAGGACATTCGTTTTGACGGGACCTATACCTATCTTGATAAATCTTTGAGGTTCAAGATAGTGAATACGACTATGTATTGTGTAGCATGGACGCTTGCCTTCCTTTTGAACCGAATCCGATATGGACTCAAAATCGAAGGCCGTGAGAAAATACGCCAAAACCGCAAGATTTTCGACCATGGCGTGATGACGGTTTGCAACCATGTTTACCGTTGGGATATGATCAGTGTCATGCAGGCGATGCGTTTCAGGAAGGCATGGATTCCCATGTATGCCCAGCCTTTCAGAGGCAAAGATGGTTTTATCATGAAAGCCGTGGGGGGAATAGCCATCCCCGAAGAGCGCAGCGGGCTGAAAGCGTTCGATGAGGCGATGGCTGAATTGTGCGCCAACCACCAGTGGATTCACATTTTTCCTGAAAGCTGCAGCTGGAAATTCTATGCTCCGTTGCGTCCTTTCAAAATAGGTGCTTTCAATATGGCTTATCGGCATTCGCTCCCAGTGATTCCCCTGGTGATCTCATTTAGGCCACGCACGGGATGGCGAAAGCTGTTCAGTAAAGGAGAGCCCTTGATTACCATCCATGTGGGCGACCCTATCATACCTAACATGAACACACCTCGAAAAGAAGAGACGGCGCGGATGCGCGATCTTGCACACAAAACCATGCTTGATATGGCCGGTATAGTTTCCAATCCCTGGCCTTCTTCAATCGATTGAAATCTTATCATTATGAGTACTAAAATTATTGATCCTGTACCAGTTGAACTGATTAAAGCGGAACTTACCAAATCCAAAAAGTTGGAAGATACGAACAAAGGACACAACGAGTTATATATCGTTACCTGGCAAGATTCTCCCAATGTGGTTACAGAAATCGGTAGATTGCGCGAGTTGACCTTCCGTGATGCAGGGGGCGCTACGGGCAACGCTTTGGACCTCGATGAGTACGACAAGATGGAGAATTCATACAAGCAACTGATTGTGTGGGATCCCGACAACGAGGCTATCATTGGTGGATATCGTTTTATTTTAGGCTCAGATGCCGTTATTGACGAGAAAGGCCAACCCATCTTGGCGAGTTCCCATCAGTTCCGTTTTTCCCAGAGGTTTATCGACGAATATCTGCCTCATGTCATAGAGCTAGGCCGCAATTTCGTGGCTCCTGAATACCAGAGTTCAAGGCATGGCGCAAAGTCCATTTTTGCCATGGACAATTTGTGGGATGGTCTTGTGGCCATCATCATGAAGAACCCTAATCTGCTCTATTACTTCGGAAAGATAACCGTTTATCCTTCATACGACCATATCACAAGAGACCTGCTCTATCATTTTCTTTGGAAGCATTTTGGTGACAAAGATGAGCTTGTCCGACCTTGGGATGACCAGGCGCTAATGCCTGGTTCCGATCCCGAGTTGATGGATTTGGTCGTAAACAAGGACGATCCGATGGAAGACTACAAACTGCTGAAGGCTGCAGCTAAAATGAGGAAGGTGAATGTTCCTCCGAATTTTACTGCGTATATCTCCGCCACTTCCCATATGCTTATGTTCGGGACGGCGGTCAACACTTTGATGGACAACATCGAGGATTCTGCGGTGCTTATTCCGTTCGACAATATCTATCATGAAAAGAAACGGCGCCATATTGGAGCGTATCTCCGGTTCTCTCTCGCAAAGAGGCGCAAGAAAGTGGACTTGAATGCACCTGAAATGGAGGATCTGTTGATTGACAATTGGTTGAATAAACGATACCGCAAAGTAAAACGGTTGCTCAAAAAAACAGGCCGTACGTTCTAGTCAGCCCAACTGAAGTTCTCCTTCCCTGCCCCAATCTCGAAATGACACTTGGCGATGCCGAGGTCGAGGGCGGCATAGCCGATGAACGAGAACTTCGCCT
>JAGCGM010000084.1 GCA_017649635.1 Paludibacteraceae bacterium | reverse complement strand
GGGCACGGACAGCCGTTACTTCCAGCGAATCTCCTTTTTGGGGGACACGCTCTCCCTCTCCACCTATGATGCTGGCTTGCAGTTGTACGATAGGGTGGAAATCGTGAAGACGGGTGATTCCAGGCGCTTGATCGATGAAGGTGCGGATATCCCTGAGAAAATCCGTGTTTCCGACTGGTTCCGCGCGAACAAAAGCGCCAAGAAGGTGAAAAAGTTCGAGGAGAACATTGAGAAGTGGCGCAAAAACAAGCCTTGATGGGGGCTATTCTTTGGGTGATGATCCTTTCCCTGTCTTGGCGGTCGTGTCCACCCACACGTGGGGCAAGATGTGCCGGTAGGTCTCTTCCGACAGTCCGTAGATATCCTTCAGTTGCTCTTTGCGGGTGAATCCGCCTATTTTCTTCCTGTATTTCACAATCCGTTGGGAAAGCTTGCTGCCGATTCCCCGTAGCTGCTTCAGCTCGGTCGTGTCAGCACTGTTTAGCTCGATCATCAGTTTATCGTACTCCCTGTTTCTGTAGGATTGTGGGAAGGATGCCCCTTTCTCCCTTCCCTGCCATTCACGCTTGGTGGATGAGAACGTTTTCCTCTGTGCTTTATGGTAACCTTTTGAGCTCCAGTTTCTTGTGTAATGGCTTGTGTCTTTGAGAAAGGTGAGTGAGGTATCCTCTTCCTCCGATAGTAGGCTGTCCGTTTGTTCTTTGATTAGAGTCGCTTCGTCGGGCATTGTCGCTTGTGTGGGCAAACAGAAGTTCACCGCGAACATGAGTAGTATCAGGCTGGCCAAGACCAGTAGACCGTTCCGTTCTCCTTTCGAGAAAAATAAAAAATCCTTCCACATGATGGTGCAAATGAAACAAGTATGTTGTTATGACGCAAAGATAATGGTTTTTGAATTAAAAGTTAAAAATTAAGAGTTAAAAATTTAGAATCAGTCGAGCAACGTTTCAAAAATGACTACGTCGAACTGGCTTTAATTCCTAATTGGGGAAAGGATGAATGTTATTTGTCCCTACCATGTCGAATCAACGATTCAAAAACTCTTAACTCTTAATTCTTAATTCTTAATTCTTATTGCTATCTTTGCGCTAATTTGCTGAAGAATGGATAGAAAGAACGTTATACATATATGGCTATCGGCCTTGTTGCTTATGCTATTGGGCGCATGTGCGAACATGGCGCAAGGCCCGACAGGAGGCAAGTCGGATGCTGAACCACCGACCTATTTGGGCAGCAAGCCTAAGAATGGTGCATTGAATGTGAATAGTAAGCGGGTGGAGATACAATTCGATGAATATCTCCAACTGAATGACCCCTTTAAGAATTTGACGGTCTCCCCTCCGCAAAGGGTGAATCCTTCCGCCAAGGCGATAGGAAAGAAAATCGTTGTGGAATTGCGTGACTCGTTGCAGCCCAACACCACCTATACGATGGATTTCGGCAATTCCATCGGAGACTACACGGAGAATAACTTGGTCTACAATTTCCTCTATTCGTTCTCCACGGGCGACCAGCTGGATAGCATGGTCATCTCGGGTGTCGTGCTGAATGCGGAGAACCTCTCCCCGGTGGAGGGTGCGGTGGTCGGCATCTACAGCGATGATGCGGATTCCTCCTTCCTCACACGTCCGTTTGAGCGCATCGCGAAAACCTTGTCGAACGGAAGTTTCCATATCCGTGGCGCGGCGCAGAAGAAGTATCGGATCTTTGCCCTTGAGGACATGAACAACAATTTCTATTTCGACCAACCTTCCGAAGGCATTGCCTTGCAGGAGGGTGCCATCGAGATTCCTTCGCTCAAGATTGAACAGAAGATCGACACTGTCTATGGTGATTCCATGAAGATCGATACGATTATCCGTCGGGAGGTGCGTAAGTACACCCCGGATAGCATTGTGTTGAGGCTTTTCCACGAAAAGGTTAACTTCCAGCAATTTAAGAAAATCGAGCGCCTTGCCCGTAATCAGTTCACCCTCTATTTCGAGAAGATGGAGGGAAGCCTGCCGAAAATCGCCTTGGTGGATACTGTGGCGGACAATTGGTTCTTGACGGAGACGAATAAGATGGCTGACACTGTCTGCTATTGGATTACCGACAGTAATCTCTACCGCAGGGATACGCTCGTCTTGTCGTTGTCTTATTTGAAGACGGATTCCGCTGGGGTTCTGTTCCCTTGCGTGGACACGGTCAAGGCGATGTTGTCCACCTCGTATCTGAAGAATGAATTGAAGCAAGCCCAACAGGAGGAGGCGAGGCTGAAGAGGGCTTTACGGCGTAACCACAAAATACGTCGCACGAACCTTATCGACTTCTCCCACTTTGTCACGGTGGGCATCACCGAATCGCCTGCCCTGGTCTGGGAAAGACCACTCTCTTCCCTCGATGAAGGGAAAATCCATCTGTATTGGGAGAGGGACTCCACACGCAAACCGTTGCCTTTCTCTATCGTGAGGGATACTGCGCGCGATAACTGCAGAAAATATGTCATGACCTCGCCGGAGTTCCATCCTGACAGCTCCTATCGGCTTGTGGTCGACTCGGCTTGCGCCTATGACTTCTATGGCAACCACAATGACTCCCTCATTATGTCGTTCAAAATCATGGGCGAACAACAGTATGGCAAGGTGACGGTCTCCCTGTCGAATGTGCAGGGCAATGCCTTTATCGAACTGTTGAATTTGAAGGAGGATGTGGTGCGCTCTTGCCCGATAAAGGAGAATGTGATCACGTTCGAACATCTGACCCCTGGCACCTACTTCGCCCGGATCATCATGGACGAGAACCAAAATGGTGTGTGGGATACCGGAAACTTCAGGGAGGGCCTCTTCCCGGAAAAGGTTTATTACTTCCCGAAGAACTTTAAGGTGCGCGCCAATTGGGAGGTCTCCGAGAGCTGGGACGTGACGGACACTCCGATTTGTCAGCAACGCCCGTCGGGTATTGCCGCCAAGAAGAAAAAGGATAAAAATGGCAGATGACGCTATGACTGGCTCGGTTTTGCTCTCTTCCGCCTACTTGGGCCCCGTCTCCTATTATCGGGCGGTCGCTTCCGCTGACCATGTGCGCATCGAGCAGTACGACCATTACCATAAACAGACCTATCGCAACCGCTGTAGGATCCTGACGGGCAACGGGGTGATGGACCTCTCCGTGCCGGTGGTCAACACGGGCGGTAAGATGTGCGTGAAGGATCTGCGGATCGCTTACGTGGAGAACTGGCAACAGGTGCACTGGCGGGCGATCGCCTCGGCTTATAACTCTTCGCCTTTCTTTGAATACTACAAGGACGATTTCGAGCCTTTCTATACGAAGAAGACGGAGTTCCTGATTGACTTGAACATGGAGCTGATGCGGGTCGTGATGGAGCTGATCGGACTGAAGACGGAGGTCGCCTTGACAGACGATTATCTGACGGAACCCTCTTCCCAAGATTTGCGGGAGGCTTTCTCCCCCAAAACAGTGTCTTCCCTCCCGTTGAGGCCTTATTATCAGGTCTTCGACCAGAAGTTCGGCTTCGTGCCTGACATGAGCGTGCTGGATCTGTTGTTCAATATGGGCCCCGAGTCCATCCTTTATTTGAAATGACCGAAGGGGTGATCCCCTCGCTTATATAAGTATAAAATTGTGACCATTATGAATCGTTTTCTAAAGAAATCGTTGGCGTTGTGCGCCGGTTTGTGCTTCGGGACGTTGGCTTCTTTCGCCGCCGTTCCTGTCCATATCAACTCGGGTAATCCTGCCTATCCCTTCCCCCAGTTCTTGGAGTATGCGTGTGGCGGAAACCTGGGAACGAATAACCCGGAGGGCCTGACCCATGCCGAGATGGAGCAACTTATCCGTACGGCTTACCAACAGCATGCGAACGAGTTTGAATACACGAAAGATGAGTATGAGGGCATAAAATATATCTGGACCCCTTATAAGGCCGCCTACGATTGCTCCGAGGGCGATGGCTACGCTTTGCTGGCCGCTGCCTACATGGCGGACAAGGTGACGTTCGACGGCTACTGGATGTGCACGCACGACAAACGTCGCGTGCATACGAAACGATACAAGGATTGTACCGATAATGCGCCTAATTATCCTTATGGTGAATTCGCCATCAGTGATGGTGCGGACGAGGGTGGCAACACGGCGGCGGACGGTGACGTCGATGTGGCGCTCGCACTCTATGTCGCCTATAAGCAGTGGGGTGAGTTTATGCGGAACGATAAGGGGGAGATCGTCAAGGATGCTTGCGGAAACCCTATCAGCTATAAGCAGGAGATGATCAATGTGGTGCGTGGCTTGGTGGCGATGAGCACCAGTAACCCTGAGATGAACCCTCGCCCCGTCAATACGGGACTGATTGGCCTGGACGGCTATATGAGGGGTGGTGATACTTGGGATGAGTTGACAGACTGGGCTCTGCAGAAGGAGAACTACATCAAATGGGATGGAGTCCCTGTCTATCCGCTGTTTGCGTCGGATGGAGGACGTAAACAGCACATCGATTATTGCGCACCTGCCTATTTCCGTGAATTCTACGATCTGATCCTTTCCCTAAAAGATGAGATCGGTGCCACAGCGGAGTGGGAGGCTGAACAATACCGCCGTGGGGAAGCCTCTTCCGACTGGCTGATCGGTGATTTGATAGGTAAGAACAAAACCTCTTTGCCTACCGCTGGCTGGAACACCTGCAGCCGTGACGGTAGCCAAACCACCTACTCCAACTTCCAGGACGGTGAGGACTATCGTTGCCCTTGGCGTACCATCAGCAACTATGTCTGGCACGGTAATCCAGACTACTCTTGGAACCCTGTCTCCCACCAGGTCGAGGAGGGCGCGAACAAATATGAATACGATGCGGCGGTGAAATTGTCCGACTATATGCGCGACCCTGCTCATTGGGGCTCCGGATCCTCTTGCTACACGAAGGGTGATAAGAAGATCCCTTATTCGGGCCCGAGGATGATGGGCTGGCAGATCGATCCGATGACGGGTGCTACCCTCGACGATGCGAACACTTCCGCACTGGGTATGCAGAAGGGCGCCGCCGCTTTCGCCGCAATCGGTGCCCAGGATTATGATTTGATGGGCGACTTGTTCAATGTGATCTACGAGAACTGGGACGCCAGCGGACAAACAACCGACAAGCAATGGATCTCCAACTATATGAGCGGATGGTTCCGCCAAACGGGTTTGATGGCCTTGACGGGCAACTATCCTGCGCCTTCCCAAATGAAGGCTCAGCCTAACCTGAAGATCTATAGGGCGCTGAAGGATAGCATGTCCTGCTGCCACGTGGGGGATACCATCACCTACCTGCTCTCCTACCGTAACTATGGTTCTGTGGATGCGCAAAGCGTCGTTATCGTTGAGAAGTTGCCGACCGATTTCTATTTCTTGGATGCGGACAATGGCGGAACGTACGATGCCGCGACCCATACGTTGACGTGGACCATGGACCAATTGGCGGGTCTGAAGAGCGATAATATGGAGGGCGAGGCGATCGATTTCTCCGCTCCGAACCTCTCGAAGACAATCGGGACGGTCTCTTACCGATGCGTGGCGAAGAGCGGTGCGGCTGGTCGCTACCAGGCCTCCGCCGAGATCTCCTGCGCCAACGGATTGGGCTCGAAGACGAACCTCTACCCGAACTATGTCACGGCGACGATGCAGCGCAACCTGATCGAGGTGATCCCTACGAACCTCACGATAGCCAAGACGTCGGACGTGACGGAGGTGGCTAAGGGGGACGTCGTCACCTTCAGTGTGAACCTCTCGAACGACACGATTCCTTGGCTGACGGGCGGACGTCCGGACGTCAACGTGGCGTTGGCCGACGAGGTGAAGGGTGCGCAATATAACCTGATGTTCAAGATCTACCATGACGCGGTGGAGCCTTATATCGACAATGGTAACTATCGTGTCACGGTCTTCAAGGATTTGAAGGACGCGACCAACCTCCAGTGCTCGTTTGACCTGATCGAGGGCACGCAGAATGGCGCGACGATGGGCACGAACGCTAACGATTTCGTCTTTAAGGATGAGGTCTTGGCGGATGGCACCCGTATGTTCTCCGTGCAATTCCCTCATGCCTTGGCTGCCTCCACTTACTATCTGAACGAGATGGCCGGAGCCGCTAAGTTCAATTGCGAGGGCACGAAGTATCCGTTGCGTGTGGTGGCCCGTTTCTATGATGCGAGTTGGAAGACACTCGATTGGAAGGCAGGCTTCTCCCAATTGATCAATGACAGTGACGAAGGCTATTATTTCCCGGTCACGCCTTCCTACCAATCCTCGGAGGATCCTCAGCCGGTGGACCGCCTCTTGCGCTCTGCCTGTGATGGGGTCTCGAAACTCACGAAGAATGTCTTGGTGGAGGAGTTCGATGGCTATGTGTGGCGTAAGATCCTTGGCAATAGTCCTTTCGTGAACGGTGATGTGGCGAAGAATGTCATGGTGACCGACACCATTCCGTTGGGCTTCGAGTTCGTCAAGTTTACGGACGAGAAGACTTCCGCGACCTTCCAACCTGCTGATGGTAAGCCTTATGCGGGTATCGTGACCTACTCTGCGGGAAGCATGGACCTGGGCACGAAGGATGGATTCTCCTACCAGTGCAAGTACGTGGGAGGTGACGCTAAAAAGATCGCATGTGGAAGCCATGCCACGAGCGATAGGGAGTCGGTCAGCTCCGCACCGTTGATCATTGTCGACAAGGAGGGTACAGGGCTCTCCCTTGTGCCGTCGGACAACCCGTATGTGGATGTCTATAACAGCTTAGGTGCACTTGTGAGAAAGCATGTCCTCGAGTCTGAGGCGTTGAAGGGCTTGATGCCGGGCGTCTACGTGGTCGGTGACAAGAAGATGATAAAAAACGACAAGGAGTGATCCGTAAAATTTTTACGGCAGGCGATAATCTTTCGAGTAATTGAAAATCAGTATATTATCCGGGTGGTGTTCATGTGCTGCCTTGCCAAATGTTTTTTACGAAAAGCGTATCATAAGATTGTTTGACAGGGCGCTCGATCCAAACGATAAAAACGCATTGCTCGCTGAGGGTGTGCGGTGTTTCGGCTAATCTACGCTAGTGAAACACTTCTTGAAAATGGAGAAAAAAATTCCTCATGCGTCGTTGACACATCCATAGCTAAACAAGCCTGTTTGTGGATATGTTGGGTGTGGTCCGGCATGCCTAATTATATTATAACGAGTGCGTTCCGAAAAAAATGCGTTAAAAATATTAAAAGCAAGAAAAGAGATGCTATTCTTTCCAAATATTGTTTATATTTGTCTTTCGTGAAATTACACAAGAATAGTTAAACGAAAAACATTCAGTTATGGTTGATTTTGTAAATGTCAAGAAGAAGGTGATCACATTATTACCTTCCCTGTTTTTTGCAGCGGTTTGTATGGGCGCCGTTCCTGTCCATATCAATTCAGGTAATCCCGCCTATCCGTTTCCTCAGTTCTTGGAGTATGCGTGTGGCGGAAACTTAGGTACCAAGAACCCGGAGGGTATCTCTCATGCGGAGATGGAAAAGTTTATCCGTGAAGCGTACCAATTGCATGCGAACGAGTTCGCCTATACGGGTGAGGTCTACGAGGGTATAAAATATATCTGGACCCCTGACAAAAATGCCTACGATTGCACTGAAGGTGACGGTTATGCATTGCTTGCCGCCGCCTATATGGCTGATAAGCCGACGTTCGATGGCTATTGGATG
>JAGCGM010000083.1 GCA_017649635.1 Paludibacteraceae bacterium | reverse complement strand
TATCGCGGCGGGGTCCCACCTCTTCCCATTCCGAACAGAGAAGTTAAGCCCGCCGGCGCCGATGGTACTGCGTATAGTGGGAGAGTAGGTCGCCGCCGTCTTCGGGGTCAATCCTTTAGGGTTGACCCCTTTTTTTGTGCCCGGGCGCGGCGCATCGTGGATGCGGGGCGTGACGGTTCATCAGATGCCCTATTCCCGTGCCACCCCTTCGGGGTTCCGCCGCCGCACTGCGTTTCCGCGCAGGGGTTGCACTCCTGCCTGTGATGTTATCGCCCCGTCGGGGCTTGGGTCGTGCGCGTCATGTGGGGATATGCGTCCCATTATTTGACCGAATCGAACAGACGTTCCATAATTAGTAATCGTTAATTGTAGCAAAAGCAGACCTAGGCGTTTGTCCCCTTATATCCGAAATATGATTAGTTCGGCATGTTTCCTAATGCTATATTAAAATATGTTAAATCGCAGGTATGTTCCCATTTATTGCCCATTATATAGTAATTTTGCGAAAAATAATTAATGTTGGTGCAATCTATGGTATGGGTATCAATAGAGATTAAAATGATTATACAATCTTATTAGAGATGAAGAGGTTTATTACATTGTTGAGTGTGTTATCGTTTGTGTTTGTTGCGCATTCAAAGATTTTTATGAAAGTCACCACCGCAGATGGGAAAGTAGAGACTTTCGAGGTCGAATCGTTGGATAAGGGTAGTTATGATGTTGATGATTCTGTCACAGTTAGTGGATATTGTTCTGGACATGGTTTTGTTGAAATGGGCAATGGCGTATTTTGGGCTACATGTAACGTGGGGGCTAATTCCCCAGAACAATTAGGAGATCTTTTTTATTGGGGTGATACGATTCCTTATGAGTTGTCAAGTTCATTCACTACGCATGGGACGCCTGATAGCCCGATGTCGTTGGAAGAAGATGCCGCTTACGTAAACATGGGTAAGGAATGGCGTGTGCCAACGATAGAAGATTATAACAATCTGAGTAGAACTTACATTAATAAATACTATACTGAAAATTATAATAATACAGGGGCCAAGGGAATTATTATTTTAAGTAGTGTAAATGGGAATATGTTGTTTTTCCCAATATCTGATGAGTCCTCTACGTATGAAGGTCCTCAAGCAATGTATTGGTTAAGCTATTGTTATAGCCGCAGTTCGGCGGCTGCAATGAGTATCAAAGAGCATTCGGCGGGGTATTCACGAACTGGCACATCGACTCCTTTGCCGATAAGGGCTGTGTTAAATGAGGAATATGGTTATGTTCATGTTAAATTTATCAATAAGGCGTATGGTGATCTGTTGTACGATCTGCGTATGTCTTATGGTGACACGATCGGTTCTGTGGATGTTGAAGTGTCAGATGTTCCATTTGGTTATGAATTTTGTGGGTGGGGCATTGATGAATCCTATAATTTATCTGAGAAGAGCCAATATGATACTACAAAATTAGTTAGTTTGGATACTATAGCCGTTACATCTCAACTGTATGCCTATCCTATTTATAGACCTGCAACTTTCGTAATCACATCGGATGGCGAGGTTGATGGCTTTGAATATGTTGATATGGGCTTGTCTGGAAAGTGGGCTACGTATAATTTAGGGGCTAATAGTTCCTCAATAATGGGAGATTACTATGCGTGGGGTGAGACTGTTTCTAAAGACACGTTCACTCATGAGAATTATAAATTTGATGAGGATGGACGTTACTATACTAAGTATGTGACCAGTTCGTATAGTGGAACTGTAGATAATAAAACGATGTTGGAGGCAGAGGACGATGCGGCAACTGTGAATATGGGTGAGAACTGGAGATTGCCAACGTGGGACGAATGGGATCGGTTGAGGAGATATTGTGAATGGAAGATAATTAGGAACTTCAACAATTCGGGTATCCCTGTGTTTATGGTTACCGACAAGAGTATTGACAAATCAATATTTATTCCGATTAAGACTCTTGCTAAACTGGACGATGAGCAGAATAGAACATATTATTGGAGCTCGGAAATAAAACAGTCGAGTGATATTGTTAGAAGTTTGACCTATAGAGATTTTGTAGAAGAACTATCCTATGACCGTTATTTGGGTGGATTAATTAGAGGTGTGATAAAATAAAAGAACGAAGATATGAAACACATAAAAATAATTCTGACAACGATTTTTATCGGGCTCGTTAGCGTTTCTGCCATGGCGGACGCTTCTTATCTGACTATATATCTTAAGTCAAAAAAAGCTGAGAGCTTTCTATTAAAAGAGAAACCAACCATCACCTATGCGGAAGGAGCTATGGTTATTGATGGGCAGATATCAACTTCGTATGCAATTGATGAAATAGAGGAGTTTAAATTTACAGAAGGATCGGTGACAGAAATTCAAACAGTAAAGAATGACGGCATACTATTTTCTTATCTAGACAATAAGACAGTTGTTGTTTCTGGTTTGAACGAAAACGAGTCGGTTTGTTTGTTTGGTATCAATGGAGCTGTTTTGCGAAATTACAAGGTGGATGGTTCTGGCAACTTAATCATCGTTTTGCCACAAAACAATGGTGTTTACATCCTTAAGTTAAGAGATAAGTCATTTAAATGTTTGAAAAAGTAGTCTATATGAAAAAGCTAATCATATTGTTTCTAACGTTCTTCGCCATAAATCTGAGTTGGGGCGTAGATAGTAAGATCACACATCTTCGTATCACATCAGCTGATGGTGAGATACATCGTTATGATGTCAACTTGATTAAAGAAATTACGTTCGAAGAAGAACAGTCAGCGTATAAAGTGGCGTTTTATGACGAAGATAGTACATTGATCGAATCACAAACGGTCAAGGCGGGGGATGATGCTGTTCCTCCTACGGTGACACCGAAGGATGGATATCGATTCGTGGGTTGGTCGGAAGACTATACTGGGATTGTTGAGGATAAGAATATATATGCATCCTACGAATGTATCTCTTGTATAGATGGTTACATGTATGTAGATCTTGGTTTGAGTGTGTATTGGGCAAGCTATAATGTTGGAGCCACATCTCCGGAGGAGTATGGTGATTATTTCGCGTGGGGTGAAACGGCGCCAAAAGACACATATACATGGGATAACTATAAATATTGTGAGGGAACAGCGAATTCTCTGACAAAGTATAATTTCAATGATGAGGATGGTGTTGTTGATGAGATTTTGACGCTTCTTCCAGAAGATGATGCGGCGACAGTAAATTGGGGAAGCAATTGGCGTGTGCCAACAGAGGCTGAAGTGGAAGAGCTTAGAGCGAACTGTACGTTTGAGGCCGTTACGAACTACAAATCGACAGGCGTAAATGGTTTTGTCATCACAAGTAAGGTTACAGGTTTTGAAAATGTCAGTATCTTTATGCCTGAGGGCGGATATAAAACCACGAATTTGGCTTTCCGTGGTAATGCGGGTGATTACTGGACATCTTCTGTGAATAAGGAAGGATGTAGTATTTCTATAGGTCTTGGCTTATCAGATGATGGCGTGGTGTCATGGTCAATCGTTGAACGTTATATAGGAAGAACTGTCAGAGCTGTAGCGGATAAGTAACTCTTACTTGACTACGTCGAACTAACGTTTCATAATTAATGATGCGGGGTTGGGGGATGTCACGCACATCACCGTGGGTTCTATAATTCTTATATATTTATTTTCAATACGATAGCTGCAACAAGCGATGGATTGGAACTCCTATTCCTGTCTCTTAACCGTCGGCACGATGAAGCCGACCACGACCACTCCGATAAGGCAGGCGATCGCCACAATGATCCGTACGCAAAGCTTATCGATGAATAGGGTGATGGACAAGGTGCTCATTCCCACCATCATGAGGATCGCCATGATCTTGACGCGGGGCGTCACTCCCTTATTCTTCTCATAATCACGGATATATACACCTAACCATGAGGCCAGGAGTTTCTCCCTCATACGTGGACTGCTCCGATAGAAGAGCCATGATGCCGCCAGCATGAATGGGGTGGTGGGTAATCCTGGTACGAATATACCTAATGTGCCTAGCCCGACGCATAGCGATCCTATGGCGATGTAAATAATTCTTTTCATCTCAACTTTTTCTCTCTGCAAAGGTATTACATATATTTGATGAATCGATAGCAAAATATGCGTTTTAACTAGGTTTTCCCATGCCAATGAGTTATCTGTAAGGATCATTCACTCTATCTTTGTAATTCTTCGCATAATAATTTAGCAATCATATCTGCCCTATTTCTCAATTAATTCGTACCTTCGCGCATATTTAACTTTTAGTCTAACACATGGCAATAGTAAAACCATTCAAGGGCATACGCCCTCCAAAGAATTTAGTGGAGAAAATAGAGAGCCGTCCGTACGACGTGCTCGATTCCGAAGAGGCCCGCGCAGAGGCAGGTGACAACGAGATGTCCCTCTATCACATCATCAAACCAGAGATAGATTTTCCGGTAGGTACCAGCGAGTATGATCCGCGCGTCTACGAAAAGGCTGCGGAGAATTTCCAGAAGTTCCAGGATAAAGGTTGGCTTGTGCAGGATAACAAGGAGATGTACTACATCTATGCGCAGACGATGAACGGTAAGACCCAGTATGGCCTCGTCATCGGCGCATATGTGGACGATTATATGACGGGTGTCATCAAGAAGCATGAGTTGACCCGCCGCGACAAGGAGGAGGATAGGATGAAGCATGTGCGCGTGAACAACGCCAACATCGAACCAGTCTTCTTCGCTTACCCGGACAACGCTACGTTGGATAGCTTGATCAAGAAATATACCGCCAATACCCCTGAGTATGATTTCATCGCTCCTATCGATGGTTTCGGACACAAGTTCTGGCTCATCGACCAAGACGCTGACATTAAGACTGTTACGGAGGAGTTCTGCAAGATGAAGGCGCTCTATATCGCCGACGGACATCATCGTTCCGCAGCAGCCGCTTTGGTGGGTGACGAGAAGCGTCGTCAGAACCCGAACCACAAGGGTGACGAGGAGTATAACTACTTCATGGCGGTGGCTTTCCCTGCCAGCCAATTGACCATCTTGGATTACAACCGTGTCGTGAAGGATTTGAACGGCCTCTCTTCCGAGGCGTTCCTGCAGGCGCTCTCCAAGAATTTCACGGTGGAGAAGAAGGGCGAGGCGGAGTACAAGCCGAAGGAGCTCCACGAGTTCTCCCTCTATTTGGACAAGAACTGGTACAGCCTGAAGGCTAAGCCTGGCACATATGATAATTCGGACCCTATCGGGGTGTTGGACGTGAGCATCTCCAGCAAGCTCATCCTCGACGAGATCTTGGGCATCAAGGACCTTCGTTCCGACAAGAGGATCGATTTCGTCGGTGGACTTCGTGGTTTGAAGGAGTTGAAACGCCGCGTGGACAATGGCGAGATGCGCATGGCTTTGGCCCTCTATCCAGTCTCCATGAAGCAGATCATGGACATCGCCGATAGTGGCAACATCATGCCTCCGAAGGCTACATGGTTCGAGCCGAAGCTTCGTTCAGGCTTGATCATCCATAAGTTGTCATAAACAAAACATTGGACATAGCTAAGGCGGTTCATCCTGGTAGTGGTGGACCGCCTTTTTCTGTCATGGAGGTATGTCTTTTTAAGTGTTCGGCAAGCCCGATTGGTCTATTCCGTAAGGGGTAAAGCCTACCTGCAGGCGGTTGTTCTCCTCGAAGATAGGCACGTTGGGGTTAGGAATCACCTCTTTGCGCAAGTGTTTCCTGTGGTATACGCGGCAAACGAACTTATAGCGCAGGACGGGGATGCCCACGCGTGCCAGACGAGCCTCCAAATCTGTGTCCTCCCCAGTTGCGGGTGCGAGGTAACGCTCGTCGAATCCGTTCACTTTGAGCAAATCATCTTTGTACATCCCGAAATTACACCCCAAAAGGCAACCTTTCCCAGGCTTGATGAGGCCGAACCGTAGCTGTAGGGGGATGCGTATGACATTCTCCGAGTGTCTTTCCTTGCTGAACAGCAGGGAGAAGAAGCAAGATTTTAGGTGTCCCTTCTCCACCAGTTCGGGCGTCAGTTTGTCGGAGATATCCTGTGGGAGTTGCACCCTTCTGCCACTAATGACGTAGCCTTTCTGGCGGAGGTCGTAGTGGTCCTTCACGAAGTGCTTCTCCGGTATGCAGTCACCATCCAGGAAGACCAAATATTCAGCCTTGCTGGCCACAACCGCCTTGTTGAGGATGATGTCCTTCCTCCATCCTTTATCCTCGTGCCATATATGTTGGACAGGGAAGGAGGCTTTGCTTGCCATCTCCTTCATTTCCTGCACGTTCTCAGGGGATGAGCCATCGTCCGCTATCACCACCTCGAAATTTTCATACGTTTGTTGTTGTAGCATGGCGAATAACATCTTCAGCCAGGCCGTGTTGTTGTAGACGGCGATGATGACGGAAATATCCACGTTCATTGTTCGTATTTTGTAATTAAAAAATTGAAATTCTGTTACTTGTAGGTAATTTAAAAATGTAAACAAAGATAGTGCATTTTGCGTATTGGACAAAAACAGGATGTCAAAAAAGTTGCCTGTTCCATAGCGTCTTGTGGCGGGTTTTGCTTAACTTCGCGCCGTTGTCCCATGGTGTTTATAACTAATCAACTCATTCATGTCCAAAGAGTCAAGGGTAAAGAAGTCGTTGCTTAACATGAAGGTGAACCTTATCGCGTACTTCGTGGCGATCGTCGTTTCCTTTTTTACCCGAAAAATCTTCCTTGATCAGTTGGGGGACGAATTCATCGGACTCACGACCACCATCAATAGTTTGTTGGCTTTCCTGAACCTCGCGGAGTTGGGGGTGGGCGCCTCCATCGCGTATTTCCTCTATAAACCGTTGTATGATGACGACAAGGAGAAGATCAACGAGGTCATTTCCATCATGGGGTATATGTACCGCCTCATCGGTCTATTCATCCTCTGCGCGGGCATTGTCATGTCTATATTCCTCCCCTTCATCTTCGAGGGGACGCAACAATCATGGTTCATCGTCTACTACTGTTTTTACGGGCAATTGGCCTGCTCTCTGATAGGTTATTTCGTTAATTATAAAGCGAATACCATCTTCAATGCGGACCAGCGCCAGTATCTGGTCAATGGATATTTCCAGCTGTCGCAGTTCGCCTGCACGATCATCCAGATGTTGTTCGCCTTGTATACCAATAGTTGTGCCCTGTACATAACCGTCTCCATTCTCTTCGCCGTTGTGAACAGCGTGATTCTGAACTGGAAGTTCAACAAGGTCTATCCTTGGGTGGTGGCCAACTATGACTTGGGCAGGAAGGCGATAAAGTGGCACCCGGAGATCATCCCATACGTCAAGAGGGTCTTCATCCATCAGATCGGCGGATTCATCAACAACAGTGTGATGCCGCTCATTGTCTATGCCTACGCGTCGTTGACGATGGTCACCTTCTACGGCAACTACACGCTCATCAACTCGAAGATCAGCCAGTTGGTCAACGCCGCCTTCTCGGGCACCAACGCTGGCATCGGCAACCTGATTGCGGAGGGGGATAAGAAGCGCATCTATGCGTGCTACAGGGAGTTGTTCTCCATCAAGTTCTTCGCCGTCCTCTTCCTCTCCATCTGCCTGGTGCGGCTCAACTCGGACTTCGTGGCGGTGTGGTTGGGAGACAAGTATGTCCTGGAACCGCTCATCGTCGCCTTGATCTGTGCGGACTTTTGCCTCAATCTGTTGCGGGACACGACGGAGCAATACCTCAATGGCTATGGGCTGAAGGCTGACATTTGGGTGCCGGTATGCAGGATCATCTCCTTGGTTTTGGTCATTGGGGCAGGCAAGGTTTGGGGGCTTGTCGGCATATTATCGGTGCCCGTCCTCGTGCAGCTGTTGCTTATGCATGTGTGGAAACCCTACTACCTCTATCGGGATGGGTTCAAGGTCCCTTTCCTGGACTATGTTAAGTTGCTAGTATCCAATACTCTTCCGTTCCTGTTCGCCTATTTCGCCGCGGAGGAACTGAGTTCGTTATGTGGCGTCCCGGACGGGTTGTGCGCGACGTGGAGCATGTTCTTCGTCAAGAGCATTTCCTTCTGTTCGGTTCTGTTGGTTGTCTCCGCCGTCTTGGCATACTTCTTCTCGGAAGGCATACGCTGTTTCGTCGGGAGGGTCAAGGGAAACCTCTTCCATAAAAAATAGATTATCATGAGTGGCTATAAATATTCCATCATCATTCCCCATTACAACATTCCGGACCTTCTCATGAGGTGCCTGAAGAGCATCCCCGTGAGGGAAACGATACAGGTTATCGTGGTGGATGATTGCAGTCCGGAAGCCCAAACGTACAAGGAGAAGTACCCTGAATTGTCACGTCCGTTCCTGGAGTTTTACCAGACCCCACGCGGGGGCAGCGCGGGGCGGGCGAGGAACCTCGGTCTGGGGCATGCCCGTGGGGAGTGGGTGCTCTTCATGGATGCGGACGACCTATTCGCGGACAATTTGTGCGAGCTGCTGGACGAGCATGTGGAGGAGGGTGCCGACATCGTTTTCTTCAACAACAGGAGCGTCATGAGCGACGATCTGACCCAGCCCGCCAACAGGGATTTCTACCAATACCTCTTCAAGGAATATGAGGAGACGGGGTCGGAGCTCAACCTGAGGTATGATTTCTATTCCTTGTGGGGAAAGGTATTCAGCCGCGCCTTCATCGAGCGCCATGGCATACGTTGCGACGAGACGATGTACTCGAATGATGTCTTTTTCTCCTTCATGGCAGGACACTTGGCCGGGAAGATCCGGGTGGTGGACGAGCCCTTGTACATCGTCACGCAGCGGAGCGGTTCGTTGGCTTCGAGCCAGTTCTCGGGGAAGGCGATGTCCCTGAAGGAGTGTGAGGACAGGCTGGATGTCTCCATCAAGGTGGCGCGGATGACCCGCAAGTACGACATACCTGTCAAGAAGGATTTGCACATGGAGCATTCCTGGGCGATGCGCTTGCATTACCCCGGTCATTACTTATGGCGGATGCTGCGCCTGCTCCCGACCGACCCGAGGATGTTCATGCTCTTTCTGCGTAGGGATTTCCGCACGGTTCTCCGTGTGCTGAAGGGTTTGGTATAGTTGGTTTAGCCAGAGCTATTGGGGGGTGATCGGTTTGCTTTTTTGGCATTTTTTCGCTAATTTTGCGTAAACGTATAATTAATTTTAATCTTTCAATAATAAGCGATATGAATTTGTATACAATCATACCTATTTTCATAACCTCCGTGTTAGGGTTCGCGTCTTTGGTTTTGGCGATTATGGGAGGTGTGAAAAAGAATAAGAAGCTCATGTTCGGGGGTATCGCCGGTATGTTCGTGTTTAGCGTAGCCACTGGCCTGATTATAATTTGCTCCGTTGTCAACGCGGTGAATTCGTGCACTACGGACGATGTGGCGGATACCGCGCGTGATGTGACTGAAAGTGGAGGCAAGATAACTGGGAAGATGATCAGAGGCACACTGACCGGTATGGCCAATGGAATAGAAAAGGATTTTGTGACCGACTCGTCCGTCGTGCAGGCCGGTATCATCGTCAATCATTGCGAGAACACGGAGAGCGGATTATCCATCTATCTTGACTTCACGAAGGATTTCGACGGGGTGGTGGCGCTCTACGCATATGACGGAAACGACAAGAAACAAGGTTTCGCCAAGGACTCCTTCCATGTGAAGGCGGGAGACGAGGGAATATATCGTTTCGATTTCGAGGAGGGTGTCGATGTCGGGTTCATAGGACATTATCGTTTGTGCGTGAAGGATTAAGGTAGGCTCCATTAATCGATAGTGGAACTCTCTTTGGCAAATAGTAAATAGTTAAATAGCAGATGATTGTGAATACCTAATGTGGCAAATGAAACCGTCGTGCATGCGTCATAAAAAATGCTGATATGTTTTTAAATTAGAAATAATAACTATATATTTGCCGAAGATGAGATTTGAAACATGGTTGATTATATTATTAACAGCTTATATAATAGGAGATTAGACAGATGAAAAATGTAAGATTATTTATTTTAGCGATTTTGGGCGTTTGCTTAAGTGTCCTTTCATCCTGTAGCGGGAAAGGGGGCAGCGATACTTTGTGTGACCATAAGAAGGCGGAGGCCGAGCTATTTTGGAATTATATGCAGAAACAGGATGTGCCTCAGGTTGTAGACTATCGTTCTGCGGAAGATTACGCCAAGGGATTTATAGTTGGGGCGAAGAATATTCCTGTTTCCGTTGTAGAGTTGAACGGAACCAACGGAGATTGTGAGTACGTGAAGAAGGTGATGGCTGTATTTGATGTGAACAAACCTTTGTTCGTCTATGGAGGCAAGGATGCTTTCGGTACGAATGGTATGGCCGTTCCTGGACAGTTGGCTTGTAAGTTCTGTTCCGTCACGCTTTTGGTGGGCGGATACGACGCATGGGTGGCTGCAGGTTTGCCAACAGAAAAGTGATCCATTTCCCAGAATGCTATAGAGGGGTGCTTCTGTGAAGTGCCCCTTTTTGTTAGACGCTAGACATGAGACGCTAGGCTTTAGGTGTTGGGCATCTTTCGGGAAACTTGTTCAATCGCATCGTATTTAGTAAAAAAATCGCTATCTTTGCGAAAAAATTTGTAGATATGAGTTTCAGCCAGGAAGCAAGCAAATTGTTCGATGATGTGATTGTTGATTACCACAAGACAGATGACGTGGATGCCGCCATGAGTAATCCTTATCCGGCGCAGACAATAGAGAGCGTGTTGTATCTTAAGAATTGGATCGACACTGTCCAATGGCACTTGGAGGACATCATCAGGAATCCTGAAATTGACCCGGTAGAGGCGTTGTCCATCAAACGGAGGATTGACAAATCGAACCAGGAGAGGACGGATTTGGTCGAACGTATCGATAGTTACTTCCTGGAGAAATACGCTTCGGTCGCCGTGAAGCCTACGGCCGTCATCAACACGGAGAGTCCCGCTTGGGCCATCGACCGCCTCTCTATCTTGGCGCTGAAGATTTACCACATGCGCAAGGAGGTGGAGCGCACCGACGTCGACGAAGCCCACCGCTCGGCTTGCCAGAAGAAGCTGGACGTCCTGTTGGAACAACGCAAGGACTTGTCCTCCGCGATAGACCAACTCCTTAAGGACATCGAGAACGGCGACCGCTACATGAAGGTCTACAAACAGATGAAGATGTACAACGACCCTAACCTGAACCCGATCCTTTACGGACGGAAATGATAGCATAGATGGAGGCGAGGAAGAATCTTTTGGTGATGAGGCTTTCCGCTATGGGAGACGTGGCGATGACAGTTCCTGTTATCGCCTCTTTTTTGAAGGCCTACCCGAAAATGGGCGTCATCATGCTCTCCTCGCCTAGACTCTCTTCCTTGTTCGAGGGAATGGAGCGCGTGACCTTCCTGCCTGTCGACACGAAAGGCACCTATAAGGGCCTCTTCGGAATGGTCAAGCTTTTCAAGAAGATCAAAAAGAGCTACTCGTTCGAAAAGATGATAGACCTCCATGACGTGATCCGTAGCAAGGAGGTGCGGACCATGGTCGGGATGTCTGGAAAGAAATCCTATGTCATCAACAAGGGAAGGAAGGAGAAGAAGAGGCTCGTCTCCTCCCAGGAAAAGGATAGGAAACAGCTTAAAACCTCTGTGCAACGCTACGTCGAGGCCTTCGAGGCGGCCGGATACCCTTTCGCCTTGGACTTCGATGGACTGATGCCTAAGGATGGACCTCTCCCGGAGCGGATCGCCAAGGAGATCCGGACGGACAAGCCCCACCGCATCGCCATCGCGCCTTTCGCCCAACATGCCGGCAAGATCCTCCCGCTGGAGAAGACCGAGCAGATCGTCGCCCATTATGCGGAGCGGGACGACACGCAGATTCTGTTGTTCGGCGGTGGGAAGGCGGAAACGGAGACCTTCAATGCTTGGACGGCCAAATACCGCAATACGCTCTCCATGGCGGGCAAGTTCTCGCTCATCGAGGAGATTCAGGTCCTGAACCATTGCGATGTCCTGCTCTCCATGGATTCGTCTAATATGCACCTCGCCTCGCTCGTCGGTACGCCTGTCGTCTCTGTCTGGGGAGCGACCCATCCTTGCGCGGGCTTTTATGGCTACGGACAGGACCCTTCGGACGCCGTGCAGCTGGACTTGCCTTGCCGACCATGTTCCATTTACGGCAAGAAACCTTGTGCGAGAAATGATTACGCTTGTCTGAATGGAATCAGCAACGATATGATAATCAGTAGATTGGATAAATATATCGAAAAAAAACGATAGGAGCAGGAAGAAAAAGTTATTAACAATTTGAAATATCGGATAAAACGTCTATCTTTGCAATCCGATTTTGGGAGTGAAAATCAGGAAGAATAATATAAATAATAATAATACACGGCAATGAAAAGAACATTTCAACCCTCTATTAGAAAGAGAAAGAACAAGCACGGTTTCCGTTCAAGAATGGAGACAGCTAACGGACGTAGAGTATTGGCATCTCGCAGGGCTCATGGCAGAAAGAAGCTCACAGTTTCTGACGAGTACGCTGTAAAGAGATAATATTTCTCTGAAACAAAGGAAAGATATGGGGCGCATCATGGTATGCGCCTCAATTGTTTTATAGATGCGGATATCATGAATCAGTTACCGGAAGATATAAACATGCTGTTCAGCTTCGTGAACATGAAGCTGCGGGACGAGTATGCGGGGGACTTGGACGAGTTGTGCAGCGCTTTAGACGTGGAGAGGGAGTGGCTGGTCGCCCGTCTCGCCACAGGTGGTTTCGAGTTCAGCGAGCAGCAGAAGAGGTTTTGGTAGTACCGGCGAGGCATCCTCTCAGGGCGTAAAATGCGTCGGTGGGGGTGGGGCGTCATGTGGCCGGGCCGTCGTGCGGAATCTATCTGTTATCCCTGGAACCCTGCAGGACATCTCCCTTGTGTCGCTAGGCGTCTGCAAGTATTTACTATTTAACTACTTACGATTTACTATTTAACTGTTTGCGATTAGCCGTTCATTTTTCACCTCTGGAAGGAATCGCCGTGGGTGTTGGGACGATATTTTCGTCAAACGATTCATATAAAGAAAAATTTATCGTATTTTTGTGGGAAATAACAAGATTCCTATGAAAATTGACGTGAAGAAAATATTTGTCAACCCGTACACGATTAGCATTGTGGCGGCGTTGCTGATTTTATTCGTTCTTTATAAGTGTACGTTCTCTTGGCTGAAGAGTTACACCAACCATGGTCAGGAGATAGTTGTTCCGGACTTGTCGGGAATGACTCCGCTCGAGGCCTCCCAAGTCTTGTCGAAGCAGACGTTGAAGTATGAGGTGGTGGACTCCGTCTTCATGAAGGGGAAGAGTCTTGGCGTCATTGTGGAGCAGATGCCTAAGCCGGGGGATAAGATCAAGGCGGACCGCACCGTGTACCTGATCGTCAACTCGTCGGCTATACGTAAGGTGATGTTGCCGGATGTGCATGAGTTTTCGCTCAGGCAGGCGGAGGCCATGATCAATTCCGTGGGGCTCAGGGTTGACAGTGTGATTTACATTCCAAACGAATATAAGGATTTGGTGCAGTTCGTGAAGCAGGACAAGTTGGAGATCCAGCCAGGCACCCGCATTCCGGAGGGCTCAAGCGTGACGCTATATGTGGGTCGCGGTTTGTCCAACGAGATGCTCGAGGTGGTCAGCTTCAGGAAACTGAACGAGGAGCAGGCCAAGCTGAAGGCCCATTCCGCTTACCTCAACATCGGCAAGGTCATCTACGACGAGCAGCCTAAGGATGATGCGGATAAGGCATTGTTCTTCGTCTACAAGCAACAACCCGCCACGGGTTCCTCCATCAGTGTGGGTGGCTCCGTCGATCTATATCTCTCCAAGGATCCTTCCGTGTTGGAATCTCCGGAGGTGATCTACTACAACCCGGACGAGGCGGATGATACGAGTGCGGACACTGATAACCTCTTCAAATGATCGACGACAGCCTTATTCCTGACGATTTGGATGTGGAGGATAGGGAGGATGATGGCGCTGCCCTCGGCAATGACGGGCAGTTCCATGAGCACTTCCGCTTCACGGTCGAGAAGGGCCATTCCCTCGTCAGAATCGACAAGTACCTTGTGAACTGCATGTCCAATGTCTCGCGCAACCGTATCCAGGATGCGGCGGACGCCAAGTGCATATTGGTCAACGGCAACCCCGTGAAGTCCAATTACAGGGTGAAGCCTCTGGATGTGATATCCATCATGCTTTCCTACCCGCCGTCGGAGTTCGAGATCATTCCGCAGGATATTCCATTGAACATCGTATACGAAGACCAGGATGTCATCCTCGTCAACAAGCAGCCGGGTATGGTCGTGCACCCAGGCTTCGGCAATTTCCAAGGCACGCTCCTCAACGCGTTGGCTTGGCACCTGAAGGATTCGCCGGATTTCAGCGTCAACGACCCTCGCTTGGGGTTGGTGCACCGTATCGACAAGGACACGTCCGGTCTGCTCATCATCGCCAAGAACGAGGACGCCAAGACCCACTTGGGCAAACAGTTCTTCAACAAGACGACTAAACGACTCTATAACGCGCTTGTCTGGGGCAATTTCACGGAGGACGAGGGAACGATTACGGGCGACTTGGGCCGCGACCCGAGGGATAGGATGCTCTTCACCGTCTTCCCGGAGGGGGAGAACCCCAACGCCAAGCATGCGGTCACCCATTACCGGGTGTTGGAGCGGTTCAGTTACGTGACCCTCGTGGAGTGCAGGCTGGAGACCGGACGCACGCACCAGATACGCGTGCACATGAAGCACATCGGTCATACGCTCTTCGCCGACGAGCGTTACGGAGGCATGGAGATACTGCGGGGAAACACTACCGCCAAGTACAAGCAGTTCGTGAAGAATTGCCTCGAGATATGCCCGCGGCAGGCCTTGCACGCCAAGACCTTAGGTTTCGTGCATCCGCGCACGGGGGAGGAGATGTATTTCGACTCCGAGTGGCCGGACGATTTCAAGCAGCTTATCGAGAAGTGGCGGCGCTTCGCCAGTGGCGCCGAGCTGTGAGGGAAGTAGGAAGAGCCCTACGTTTTGTTTGCGTCGTATCCCTGTATGAAAAAAACCGCGCCATGGCAAGGAGAGCCGATGGCGCAGTATAACAAAACAATCATAGAATTTTTGATAATATTGTTCCCTTTTAAGGATTATGAAAAGTCTATGTCAGTTGAGGCTGATAAATGTCGAATAAGCTAACGTTTTATCGAATCCTCTCATATAAGATAGTGCAAAAACTGTGCCAAAATACCCATTTTTATCGACTAAATTAAATAATATATATCATATAATCGAATATGGCATCCCGTTTTGGGTCTATTTGTTTCTTTTATATTGCGTCTAATCAATAAAATGATGGTTGCGTTGCGTGCGTTGCGCCTATACATTAATATATTTAATAAATAATGAAAATTTTTTTAAATGCAATAGAGCAAAATAAAAATAATAATATATATTTGCGTCATATTTTCATGAGAATATTTCCTCATAGTTGATTGATTGGTTCTTGCAAATGTGAGGAATATAAGAACCAAATTATTTGTGTTATTTTTAATTTAAAATTAATTGCCATGAAATTTAAAAAAGTTATTCCTAAACCATGAGTGTTGCCGTGTTAGTAACAATGCAAGATGTGTAATTGAGGAGACCGCAGGTTATAGCGTCTCCGTTAATGGGTAACAATTTTTTTTGGCTATTGGAATCATAGGAATCGCTCAACCATAGTTTGTGAACTGATGTGGAGTGACATGGTTCCGGTAGGACATGATGATCTATCCCACTCTCCTAACCCTACCGATGGCGAGTTCACTGTCGCCTTCGTCGCGGAGGATGTGGATGCAGCCTTATAGGACAACAATTCAGGTAAGGTGGTCTATACCACGGGCGGGAATGGCCGTGAGCAAGTTTACAACCTGGGAGTCAAGGCGAGCGGTATCTACTTCGTATGTGTCACCACAGATGAAGATCTACACAGAGAATTAAAAAAAACAATTTAATCACAATGGGGTGAGGGTACCTCCCCTTTTTAAAATTTTTAAACATGAAAAAAAATATTTTTTTAGCAGTATTGTTCGTAATGTCATGTGGAAGTAGTGCATTGGCACAAACATCAACGTCAACATTTTCCGTTTTCAGCGGAGGAAACAGCAATTTCAATTATATCCAGTGCTATAATACCACTGTAAATGACAGGGTCGCATTCCAGAAGCAGGTGTTCAATATAGACGCGGCAGGAAATACGCACACCTGCGGGTTGAGTGTGGGTGGCTTTAGTGGCGCGACAAATTTGGATATCATCCAAGACGGATTCAAGATTCGGTTGAAGACGACGGCAAGTTACGGTTCTCAGGGAAGGATAAGCCCGATCGAGTACACTGCCCAATCCCACACATTCAACGGACCAATCGTTTGTAACGATGAGCTGAATGTGGTCGAGGTGAATTCCAAGAGCATCCGTACGGAGGACATCACGGTGGACATGAACAATGCGGCCGACTATGTCTTCGACGAGAACTACAACTTGCGTTCACTCAGCGACGTGGAGAGTTTCGTGAAGGAGAACAAGCACTTGCCTGGCGTTCCATCCGCAGCTGAGATGGCCGAGAAGGGCATGAGCGTTTCCCAAATGAGCAACCTGCTCCTCGAGAAGGTAGAGGAACTTACCCTCCACATGATCGAGTTGGAGAAGGAGAACAAGATGCTAAGAAGTAGGGTAGACATGTTGGAGAAGTAAAAACATAGAAACATGAGAAGATCGATATATTTAATCTTATTCGCGTTGGCGGTTTGTTTTAGTGCCAATGCGGCGGTTTCGCAGCGATTCGATGCGAACAGCATGTCGTCCAGTAAACACAGGGCGATTCAGAAGCATGTGAAGAAGTATAAATCGTACAAATTCGACCGAACAGCTTTCCTGAAGAACCTGAAGGAAGATAGCCGTATTAAGTTGAATCTCGCCGGGGATTACGCTTTTGACATGACCTTGGCGGAAAACAACTTGTGCGCGGGCGATTGCGTTGTGGAGTGCACCGGAAAGAACGGCACGTCAAGGATGAAGATGCAGTCCCGTATCTATAAGGGGAAAACATCCAAGGGCGATGACGTGAGGCTTTCCGTCTTTTCGGACAAGGTTTCAATGGTGATTATTGACGGAAACGGCAAGCAAACGTATGTCAAGCAAGCCAAGGAACTGACCAATGCGGATGACGAGGAACTGATCGTATACACGGGAGAGGATGTGCAGGTCCAGGAAGATCGCCTGTATGGTAACTCCAACGATGTCGAGAAAGTTCAGTTGCCCAATCGCTCAGCGGCTAGTAACGGTAGTGTATCATGCGCGAAGTTGCTGGAGTTGGCCATTGAAGTCGATTACGAAATGTACAAGAGGTTGGGGTATTCCACACAAAGAGTGTATGATGAGGTGATGGCTGCGTTGAACTTGGCTGAGTCAGCCTACGAGACCTATCTCTCCCTCACATTCTCCGTGAAGTATATTCACATATGGACCTCTAGTTCGGTCTCCGGTTATCCATATTCCTCTTCGTATAATCTTGAGACGTTGTTGGGTAAATTAAAAGGTTACTGGAATTCGAACATGACGAGCGTTAGTCGTGACATTTGCCACATGTTCACAGGAAACATCGTGGCAAGTAATGAGGTTGGCAGGGGATATTCCTTTACAGGGAGGTCTGTGGCCGGAACGCAGAACGCATATTCGATCACTCTGTATAGGGACGAGATGTATAAAACCACGGCGCACGAGCTTGGACACAACATGGGAGCGGACCATCCTGTCGATGAGGCTGGTTGTGGCTGTGGTACCACGTCGACTTCCGTCATGTGTCAAGGTGAAAAGAGTGATAATCTGTGGTTCTGCAGCAAGTCCATCCAGGAGATCCAGGCTGGAATCGATTATGCGGGGAGCATCCTATCCTTGCCGTCTACGCTTTCCGTCGCTGGCACAATCAGCAACACGAGGACTGATTACGACGCAAGTTCCCTTATTTCAGCGAATTGTAATATAACAAACAATTCGAGCGTTAGTTTCACCTCTTTCGGCAGAATCACCTTGAGGAGCGGATTCCATGTCTCTTCGAATTCGAAATTCAAAGCGGATGTCAAGAGCTGTGGTTCATTGCGCAGGGGCTCGATCCTAATCGATGACATCGACGACGCGATCTCCGACGAGACGCTGGACGGGGAAGCCTCTCCGGCCATCACCCTTTATCCTAATCCTACCGATGGCGAGTTCACTGTCGCCTTCGCCGCCGAGGAAGTGGCGTACGTGCTTACCGTGACGGACGTCGCAGGTAAGGTGGTATACTCAGCGGATGGAATAGGCCGTGAGCAGGTTGTCAACCTGGAGGGCAAGGCAAGCGGTGTCTACTTCGTACGTGTCAATGCGGGCGAAAACACCTATTTCGAGAAGGTTATCTTGAGATAAGTGCCTTGTCAAGTATGACAAACACCTAAACAGAGGGAGGCTGCTGCCGTCAGCGGCTTCCCTCTCCGTTTGTGTCATTTTTTTAATCATGAAGTGGCAATGCGGGGAGTAAAATTTCCTCAGGTTTAATATTAATCATATCAAAAATGGCTTTTTTGTACGAATATACTTGCTATTTAACTATAAAATACGTTTAAATATGTCACAAAATAAACGACAAAGAGACGCAAATCATAATAACGGCATAGTTTTTGCATTTTCATAATATATAAAATGACGAAAAATATACAGAGCTCAAAACTATTGCTGAAAATATAATATTTATTAAGTCTCTATATATTAATGCTTTATATTGCGCAAGAATTAAAATATAATAACCGATAATACTAAGTATAAAATTACATATACGTGGAAAAAATCTACAAAAAATTAAAAAGTGGGGAAAAGTTCTACAATATTTCTATAAACATCTAAATAACTTTGTCATGCGAATGGCCATTTGCAAGAGTTGATAACGGCTAGATTCCAACACCCTTAGAGAAGGCGGGATGAAGCCAAGTTGTTTATTAATTAATTCTAAAATGGAAATTAGGAAGGTTTTTTTAGCGACAATGGGTTTTGCCATGTCGGTATGCGCGGCGAACGCGCAGACTCCTATCACGGAGAATAGTAATTATGTGACGAAAATGCACAGTGTGGATTTAGAGACAAAAGTTGTTTCGAACGGTTCAGGGGGCAAGACACAGTTGAGCCCAAGTTATTTTATCAACTGTTATGATAAAATGAAATCGGCTTACGACATGGTGTTCCAGGTTAATCAGGAAGGTTATGTCAGTTCTTCTGGACTTTCTGTCGTGCAAAGTGGGGTGAACAATCCGTACACGGCACATCTTTCCATGTATTGGAACAACTCTGTCATAAATATTGCAGGTTCAGGGTATAGGGGTTCGAGGTATCCTGTTGAGTTCACGTTCAGCAATGCAACCTTCAACAATGACGTGACGATCAATGGTAAGTTGTCTTGCAAGGACGAGTTGAATGTGACCGAGGTGAATTCCAAGAGCATCCGCACGGAGGACATCACGGTGGACATGAACAATGCGGCCGACTATGTGTTCGACGAGAACTACAACTTGCGTTCGCTCAGCGACGTGGAGAGTTTCGTGAAGGAGAACAAGCACTTGCCTGGCGTTCCATCCGCAGCCGAGATGGCGGAGAAGGGCATGAGCGTTTCCCAAATGAGCAACCTGCTCCTCGAGAAGGTAGAGGAACTCACCCTCCACATGATCGAGTTGGAGAAGGAGAACAAGGCTTTGAAGGCTGAAGTGGAGTCTTTGAAAAAGTAAAAAAAGGAAGGGGCGATCCATCCCCATTGGTTGTTATTATTTTTATGTGCATCATATATTAATTTTTCAGTCATAAAACAGGTGGGTTGTCCTGCGATCAATTATTCAATTATTACTCATTATTTTATTTTTCACATTATGGAATTAAAAAAAATTATTTTGGCGACAATGGGTGTTGCCATGTCAGTTTGTGCGGCAAATGCGCAACAATGGAAAACAAGTAATTATGGATTATACAGCTATCCATTGACAGGGAACACCAGCAATGTGGCTATCGGAATCACGCCATCTTCTTCAACAAGCGCATACAAATTGTATGTGAAGGGAGATTCAAAAATCACGGGTACCTTGCGCGCGAATGAATTATATACCACATCGAATTTCTATTCTGAAGGTAATTTTAAAGCTTATGGTACAAATAACTCCTTCGAAAATGGCTTGAACGTATATGGAAAGAACACGCAGAACCGTGTCGGATTATTTTTCGGGAAGAAGAGTGAATCGCTTTCAGACGGTATGGTTATTACTTCAACTGGAGAAAGGAACTATTCAAATTTGACTTTCTACGCGAATTCATATTCTTTCATCGGGGCGTATGGAAACGTAAATTACATGAATCTGTCCAACGGTAAGACCAATGTCCTCACCGACCTCGAGGTTTCTGGCAAGATCAAGTGCCAAAACGAGCTGGAGGTTGCCGAGGTGTTGAAGGCCAACCAGATCAAGGCGCAAGACATCAATGTGGAGATGAACAACGCCGCCGACTACGTGTTCGACGAGAACTACAACCTGCGTTCGCTCAGCGACGTGGAGAGCTACGTGAAGGAGAACAAGCATTTGCCTGGCGTTCCATCCGCAGCTGAGATGGCCGAGAAGGGCATGAGCATGTCCCAAATGAGCAACCTGCTCCTCGAGAAGGTGGAGGAACTCACCCTCCATATGATCGAACTGGAGAAGGAGAACAAAGCGTTAAAGAATAGAGTAGAAATGTTGGAGAAATAAAATTGAAAGAAAATGAAAAGAATATTATATCTGGTCTTTTTTGCGTTGGCTATGTGTTTGAATGCCAATGCGGCAGTTGATATTTCCAGTGCTGAGACAAAGGCATTGAATAGTATATCAAGCTCATTGCCAAGTGAATATGTGTTGTATAGATATTCTTCCGCCGTTAATTCCGTAACGATGGCGGTAGGCGCGAAAATGAGTTTAGGTTCGAAATGCTGGGTGTTCTTCTTGGATGAGCAACCGAATGCCAGCTGGGGTCATAAGTGTCGTTACATTTTTGTGTCTCAATCAACTGGAAATGTGACAATTAAAGAGGCTTCCATGTATCCGAAGGACATCAAGAACTGGACGAAAAGGAAAAGCGCCACTAAGACTGTAAATAGGCAAAATGCGCCAAAGTCAAATGGTTCGGGAAGTTTGTTCGGTTCAGATAATCTTATCCGAACGGACCTATTTACAAATTTCCCATCAAAGGAAGTTCAATCGACAGGCACAAAATATGCTGTGATTATCAGTGGTGGTGGTGACGAATGGTCAAACTATCCTAGGTATTGGAACGATTGTTCGTTAATATATCAGATATTAACCAGGCTTTATAAGTATTCACCGGCGAATATCTACACTTATATGGCTGATGGAACAGATCCTGGTTTGGATATCTGCGGTAGTATCTCGTCTCCATTGGATTTGGACGGAAATGGGACGACAGATATCAATGGACCGGCCACTATCAGCGCTCTGCAAAGTTGTTTTACTTCATTGAAGAACAGGATAACAGAGAACGACGAATTGTTCATATTCACCACAGACCATGGGGATACGACAGGCTATTCTTCCGGATATATGGTTTTATGGAACAATGTCATGTTGAAGCCTAGTAAGTTAAAATCAATGCTCACAGGCATTAAGTGTCCGATTAACATCACAATGGAGCAATGCTTCAGCGGATGTTTCATCTATCCTTTGGAGACTACGGGCCAAAAGATAACAATCGCTACGGCGGCACATAGACGCGAACCATCATGGGCAGCGGGTGCGATGTATTATCTTCTGAATGATTTCAGTTACCAATGGTCATGCGCTGTGGCTGGCTATGACGTGTTTAACGAACAATCGGTCAACGCCGATTCGAACAATGATGGAATGGTATCCATGGAAGAGGCGTTTATTTACGCGAATGCGCATGACGTTTCCGCATATTATGGCTCAGAACATCCTCAGTATTGGTCCTATGGCGGAATTAGCTATGGTAGTTCAACAATTGATTTCCATACCATTTCCAACTATATGAGCCAGAAAGTTGGTAAGATGGGTCAGTACCAATTCTTGGGAGAAACTTATGGCTGTGACTACTCAATGAGCGAGCAAGTCGACCTGTCAGGTTCACTTTCAAACACGACTAAGAGTTATACTTCCGGATGGGTTTTGAACTCAACACAGGTAATCAATTCTTCCACTGTTAATTATACTTCGAAAAACAAGGTTTCTTTGAAATCCGGATTCAAATACACGAAGGGCTCTGGATCAAGAAGTTTCCATGCTATCATTAATCCTTGTGAATCACTTAGAAGTGGTGAGTTTATCGAGGACGAGGATGCATCGGTTGAGGAGTCTGACCAACCAGTGGTATATTATATAAACACTGAGATCGAAGAGGCAGATGGTCTTCTTCTCTTCCCTAACCCGACCGATGGTGCCTTCACCGTCGCTTTCGCTTCGGAGGATGTGGATTACACGCTTTCCGTAACGGATGTCGCTGGTAAGGTGATCTACACCACGAGCGGTACCGGCCGTGAGCAACTTGTTAACTTGGAGGGCAAGGCGAGCGGTGTCTACTTCGTGCGCGTCACCGTTAGCGACAGGTCTTATGTTGAGAAGGTTATCGTGAAATAATACTGTGCTATGAAAAGAGTGGAGTCACGTATGGAAAGTGACTCCACCCTTTACAAAACTGTAAAGAGCCCGTCCGATGGATTTTTCCGACGTGGCATCATATGTATAAATATATTTTAATAACCTGATTTTTAAATATATGGGTATAAAAAAAGCAATCTTGGCAACAATGGGTGTTGCAATGTGTGTATGTGCGGCTAATGCGCAGTCTTGGACAAGTAATAGCTATGGCTTGTACAATACACCACTAACGGGTAATACCGGCAATGTGACGATCGGAGTCACTCCTTCCAACACAACCGCCAATTACAAATTGTATGTGAAGGGACTCACGCGGTTCGTCACGGATAATGGCACAAAATTTGACATCAAGGGTCCTTCTTCAACGTCTGGTTTGATCCTTGCTTCCCAGGGCACTACATACTATGCCCGCATGACCTTTTATGCGGCGGACTATATCTTTAATGGCAATGCGGGTGCGCAATTCATGTCGGCTAATAATAGTCAGGTGACTATCACCCGTTCATTGGTTGTGGAAAGTAATACCGAGCTTCAGCATAATCTTAATGTAGGGGGAAAGATCACTTGCCATAACGAGTTGGAGGTGGCTGAGGTGAAGGCTGACCAGATCAAGACGAAGGACATCAACGTCGAGATGAACAACGCCGCTGACTATGTCTTCGACGAGAACTACAACCTGCGTTCGCTCAACGAGGTGGAGAGTTTCGTGAAGGAGAACAAGCACCTCCCTGGCGTGCCTTCCGCGGCTGAGATGGCTGAGAACGGTATGAGCATGTCCCAAATGAGCAACCTGCTCCTCGAGAAGGTGGAGGAACTTACCCTCCATTTGATCGACATGAAGAAGGAGATCAACTCATTGAAGGAGGAGAACGCTTCTTTGAAAAGTAGACTTGAAGCCAAGTAAATAAGGCTTAATCAATAGTCTGTAAATAAACGAAGGAGGGGAGTCGCTATCATAGCGGCTCCCCTCTCTTTCCCTTCAATCTTCCGATTATTAGCTTACTCTGCCTCCGTGAATTGGTCTTTGCCGACGGAGCACAATGGGCACTCGAAATCTTCCGGTACCTCTTCCCATGGTGTGCCTGGTTTGATACCTGCCTCAGGGCAACCTACTTCTGGGTCATATTCCCAGCCACATACTTCACATACGTACTTCTTCATTTTTCTCTCAATTAAGTTATTAAATCGATTTGTTATGTTGTGCATTTGTTGATGCCTACGCTTCCTTCACCTCGAAGCCGACCTGCTTGAGGTGCTCCCAGAACTCCGGATAGGACTTCGTGACCACCATGGGTTGGTCTATCAGCACGGAGCCCCGCACCATCGCCATAGGGGCGAAAGCCATCGCCATGCGGTGGTCTTCGTAGGTCGCCACGACGGGTTCCTCCTGCGCCGCGCAACGCTCGCCGTTCCATGCGAGCATTCCTTCGCCTGGCTCCGTCAACAGATAACCGAACTTCGCGCACTCGTTCTTCAGCGCGGCGATGCGGTCCGTCTCCTTGATCTTCAGCGACTGGACGCCTGAGAACTCGAAAGGAATCTCTAGGGCGCAACAGGTCACCACCAATGTCTGCGCCAAATCCGGCTGCCCCACGAAGTCGTAGCGGAAGCGCTCCACCGGTTTGCCACTTCGTGAGAGGGTGACGCCTCCCCGTTCGAATCGGGTTGATATGCCCAATGGCTCGAAGATCTTCCTCACCGCCGAGTCTCCC